>CAZEYA010000170.1:0-8258 GCA_964516515.1 uncultured Kineosporiaceae bacterium | reverse complement strand
GCCCTGCTGGCCCGCGGTGAGCTGGCCGACGTCGTCCCGACGGGCGTCGTCTTGGACCTGCTGACCACGGGCGAGCGCCGCGACGAGCAGGCAGCGCACCAGGCCCAGCTCGCGCTCGCGCGACTCGAAGGACGCTGGGGTGACACTGTCCCCAGCCCGGCAGCGCTGGCCGCGCTGGGCCAGGCCGCAGGGGCACTGGTAGCCGACCTCGTCCACGACCGGCGCGCCGACAAGGACATCCAGCGGGCCCTCGACCGCGCGGACGCGATCGTCGGGCAGATCCAGGCAGGGCCACTGGCTCGCCACTCCGAGCTGCTGGCAAGCGGCCTGCGAGCACGGTACGGCGTCCTGGCCGACGCGCTGCGTCGCGCCGCCGATCCAGTGCGCGGTACCGACGTCGGGGACGCCGTCGACACCGCATGGGCAGCCGTCTGCGCGCACCGGCTCGCCGCGCAGGGCGCGCTGAGGGCGCCCTTCGAGGCCGCTGTGCGACTCGTGCGCTGGCTCGCCGTGGCGGAGACCACAGCAGGCCCCGCCGGTGGTGTGGCGTCGCTCGGTGTGCTGGCCCGGCTGCACCTCGACTCCGGGGCGTGGGCGGACACCGCCATCAACGACGCCTTCGGCGGCGTCGACGACCCGGAGCTGTCGCCCGTGCTTCAGTCCGTCGTCGTTGCGGCGCGGGAACGACGCCACCGTCAGGAGCGCCACTTCGCCGCGGCGCTGGCTGCGGCTGTAGCTGCGGCGCCGTCCGGATCCGGCAACGGCGTGCCGAGCGACGCCGGCACCGTGTGGTATCTCGAGCGGCTGCTGGCGGGCGCGGTGATCCCGTTGGCTAAGCAGGCACCCGTGTTGCTGCTGGTCATGGACGGGATGAGCGCGGCGACAGCCATCGAGATCCTGGCCGACGTGACGACGCGACTCGGCTGGCTGGAAGCCGCGCTACCAGGTGCCGACGGGGCGCAGCGGGTGGCCGCCCTGTCGGTGCTGCCCTCGGTCACGGACGTAAGCCGTGCCTCGATGCTGTGTGGCCGCCTCGTCCGTGGGCAGCAACCGGAGGAGCGGAGCGGCTACATGGAGCTCACCGCGCAGGGCGGCAAGATCGCCGCGAAGCTGTTCCACAAGAAGGGCGTGGACACGACCGCCGCCGGCTGGTCGGTCAGCCACGAGGTCGGCGCTGCCCTCGACGACCCTGCCGTGAAGCTCGTGACAGTCGTCCTGAACACGATCGACGACGCGCTCGACCGCAGTGACCCTGCCGGCACGGTGTGGACCGCCGACGCCGTCAAACATCTCGAACCACTGCTCGCCCGGGCCACCGCGACCCATCGGACCGTCGTGATGACCGCCGACCACGGGCATATCGTCGAACGGCGCCTCGGCACGCAACGGGCCTATCCCGAGATCTCCAGTGGCCGATCTCGCGGCGTCACGGGCCACGTCGAGGAAGGCGAGGTGGAGGTCGCCGGTCCCCGCGTCCTGACCGAGGGCGGGGGCCACCGCGCCGTCCTCGCGGTCGACGACACCCTGCGCTACGGGCCGCTGAAGGCCGGCTACCACGGCGGGGCGAGCGCGGCTGAGGTCGTCGTCCCCGTCGTGGTGCTCGTGGCCGACGAGGCGAGCAACACAGCCGGGCTGACGCTGCTACCGCCTCAAGTACCCACCTGGTGGCTCACCCCGGCGGCCGTCGCCACGACCGCGGCACCCGCTGTTCCGGCAACTGCGAGCAGGGCACGCCTGCCTCGAAATCAGGCCGGTCCCACGCTGTTCGACCTCGACCTCGACCTCGACCTCGACCTCGACCTCGACCTCGACCTCGACCTCGAGCCCGCCGCCCCCGCACGGGCCACAGTCGTCACCGGCACGCTCGGCCGGGCCGTGATCAAGAGCGCCGTGTTCAAGGGTCAGTGGAAGGTCGCCGGTCGGCTCATCGTCACCGACGACCAGGTCTCCCGGTTCGTCGACGCGCTCGCGGCCGCGAACGGCACCCGGCTCCCGCGTGTTCTTGCGGCCCAGGCGCTCGGGGTGGCGGAGACCCGGCTGCGGGGTGCGCTGACCCAGGTGCAGCAGTTACTCAACGTGGAGGGCTACGCGGTGCTCGCCGTCGAGGCCGCAACCGGTGTGGTGATCCTCGACGTCGGGCTGCTGAGGGAGCAGTTCGAGGTGCGGCAGTGACCCAGGACGTCGTCTCCAGTAGGCGGCGGCGCGAGGTCATCGGGGCCCTACGGCGCGGGACCGTCCCGGAGAGTGGGCTCGACCTGCTCGCTGTCGGCCTCGACAGGTTCGCCGCCGCGCTGGACGACGAGCTCGACGTGGTGGCTGCGGGAGCCGCCGCCTTCAAGGCGGTGCGCGGCGAGTACGGCTCCGGCAAGACGTTCTTCACGCGACACCTGGGCGAGCGGGCGCTACGACGGGGTTTCGCGGCCGCGGAGGTGCAGATCTCGGAGACGCAGACGCCGTTGCACCGGTTGGAAACCGTCTATCGGCGGGTCACCGAGTCGATGCGGACGGCGTCGATCCCGCCGAGCGCGTTCCGTGCTGTCCTCGATTCGTGGCTGTTCACCCTGGAATCGGACGCCGTCCAGGCCGACCCTGCACTGGAGCGCGCCGGTGAGGCCGCCGTCGCCACCGCCGTCGACCGACTCCTTGAGCAGCGACTCATGCAGGTCAGCACCCGGACGCCGGTCTTTGCGCAGGCGCTGCGCGGTTACCGGTCCGCAGTCGCTGTCGGGGACGGCGCGCTCGCCGACGGTCTCGCTGCCTGGATGGGCGGGCAGCCGCAGGTGGCGGCGGCGGCCAAGCGTTCAGCGGGTATCCGCGGCGAGCTCGACCATTTCGGTGCGATGGCGTTCCTCCAGGGCCTGCTCACCGTGCTGCGCGACGCCGGGCATCCGGGACTGGTGCTGGTGTTCGACGAAGTCGAAACGCTGCAGCGGGTGCGAGGTGACGTCCGCGACAAGGCCCTCAATGCGCTGCGTCAGCTCATCGACGAGATCGACGCGGGCCGGTTCCCTGGGCTGTACCTGCTGGTCACCGGTACCCCTGCGTTCTTCGACGGACCGTCGGGGGTGCAGCGGCTGGCGCCGCTGGCGCAGCGGCTGGCCACCGACTTCGCTACCGATGCCCGGTTCGACAACCCTCGGGCTGTACAGGTCCGGTTGCCCGGGTTCGACCGGGCCGCGCTGCTGATGCTCGGGTGCAAGGTCAGGGATCTGTACGCAGCGGGGTCCCCACGGGAGGGACGGATCCGGCAGCTGGTGGCCGACGACTACGTCGGCCAGCTCGCCGACGCGGTCACCGGGTCGCTCGGCGGTCGGGTCGGGATCGCGCCACGGATCTTCCTCAAGAAGCTGGTCGCCGACGTGCTCGACCGCGTCGACCAGTTCGACGACTTCGACCCGCGGCGCCACTACGCGCTGACCCTGACCTCGGGTGAGCTGAGCGAGGTGGAGCGCAACGTCGCCGGCCAGGCCGTCCCCTCGACCGGCCGAGCCGACGACATCGATCTGGACCTGTCATGAGCTTGACCGGAACCGGAACCGGCCTGTGGCGGTGACCAGCGGGCTGGACCGGCTGCATCCCGTTGTCGTCCACCACATCGTCAACAGCCTGGGCTGGCAGACCCTGCGAGACCTTCAGCAGCAAGCGGTGGCGCCCGTGCTCGACGGCAGCGACGCGCTGCTGCTTGCCCCCACCGCCGGCGGCAAGACCGAGGCAGCCGTGTTCCCGCTGCTGACCGCCATGGAGGCCGGACACTGGTCCGGACTGTCAGTCATCTACGTGTGCCCGCTCAAGGCCTTGCTGAACAACCTGCTGCCCCGCCTGGAGAAGTACACCGGCTGGCTCGGCCGCCATGCCGCCGTCTGGCACGGCGACACCACGGCCGGGGAGCGGCAACGGATCCTGCGTGATCCGCCGGACCTGCTACTGACCACACCCGAGTCGTTGGAAGCAATGCTGATCAGCTTCAAGGTCGAGCACGCTCGGTTCCTCGCCAACCTCCGTTCCATCGTGGTCGACGAGGTGCACGCCTTCGCCGGGGACGATCGCGGCTGGCACCTGCTGGCCGTCCTGGAACGACTCACCCGAGTGGCTGAGCGACCCATCCAACGCGTCGGACTCTCCGCCACGGTCGGCAACCCCGACGAGCTGCTCACGTGGCTACAGGGCTCCGGGCGCGGTCACCGGCCCGCCACCGTGGTTGCGCCCGACCTCGCCCCGGCCACGGCCCGGCACGGCACGGGAGTTCGGCCACCTGGTGATGTCGAGCTGGACTACGTCGGCTCGGTGCCCAATGCCGCGACCGTCATCGCCTCGCTGCATCAGGGGGAGAAGCGGCTGGTGTTCTGCGACTCCCGCAAGCTCGTAGAAGAACTCGGCGCCGCGCTGCGCGAGCGCGGAGTGACCACGTTCTTGTCGCACGCCTCGCTGTCAGCCGACGAGCGGCGGCGGGCCGAAGCGGCGTTCTCCGAGGCCCGCGATTGCGTCATCGTCTCCACCTCCACGCTGGAGCTCGGCATCGACGTCGGTGACCTGGACCGGGTCATCCAGATCAACTCACCCTCCACCGTTGCCGCGTTCTTGCAACGCCTCGGCCGCACCGGACGCCGCCCCGGCGCCACGCGCAATGCGCTGTTCCTCACCCTGACCAATGACGAGTTGCTGTCCGCCGCCGGCCTGCTGCACCTGTGGGGCAGCGGTTATGTCGAGCCCGTGGTCCCCCCGCCCGAGCCACGACATATCGTCGCCCAGCAGCTGCTCGCCCTGTGTCTGCAGGAGCACCGGATCGGGCGCCACACGTGGGTCGAGGCGTGGAACGGGCTCCCGCCGTTCGACCGCAGCGCTGAACCGATCCTGCGGCACCTGATCAACCAGGGGTTTGTGGACGCCGACGGTGAGCTGCTGTTCATCGGCCCGGCCGCCGAGCAGCGCTTCGGACACCGCCACTTCATGGGCATGACCGCCGTGTTCACTGCCCCGCCGCAGTTCACCGTGCTGGCCGGGCGGGACGAGATCGGCAGAACCGACCCGGTGCTCCTCACCCAGAACGTCGAGGGCCCGCGCCTGCTGCTGCTCGCCGGCCGCAGCTGGAAGGTCACCTGGATCGACTGGAAACGGCGTCGGTGCTTCGTCGAGCCTGCCGAACGCGGCGGCAAGGCCCGCTGGCTCACACCCGGCATCTCCGGGGCCAGCTATGCCCTGACTCGGGCCGCCCGGGATGTCCTGCTCGGTGCCGATCCACCGGTCGCCCTGACCCATCGGGCCCAGCGTTGTCTGGCCGACGTGCGCGACGAACAGCTGGCCACGGCCCACCCCGGCGGCACCCTCATCACCCGCACCGACGATGACGTCCGCTGGTGGACCTGGGCCGGTTACCGGGCCAACGCCACTCTGGCAGCCACCCTGTCCGACGTCGTCGACGGCACCCAACGCTTCGACGACACCAGCATCCGCATGCGAACCGACCTCACGTTGCAGATGTGGCGGGCCAGCGCGGGCGCCGCCGCCGAACGGCTCTGCCTGCCCGACGTCGACGAGCGCGCCCTCACCGGCCTGAAGTTCAACGAAGCCCTCCCGCAACGTCTCGCGACCGCCACCCTGGCCGTCCGGCTTGCTGACCTCAAGGGGGCCTCGGCGGTCCTGAGCGACCCAATCAGATTCGTGAGCCTGAACGACGAATCACGGTATTGACAGGGGCGATCGCGGTCGACGGGCTCGCCGTTGATCAGCCGCCGATCCGACCTGCGATGATGCTGGTGACGATCACCGAGGTGATCGTCACTGTCGAGAAGCCGGCGACGATCATCTTCGGCAGGATGTAGTTCTCGATGGCTGCGACCTCTTCGGGGTTCTCCCCGGCTCCCTTGGCCGCCTCCTGCGAGAGGATCATGGTGCCGGGGAAGCCGTACAGCGAGGTCAGCCCGATTGCCACCGCCATCGGCACGCTGTAGCCGAGGAGCTTCCCGGCGAGGGCGGAGAACCCGGCGATGCCGAGGACGCCGAAGACGCCCAGTGCCCTCAGCGCGATGCCGAGCACGAGCGCGACAACGAAGGTGTTGAGGATGCCGTTGGTGAGGTTGTTGACGCCCAGGGAGATGAGCACGGGGAAGATGGCGATCGACGTCAGCCCGACCCCCAAGGCCGCCTCCTGGACGATGAGGACCGAGATCGTCCCGCCGCTCAGTGAGCCGGTGCCCGCGATGACGAAGGTCGAGGGCTCGGGCGTAGCCGTCGGCCGCGCTATCGCTGACGCTGCCGCTGCCGCTGCCGCTGCCGCCGAAGATCAGGGCCGCGACCAAGAGCGACACGCCGATGCCGACGACGGTGGCCACCCCGATGAGGAACGTCTTCCACTGACGCTTGAAGTCGTCGAGGCTGATCATCGTCCCGAGGTGGATGATGACGAATCCGACGACGACCCGGCCAGGGCTAGCAGCGAGCTGGACGCGAGGAGGTCGTCGGGGAAGATCCCGCCCGTCGCCAACCACGTCACGCGGCGTTCCTCCATGACCCGTCAGGTTCCGCCCTTTCCATCACCGCGATCAACGACGTCGTCACTGCCGTCCGCTCCGACGCCCCGCTCCACACGCCGTAGGACACCGTGCACCGCTGGGTGGCACGGCCACCGGCTGTGCCGGGACTGGCGATCTTGTCCGGTAGACGATCCGCAGTCAGCGATGGGTTACGGCCGTCGGAGCTCGCGCTACGCGGGCAGACCGTCGGCTTCGTCGGGGACGTCGGTGACCCTGACCGAGATCAGGGTGGCGCCGAGGTCGCGAACCTTGGCGAGTAGGCCGTGCAGCTCGGCCTGGTCGGTGACGACCCCATGCAGGGTCGTCGTGCCGTCGTCATCGTGGATGAGGGTCAGACCGCCGAACCAGGACGCCCAGTGCTCGTCGAGGTGCCCCCCGACCCGTAGCTGGTAGTGGGCGGTCTCGTGGAGTCCGGGACGAGGGCTCATCGCGACCCAGCCAACGCTGGGCGGGCGCGAGCCGTGCGCGCCGGGCGGGCGGAGGGGCGGCGGATGACCCATTCGGCGACGGCGGCGTTGATGACCCACCCGGAGCTGATGGACAGGGCGGTACTGAGGTCGCTGGCCCCGAAGATGGCCTCACCGACGCCCTGGGTCAACGCTTGGGTTCCCGCGCCCACCGCGAGTGCGTAGGCGCGGATCATCCAGGCGCGGTGCGAGGCGAGGTCGCGGCGGCGAATCGCGCTGAACCCGAGCACGATGCTGGCGGCCATCGCGGAGGCGACCAGGAGACGGATGGCCCACAGCAGGGCGCCACCCGGTGCACCGGGGTAGAACAGCGTCAGCCACAGTGCGGACAAGGCGACGACCAGCCCGGCCCCGACCAGGAGGCGGCCGGTGGTGCGGTGCCAGCGGGGTCGGCGGCGACGCAGCCTGGTGGAGAACTGGAACGCGCCGAGGAGGGCATAGAGCGCGGCGGCGACGATGTGCACAACCACCGGTGCGGGGGAGGCGTCGATGCGCGGATTGCTGGGCAACAGCTGCGCTCCTCCGGCGACCTGGAGGAGCCGGAGTGACCCCGCGACGACCGGGACGACGCTGAGAACCACCAGTGCTGCTGGGATCCGCCAGGTCGACCCGGCCCCAGCCCCGGTACCCGGCCGGGGCTGTCCTGCTGGTCGTGTGCCCGGGACGGGTCCAGCCACGAGGTGGGTCTGGGGTCGCGGCTTGTCGATCGCTCCGGTGGGCGGGGTCATTCGGCACCTGCCGCGGTGAAGCGCGGAGTGCCGACAGGGGTCGGCAGCGACCTGGTCTGCGTGGAGGCACTGCGCCACAGCGAGTAGCCCAGGGCCATCATGGCGATGCCGTTGGGGAAGGCCAGGAGGCGGTAGAAGGCGTCCGGCATCACCGAGAGCGCGACCGTGACGACGCCGCCGACGGCCAGCAACGCCGCCGCCCACCGAGCCAGGACCCGAGCCCGGAACATTGCGATGCCGAACACGAGGCCCCCGGCCAGGTAGCCGAGGTCCTGGAGCTGGTGCACGGGCTGCAGCAGGCCGATGTCACCGCTCGCGGTGCCGCCCGTGAACACCGAGATGACGTCCTCGACATACGTGGGGTCGGTCGCTGCGAGGGAGGGCAGGACGTAGGCGGCGATGATGCCGGTGCTCATGACCAGCAGGTAGCAGATGCTGAGCAGCAGGTACCCGACCAGGCCCAGCACGCCGCTCTCCTTCACCTGCCGCAGGTACATGCCGGTGATGCCGACCAGGGCGAGGGCGGCCATCAG
>CAZEYA010000169.1:0-8260 GCA_964516515.1 uncultured Kineosporiaceae bacterium | reverse complement strand
CGGCCACTTCGACCGGATCAGTACCGCGATCGACCCGCTGTTCGGGACCGAGAACGAATACAGAGCGGTCTGCGAGATCGCCGGGCGATTCGGCGGGATCGTTATCGACGACATCGTGCCGGGACACACCGGCAAGGGCCCGGATTTCAGGCTCGCCGAGATGAACGACGGCGACTACCCGGGCATCTACCACATGGTGCAGATTCCGCTGGAGTACTGGCCGATGCTTCCGGATGTGCCCCCCGGCCGAGACTCGGTGAATCTCGACGAGGCCACCGAGGAGAAGCTGGAGCGCGAGGGTTTCATCATCGGCCGGCTGCAGCGGGTCATTTTCTACGACAAGGGCATCAAGGAAACTAACTGGAGCGCGACGGCGCCCGTGCTCGGCGTGGACGGTGTGTACCGACGATGGGTGTACCTGCACTACTTCAAGGAAGGTCAGCCGACGATCAACTGGCTGGACCCGACCTTCGCGGGCATGCGGCTGGTCATCGGTGACGCCCTGCATGCCCTCGCCGACCTGGGCGCCGGCGGACTGCGGCTGGACGCCAACGGGTTCCTCGGTGTCGAGCGCGGCGCCGATGACAGCCCCGGCTGGTCGGAAGGCCACCCCCTGTCGGAGGCCGCCAATCATGTCATCGCCGGAATGGTGCGCAAACTGGGGGGATTCACCTTCCAGGAACTGAACCTCTCGATCGACGACATTCGCGGCACCTCCGGAGTGGGCCCCGACCTGTCGTACGACTTCATCAACCGCCCCGCGTATCACCACGCCCTGCTGACCCAGCGGACCGAGTTCCTGCGGCTCACGCTCAACTGTGGGCTTGACCTGGGAGTCGACCCGGCGTCGCTGGTCCACGGTCTGCAGAATCACGACGAGCTGACCTACGAGCTCATCCATTTCCGCTCCCGGCACGCCGACGACACGTTCGCCTACGACAATCGGGAGATGTCGGGCCTCGCGCTGGCAGAGGAGATCCAGGCCGACCTCACTGATGCCCTGGTCGCGAAATCCGACTACAACCTGGTCTTCACCACGAACGGCATCGCCTGCACCACGGTCAGCGTCGTCTCGGCCGCGCTCGGCCTGCACCGGGGCCACGAGCTGTCCGCCATCGACGTCGAGCACATCCGGCGCGGCCATCTCCTGATGGCGATGTTCAACGCACTGCAGCCGGGCGTTCTCGCGCTGTCCGGCTGGGACATCACGGGGATGCTGACTCTCGACCCGGCCGAGGTCGCCGACCTGGTGGCGACCGGCGATACCCGCTGGATCAACCGCGGTGCCCACGACATCCTCGGCGCGATGGGCGCGACCACCCCGTCGCTGGCCGGCATGCCCCGCGGCCGCAGCCTCTACGGCGGCATGCAGGAGCAGTTGAACGACCCGATGTCGTTCGCCCGTCGGCTGTCGCACATCCTCGATGTGCGACGCCAGCACGCGATCGCCACGTCGCGGCAGCTGGCGGTGCCGGTCACCTCCGACGAGGGCGTGCTGGTGATGGTGCACGAGCTCGAAGCCGGCCGGGGCATCCAGCTGACCGTGCTGAACTTCGCCCAGCGCCACGCCGAGGCCCGCATCGACTCGCCCCACCTGTCACCGGGGACGGTGATGATCGACGCCCTGACCGGCGCGGTCGCGGGGACCGTCGACGCCGACCGCTCGCTGTCGCTGACCATGACGCCGCACCAGGGGATGTGCGTGGTCGCCGAACCGGTCTGAACACCGCCGCCATGGCGCTATGGTGTCGACACCATCAAGAGCGGCCGAGAGACCTGGCTCGTCGACGCCGCAGCAACCCCTACGGGTGCTTCCGCCAGGACCGATGGAGGCGGTATGAGCACCCACCTGTTGACTGGGTTGCGCGCGCGTAGTTGGCGCGCCGAGGGCCTGCTCCGGATGCTCGAGAACGTCCTCGACGTCGGGCAGGCGCCGGCGGAGCTCGTCGTCTACGCCTCACTGGCCAAGGCTGCCCGCGATCACGAGTCCTTCCGGCGGATCCAGGCCGAGCTGCTCTCGCTCGACGTGGACCAGACCCTCGTCCTGCAGAGCGGCCGGCCGGTCGGTGTCGTGGTGACGGGGGAGCAGGCGCCGCTCGTCGTCTCGGCGGTCAACAACATGGTGGGCCGCTGGCAGACCCCCGAGCGCTTCTACGAGATGGCCGCCGACGGTGCGACGATCTGGGGCGGCCTCACAGCTGCCGCCTGGCAGTACATCGGCCGACAGGGCGTGTTGCAGGGCACCTATGAGGTGTTGCGGCTCGCGCTGGCGTCCCGGCAGCCTGCCGCTCGCGGGGCGTGGCTGCTGACGGCCGGTCTGGGCGGTATGGGGTCGGCCCAGCCGATCTCGGCCCGGATGCTCGGGCTGTCCAGCCTCACGGTCGAGGTGGACATGGCAGCAATAGCCCGGTCGCAGGCGCAGCGCGGCGTCGACATGATCGCCGGCAGCCTCGAGGAGGCGCTAGGGATGATCCGCCGGGCCACCGTCGCCGGGACGCCATTGGCGGTTGGGCTGGGCGGCAACGCCGCTACCGTCTTCGCCGAAGTGAGCCGGCTGGCCGCCGCCGGCCTCGGTCCCGTGCCGGACCTGGTCACCGACCAGACCGCCGCCCACGACCTGCGCCACGGCTACCTGCCCGAGGGACTGGCACACGCCGACTGGGAGCAGGCGCGGCGCCACGACCCGGTATCGCTGGAAGCCGCGGCGCGGGTCTCGATCGGCCGCGAGGTGCGCGCCATCCTGGACCTCGCCCGGCTGGGCTCGACCGCGTTCGAGAACGGCAACAACCTGCGCGTGCACGGAGCCGACGCCGGGATCGCCGACGCCTTCGACATCCCCGGCTTCATGCCCGCCTACCTTCGCCCGCTGTTCTGCCGCGGCATCGGGCCGTTCCGGTGGGTCGCGCTGTCGGGTGATCCGGCCGACATCGACGTGCTGGACACCCTGGCGGTGGAGCTGTTCGGGGCGCGGCCCGAGGTGGCCCGCTGGATCGCCCTGGCCCGCGAGCACATCCCGCCGCAGGGACTGCCCGCCCGCAGCTGCTGGCTGGGCCACGGCGAGCGGTCCGCTATCGCGCTCGCCGCGAACGCCGCCGTCGCCGACGGCCGGCTGCGCGCGCCAGTGCTGTTCACCCGCGACCACCTGGACGCCGCGGCGATGACCCACCCGCGGATCGGCACCGAGGCGATGGCCGACGGGTCCGACGGGGTCAGCGACTGGCCGCTGCTGGACGCCATGCTGCTCGCGGCGACCGGCGCCGACCTGGTCGCGGTGCACGCAGGTGGGGGCGGCTACAGCGGCTGGATGCAGTCCGCCGGGGTGTCGATCGTGGCCGACGGCGACCCCACCACCGCGATCCGGCTGCGGCGCACGCTCGACGCCGACACCGCCCTCGGCGTGCTGCGCTACGCCGAGGCCGGCTACGACGCCGCCGCAGCCGCCGTCACCCGGCACGACCTGCACTGGAGCAACGACCCGGAGGTTACGAATGCGTGAGCTGACCCCTGACGACGCCCGCCATGCGGTGCTGGGCGGCGGCGTGTTCGCCTGCGGCGGTGGCGGTTGGGCCAGCCACGGCGAGCTGATGGGCAGGACCGCAACCACCTTGTCACGGCCGGTGTTGGCGTCGGTCGACGACCTTCCGCCCGACTCATGGGTGGCTACGGTCACCGCGATCGGCGCCCCCGCGGCGTCGAACTGGGAGATCCGGCCGGTCGACTACGTCCATGCGCTGCAGGCGCTGATGGCCGCGGTCGACGTCCCGATCACGGCGGTGATGACGGCCCAGAACGGCTACTCGACCACGGTCAACGGCTGGACCCAGTCCGCCATGCTGGGTGTCCGGGTACTCGACGCGGCCGGGGACGTCCGCGCGCACCCCACCGGCAAGCTCGGCGCGCTCGGCCTGACCACCCGGCCCGGATACGTCGCGACCCAGGTGGTCTCCGGCGGCAACCGCGACCTGCACGGCCACTTCTCAGCCGTCACCCGCGGCAGCGTCGCCACCTGCGACGACGTGCTGCGTGACATCTCGGTGCGGACCGGCGGCTTCATCGCCGCCGCCCGCAACCCCGTCGAGCTGGCCTGGGTGCGCGAGCACGCGGCGCTCGGCGCGATCACGGCCGCCCTTGACCTCGGTGAGGCAATGGCTGCGGCCGCGGGCGAGCCGGGCACGGTCGTCCTCGACGCGGTGCTGGGCTCGATCGGCGGCCGGGTGCTGGCCAGCGGGCCGGTGGGGCAGGAGGTGCCGCTGGTCACGCGGGGCGGTTTCGACCACGGCACCTTCCGGATCGGCGAGGCGACGGTGCCCTACCTCAACGAGTACATGGCCGTTGACGCCAACGGGCAGCGGCTGGCGACCTATCCGGACACGATCGCGATCCTCGACGCCGGGACCGGTCTGGCGCTGTCGGTGAAGGACCTCACCGCGCAGGCGGGCTCGGCGGAGGAGGAGCGCGAGGTCGTCCTCATCGCCGCCGACGCCCGCCACCTGCCACTGTCGTCGAGCGCGGTCGACCCGCTCGCGCTCGCCGAGGTCGAGCAGATCATGGGTATCGAGCTGCTGGCCCACCTCGCCGCAGACGTGCTCGACCGCAGCGGTGCCGGCGGCGACAGCGAGGCCGGCGTCGTCGTCAGATCGCGGCGAGACGCCGTGGGGCTGCGATGACCGGGCCGCTGGGGCGGCCGTGGGGTCACCCCGACCCGATGACCACCAGGGCCTCCGGCGCCCACCTGTCGCGGCAGACGTCAGCGACGGCCGATGCAGCCGACTTCGCTGATCTCAGTGAGCGGGGCAGTACCGCATTGCCCACCCGGCCGCCGCGGCTGGCGCTGACCGAGCAGCCCGCCGTCGTGGTCACCTCGGCACCGCTGCGGCTGTCCGACATCACCGACGTCGCCCGGCACCGGGCGCGGGTCGACATCGACGACGAGGTGCACGCCACGGTGGCGGCCGCTCACCAGGTGGTGGTGGAGACGGTGCGGTCCGGGTCCGCGGCGTACGGACTGAACACCGGTCTCGGCTCTGCCCGCGACCAGGTCGTGCCGGAGGAGCTGCTGCTGGCCTTTCAGGAGCAGATCATCTCCTCGCACGCCGCCGCGATCGGCGCGCCGTTGGACGTCGAAGAGGTGCGCGCCCTCGTCTTCGCCCGCCTCGCCGGTATCTCCCGCGGCGGGTCGGGCGCCTCGCCGCAACTGTTCGGCGCGTTGCAGGCGCTGCTCAACGCCGCCATCCATCCGGTGGTGCCGTCGCAGGGCTCGGTCGGTTCCGCCGATCTGGTCCAGATGGCCGCGGTCGGTGCCGTGCTGCTGGGCAAGGGCCGGGTGCTGGGCGAGGACGGCGTGGCCCGGCCGGCCGCGCAGGCGCTCGCCGAGGCCGGGATCGCCCCGGTCCAGCTGCAGCCCAAGGACGCCCTTGCGCTCATCGGGGCCAACTCCGCCTCGGTAGGCACCGGAGCGCTGGCCATCCGGTCGATCGGGCACCTGCTGTCCAATGCCGACGTCGTGGCCGCGCACACCGTGCGGGCGCTGGACGCCAACACCGCGGTGTTCGACGACGACCTGGTGCGGGCGCGGCCGCTGCCAGGTCAGATCAGCTCGGCGGCTCGGATCCGGGCGGCCCTGGCGGGGGCCGCCGGGTACGGCTCGGTCCGCAGCGTGCAGGATCCGATCTCGGTGCGCACCGTGCCGCAGGTGCATGGCGTCGCCATCGACCAGCTGGAGCACGTCGCGGCGATGCTGAAGGTCGAGCTCAACTCGCGTTCGGAGAACCCGCTGGTACGGCTGGAGGACCGGCGCGTGATATCCAACGGCAACTTCTCGCTGCTCGGTGTCGCGGTCGGCTTCGAGGGCCTGCGGTTGACACTCGCGCACGTCGGCATGCTCGCCGAACGCCGCATCGCGCTGCTCGCGCGCACGCTGCGGGCTCACGCCCCGGTGGCCGAGCACATCCGGGCGCAGCGCTGGCGCAGCGACTACCTGGTGCCGGTGCTGCTGGCCAACACCGCCGCCGCGATCGTCGCCGAGCTCAAGCAGCTGGCCAGCCCGTTGACGGTGATGGGCACTCCGGTCGCCGACGGCGTCGAGGACCACAATTCGCTGGCCTTCGGCGCCATTCAACTGACCGTGACGGCTGCGGGCTGGGTGCAGACGCTGCAGGCGCTGGAACTGCTGCTCGCCTCCGACCTCGTGCTGCAGCGCAGTCCAGCGGCAGGCGTGCCGGTCACCGACTCCGGTCAGCTGGTGGCCGCCGTGCTGGTACAGCTGCCGGCCGGGGCCACCACCGATCTGGTCGTCGAGCGGTTGCGATCGCAGCTGGTCGACACCTGCCTGGTGGCCGACTGCCTGGCCGACCAGGTTGTCGCCGCCGATATGACGCGCACCGGCGTACTGTCCATGTAAGGGGCCACCAGGGCTCCGGAACGAGGGAGCAGTCATGGCTGACAAATCGCCGCGCCAGAACATGGCCAAGAAGACAGGTAAGTCTCTGAAGGAGAAGCGGGCCGAGAAACACGCGAAGGCAGATTCGAACAACCGCCCCGAGATCATTCCGCCCACGAAGAAGAAGTAGCTACGGCAGCTCCCGGCCGTGACAGAGAACCGGCGGGAGCCGAGCGGCCGGGACTGACTCCCTAATGAAAAGATCTACAGCGAGGTGGCGGCCCCCTATCTCGACGTGAATGCCGACCGGATCGCTAGGGCGGAGGCGGAACTGGAGCATCCCGCATCCAGCAACTCGTCAGCCATGCACCTGCGCCGCGGCCGGTGAGGTCCCGCCCTATCATCGACTGGTGCTCGAAGCTGTCTTCACCGGACTCCTGGTGCTGTCGTCGCTGGCCATCGGCTGGTTCGGGTTGCTAGTCGTCTACAAGCTGTTCGCGGGTCAGCGCTGAGCGGGACCGGGGTCGCAGGCGGTGGGGTGGTCGGCGCGTCGCTGACGGCCATTCCGGCCGACCTCGCGCCGTCCTTGGTTCCACTGGCGTGGTTGCTGGGCAGCTGGGAGGGCGTTGGCGTGGTCGGCTACCCGACCATGCCCGCCGACCAGCAGTTCGGCCAGGAGATCACGGTCGAGCACGACGGCCGGGCCTTTCTTCGCTGGAACTCTCGTACCTGGGCACTGGACCCCGACGGCGCTGTCGGTCGGCCGCTGGGCACCGAGAGCGGGTTCTGGCGCGTGCTCGGGCCGAGCGGCGGTGAGGCGGGCGCAACCGTGGCCGATCGGTCGGCGACCCCCGTGCCTGCCGGCTTTGACGTCGAACTGCTGCTGTCGCACCCGACCGGCATCATCGAGATGTATGCGGGCACCGCGGCCGGGGCCCGGATCGACCTGGCCACCGACGTCGTCATGCGCTCGCCTGCCGCCAAGGCCTACACCGCCGCCCGTCGGCTTTATGGCATGGTCGAGGGCGACCTGCTGTGGGCGATGGACATGGCCGCCATGGGTCACGAACTCACGCCGCATGCCTCCGCACGCCTGCGCCGCACCAGCTGACCGCCCCCTCCTCGCCATTTGTCGAGAAACGCCGGTCGAGGTGGCTTCCTGCGGCGCCGTTTGTCGACAAATGGCGGACTTCGGGTGACCCAGCGAGCTGCCTTGTCCACAAGGGCGGGGAGGGTGGCTTACCGCGGGGGCACGCGCTGTCGCGAAGAGAGAAGCCTCAACGATGGTAAGTCTGGACAGAACGTCAAGCAGCATTCAACCCTCGATTCCATGGCCGGCGTTCAGTATCGGTGAGCTCAGACGGGCGGTGAGGGGTTCCAATGGAGGCCGTCGCGTTCCTCGGGGAAGGTTGCCACGCTGTGACGGGGGTTCCGACGGCCAGCCATCGCGGTGTCACGAGGTGTGGTCGAGGGTTCCGGTGCCACGGCGTTCGCTCACGGGCCCGGGTCGTCGGCGCCCACCGGTCGCGACCTCTCGCCATTCGATGACCAGTACGTTGCGCCCTGATCGATGCAGACGCGGCATCAACGCCGTGACGATCGAGGGGACCGCGGTCAGCGTCCGTATAGCCTCCGACGTGCTCGCGGCCGCCGCCGTTGCCGCCCCACCCGCCGTCGCGGGCGTTTCGGGCAGCTGCGTTGTCGAGATCGACCTCACCGGTGTCGCGGAGCCGGTGGCCGACGTTGCGCACGCGTTCCTCGACTCGGCCCGCAGCCAGTCGATGAGCAGGTCGGCCGCCGTCCTCGTGGTCAGCCGCGGTGGGGCCACGTGGGTGGTGCCGGCAGCCGGGCACCTCAACAGAGATGGCCTGGCCCGGCGGC
>CAZEYA010000168.1:0-8280 GCA_964516515.1 uncultured Kineosporiaceae bacterium | reverse complement strand
GATGGTGACACTTACGCCCACTGACAATAGTGACGATGAGGCGGGCCAAGGCTCAGCGACGCGCGCCATCGGCACATAAGGGGTACCCGCTATGACCGCAGCCATTGCCGACCGAGGACAGGCTCCGGACGCCCCCCTGGAGCAAGACCAGCATGCCTCCCCTCCCCGTTTTCCTGCTCCCCCGCGCACGCCTGTTGCATTCCCTCGACATGTGGCTCGCCAACGACGTCGACCGGCCCGTCATTCTCCTTTCGGGCCCGGCGGGCTCGGGAAAGACCACACTGCTGGCGTCGTGGGTCGGATCACTGTCGTCGGAGGGAAGCCCGAGAGTGGCGTGGGTGGGTGGGCCTGGACGCCGGCGACAACGACCCGCAGCTCCTGTGGAACGGGCTGCTGGCCGCGCTCGTCCGTTCCGGCTCCTGGCCGCTGCAGGCCCGGCTGCGGCGGTTGCGGCCGCCGGAAGATCCTGTCGACCCGATCTTTCTCGCCGCGGTCCTCACGAGCCTCGAGGCGGCCGAGCACCCGGTCGTCCTGGTGCTCGGCAACGCGCACGTGATCACCCGTCCGCAGACGCTGGAGATCTTGGCCCATCTCGTCGTCTGGGCACCTCCACAGGTACGCGTCGTGATCTCCACGCGGATGGATCCGAGGCTGGGCTCGGCGCGACTGCTCGTCGAGGGGCGACTCCGGGAGATCACGTCGCGTGATCTGCTGTTCACCGTCGATGATGCACACGCCCTGCTCGACGGTCACGTGCTGGACGCCACACAGGCCGAGCGCGGGGCTTTGATCCAGGCGGCGGAGGGATGGGCGGTCGGGCTGCGACTGGCGTCGATGTGGTGGCACCGGACCCGGCGGGAACGATCACCCGTGCAGGACTTCGCCGGTCATGACCCCCTCGTGTCTCACTATCTCGACACGGAGGTGCTCGCCACCTGGTCCCCCGACCTCCGGAACTCTCTCATCGCGACGTCGGTCTGCGACCACCTCGATCCGGACCTGGCCCACGCCCTGACCGGCAGGTCGGATGCGGCAGATCTGCTGGACCACTTCGACCGGACGCACGGCCTCGTGGTGCGTGTCGGCGTCAGTCCCTCCTCGTTCCGCTGTCACCGCCTCCTGCGGGAGCGCCTGCGAGCGGACCTGCGCAAAACCCCCGATCGGGAGCGGGCGTTGCATGTCGTCGCGGCCACCTGGCTGGCAAAGCGGCAACCGTCCACCGGGCTCAGGCATGCCGTCGAGGCGGGCGACGACGCCGTCATCGCCGACTTCATCGCGAATTCGGGTCCCGGTCTCCTCCTGCATGGCGGGCCGGACCTGTCCGTCACCCTGGCGACCTGGGATCCCCCTCGACCCATCGACCCGGTGATCGCGGCCGTGATCACCATCGCGACGCTGGAGGCCAACGACCTCGAGCGTGCGGACGCGATGCTCCCCGAGCTCGGTGCAGGAGGCCCGGGGAGGGGCCTTGCACATGGTGTGGTGCCCGTCGCGGTGGCACGCGTCCACTACAGCCTGGCCCGCGGTGGTGTCCGGCAGTCCGCCGCGGACCTGAACGAGGTCATGACCGGCCACGGCGCCGGCGACGACACGCAGGACCTGCTGGCGACGGACGCCCTGGCGGCTGCGTTCCTGTACCTCGGCGACGTCCCCATGGTCGAGCGGTACGCACATCAGTCGCTGATCGCGGCCCGCCGGTCGGGGAACTACCGCATGGCGCTCAAGAGCCTCGTCCGCCTCCGCCGTCGAGCGCGAGCAGGCACACCGATTCCCGGGCCTCCTTAGGCGCCCTCTCGGCCGCCACTCCGATGCCCCCGGGTCGAAGGTCTCGTCCCGCCGGCCTATCGCCGAGCCCGCCGTCGTCCCGGGCTGGCGGTGCGCCGTCAGGGTGGCGACGCTGCGGACGCCTCCTCGAACGTGAGTGCCGCGGCGACGCTGAGTTCGTCGTCCAACAGCTTGCGGCAAAGAGCGGGGTTCAGGGCGAAATCGGTCACCGCCGCGGCCGCCAGGGCAGCCGCGTCATCCAGCGACCGGATCGAGGCCGCGAGGACTCGGACGTCACTGCCGGCGAGGGCGCGCTGCATAAGGTCCACCTGCGCCACCCCGTCACGCCCCGCGTCGCTTATGCGACCGACGTACGGCGCCACCCATGTCGCTCCAACGGCGGCCGCCAGCAACGCTTGCGCCGGGTGGAAGACCGCGGTCAGCAGCACAGGGACCCCGAGGTCCACCAGTGACCGGGCCGCGGTCACCCCAGGGGAGGTGCACGGCACTTTCACGACGACCCGTCCGTCGATGGCGGCCGCCCGCCGCCCCGAGGCGGCGAGGGCGTGCGCGTCGAGGCCGATGGCCTGGACGAACACCCGGCCCGCGCCTGCGGCGAGCGCATCCTCTACGAAGGCCGCGATACCGCCGGGGCCGAGGCCGGCCCGGCTCAGCAGAATCGGGTTGGTCGTCACTCCGGCGAACGCGCCGCAAGCGAGCAGGTCCAGCACTTCGGCGCGGTCGGCCGAGTCGACGTAGAGGCTCATAGGTCCAGACCCTCGCATCCGGCGAGCGCCCGGTAACGCATACGGACCGTCGCCATGTCGCGGTGCCGAGCGGTGTCGACGGACAGGGGCCGGGGCGCCCACGCGTCCCGCACCTCGTCAATCGAGGCACCGGCGGCCACGGCGGCGGCCTGGGCCGCCGCACCTCGCGCGGTCGCGTCGCCCACCTCGCGACGTTCGACCTCCCGGCCGACGACGTCTGCGAGCACGAGCCGGTAGGCCGGGGAGGCGGCGGCACCTCCGGTGACGATGACCCGCCCGCCCATGGGGACGCCGAGGCGCATGATCGCGTCGATCCCCTCGGCCAGACCCAGCACCACCCCTTCGACTGCGGCCAGCGCCAACTCCGCCCGAGAGGTGTCGGGTGTCAGGCCAGCGATCGCCCCCCGCGCCCGGGGTCTGTCCGGGCTGCGCTCACCGTCCAGGTAAGCGGCCATGACCGGCCTTGAGTCAGAGTCGGGCGCGGCCAGGGCGAGTGCCGCCAGCCCGTCGTGGTCCACGCCCAGCCACCGGGCCGCCGCGTCGGTCACCTTGGCGGCGTTCAGGGTGCAAACAAGGGGAAGGTACCGTCCGGTCGCGTCGCAGACCCCGTCGACCCATCCGGACCCGTCGTGGACCGGGCGATCGCACGTCACCATGACCACACCCGAGGTGCCGAGGCTGACGACCAGGTCACCCGGCCCGGCCCCGAGGCCTACGACTCCCGCGTGCTGGTCCCCGGCTCCCGGGCCGACGGCGACGCCGGGGCCCAGTCCCAGATCTGCCGCGACCTCCGGGCGCACTGTCCCGACGACCTCGGCGGGGGCGGCCACCCTCGGGAGCAGCGACGCCCACTCGGCGCCCGAGCGGACGAACCGGTCGAGGAGGTCTGTGCGCCAACGCGCGGCCGCCACGGCGTAGTACCCGGTACCGGAGGCCTCGGAGCGGTCGGTGACCTGCTCACCGGTTAGCTGGAAGGTCATCCAGTCGTGCGGGAGCAGCACGTGCGCCGTACGGTCCAGCACCTCCGGCTCGTGCTCCGCCACCCAGGCGAGCTTCGTGATCGTCATGGCTGCCGTCGGGACCGAGCCCACGATCGAGGCCCACTGCGGTGCGCCCAGGTTGGCCACCATCCGGGAGGCCTGTTGCGACGACGTGGTGTCGTTCCACAGTTTGGCGGGCCGCAGGACCTGACCGCATCGGCCGACAAGGACGAGCCCGTGGCACTGACCGGCGACGCTCACCGCCACCGCGCGCGACGGCGGCACCGCCGCTGCGGCGAACGCGCCGGCGAATGCGGTGCGAAACGCCGCCCACCAGTCCCGTGGGTCCTGTTCGCTTACGGGGGGGTGCGTGGGCGGGTGGGGCGAGGACGCCGACCCGAGCAGCCGACCGGTCGCCGGGTCACGGACCTCGACCGTCGTTGACTGGGTCGAGGTGTCGACGCCGACGACGACACCACCACCGCCACCGACAGGTCGGGGGAAGCTCCCCCGTCTTGTCGCCGCGGAATCAGTCACGGCTCACACCCCCGACCACGCTAACTGGCGTAGGTCAGCCAACGACAGCTGCGCCGCCGGGCGAGTGAGGCCGTCGCTGCGGCCCGCAACGAAGATGGCGACGTCGTCGGCAAGCTCGAGGATCTCCTCCTCCTCGCTGGACGCCACGACGACCGCGAGTCCGTCGCGGTGCGCAAGTTCGCGCACCATCGCGTGGATCTGCGCCTTGACTCCGATGTCGACGCCACGCGTCGGCTCGTCGAGGAGCAGCACGGAGGGGTGCTGGGCGAGCACCCGGGACAGCAGCACCTTCTGCTGGTTGCCGCCCGACAGCCTCACGACCGGCCCGGTCCGGTCGCCTCGGACCTGCAGGTCGTCGAGGAAGGCGCGCACCTCTGATCGCAGCCTGCGCCCGTCGAGCAGCCCTGCCCGCCGGAATCTGGACAGCACCGGCAGGGCGGTGTTGAGCGAGGCGTCCATGAGGGGGACGAGGCCGTCCCGCTTGCGCTCCTCGGTGAGGTACACGATCCCTTGACGATGGGCGGCCGCCGGGGTCGACGGCTTGTACGCCTGCCCCCGGACGGTGATCTCACCGCCGCGCATCGGCTCGACCCCGAGGAGGGCGCGCATGAGCTCGGTCCTACCCGCCCCCACCAGCCCGTAGAGCCCCAGGACGCGGCCCTCACGGATGTCGAGCGAGACATCGTGCAGCGTCGGGGTTCGCAGGTGGCGGACCCCGACGGCGGGGACCCCCGAGCGGGAGGCCGCAGGGGCCTCGGCGACGCCCGGCCCGGCGACGTCGGTGCCCGCGATGGCACGGACGATCTCCGAACGGCTCACCTCGGCCATCGCAGAGTCGACCCGGACCTGCCCGTCGACGAGGGCGACGATGTGGTCGGCGATCGCCTCCAGCTCGTCCAGTTTGTGGTTGACCAACATGATCCCCAGACCCTGGGTCGCGAGGTCCCGCAACCGGTCCAGGAGAAAGTCGACCTGGCGGCCCTCGAGGCTGGTCGTCGGCTCGTCGAGGAGCAGAAACCTCGCTCCCCGCTGGGCCGCCACCGCGATCTCGAGCAACTGACGGGTCGCGATGGAGTAGTCCCCCAGCGGGCGCTCGACGTCGATGTCGAGGCTGAAACCAGTCGCCACCTCGTGCGCCGCCGCGCGCATCGCCGAGCGTTGCAGCAGCCCGGCGCGGCGCCACTCCCGACCGAGGAAGACGTTCTGGGTGACCGTGAGGTTGGGCAGCAGCGACAGCTCCTGATAGACCGTCGCAACCCCGGCCCGCAGCGCCTCCGCCGGCGAAGCGAACGAGACGGTCTCACAGTCAAGCGTGATCTTCCCCGCATCGGCCCGGATCTGACCTGCGAGGATCCTGAGCAGCGTCGACTTCCCGGCGCCGTTGTGGCCGACCAGCCCCAGGACCCGGCCGGCGGGGACGGCGACCGAGACGCCTCGCAGGGCCGGGACGCCTGCATACCGCTTGACGACCCCCTCGGCCCGCAGTTCGAGACGACCGGTCGCCGGCCCGCCGGTCATGTCAGCCGACCTGGCCCGGCGCTGGGGTCTCGCCGGTGACGAACAGCTTGAGTGGACGCAGGATCTCTGGCTCAGGAGTCTCGCCGGCGAGCCAGTTGCTGATCTGCTCGACGACGCGGCTGCCGTAGTCCTCGGGTTCCTGAGCGACGCAGCCCGGGTAAACCTCGGTCAGCGGCTCCTCGGAGGCGCAGAAGCCGTAGACCTTGACGTCGGTGCGCCCCAGGGTCTCGACGGCCTGCAGCGCTCCGAAGGTGGCCGGACCCGTCGAGGCAAACAGAACGGTCACGTCGGGGTTGCCCTGCAGCAGCTCCGTCGTGGCCTGGAGACTGACGTCGGGCTGGACGTTGCCGTCCACCTCGGCGACGACCTCGGCGTTCGGGTTGGCGGCGATGGCCTCCTTGAACCCCTCGTCGCGCAACACGACGGGGACCTCGTCCGGCTCGGTGATGAACCCGATCTGTATGGCGGCGTCCGCTCCGAGATCGGCAAGGACCTGCTCGGCGACCTGTGCGCCACCAGCTGTGTTGTCGGCGCCAAGGTACTGAACGATCGTCGCGTCCTGGGCCTGCAGGGCCTCGGGCGAGACGATGACGTTGACAGTGAAGACGGGGACGCCCGCGTCGTTGGCAGCCTTGACGAGCGCCGCCGCCGGCTCGGACTTGACACCGTTGAGGGCCAGGGCGCAGGGCTCCTTCTGGAGCATCGCCTGGACCTGAGCGAGCTGGTTCGCGTCGTCGTCGTCAGCGATCTGGACCTCGACCTCGAATCCGGCCGCGGCTCCCGCCTCCTCGAAGCCGCGCTGCATCGCCACGTAGTAGGGATTGGTGAGGTTCGGCAGAGCCACCGCTAGGTACGGCGTATCGCCGTCGCATGCCGCCGGCCTCGGGATGCTCCCGTCACCGGCGGCCTCCTGGGTTGCCGTGTCCGTGGGTTCCTCTGCCGCCGGCCCCGAGGTCTCCTCGGTGGCCGGGGACTCCTCCTCGGTCGTGTCCTCGTCGCCGCTACCGCAAGCCGCAAGGGCCAGCGCGGCCACGGTGACCAGCGACGCCATCGTCGTCACGCGCCTCATCCGTTTACTTCCTTCCTCATTGTGGGATCGCTCGGCGCACCGGCCGCGGCTGGGGCCGCGCCGTCGCCTGACGTCTGTGGTGGCGCCGGGGACTGCGCCCCGGCATGGTCGGGCGCGGCGCGCCCGAGGCGGGCGAACGCTTCGCTCAGCGAGAGCCGTCGGCGGTAGGTGTCGAGCGTGACCCCGCCGAGGATGATGAGGCCGATGACGAGGGGCTGCCAGTAGCTGTCGACCCCGATGACGTTCATGCCATTGGAGACCGTGGCGATGAGGATCGCGCCCAGCAGGGCGCCGGGAATCGATCCGATCCCGCCGAATAGGCTGACCCCTCCCACGACTGCGGCCGCGATCGAGAAGAAGAGCTCGTTGCCCGAGCCCGCGCTCGGATAACCGACCATGAGTCGGCTCGTGATGATGAGGCCGCCGATGCTGGCGCAGAACCCGCTGATCGCGTAGACGAGCACGGTGGTCCGCGCGATGTTGACGCCCGCAAGGCGGCTCGCCTCCTGGTTGCCGCCCACCGCGTAGATGTGGACGCCGGTGGCCGTGAGCCTCAGCACGACGGTCAGGAGGATCGCGGCGACGAACACGAGGACGACGGGCATCGGCAGCAGGAGCACCTCGCCCCGACCCACGACCTCGAAACCGCGGTCCGTGACGGTGATGGAGCTCGCGCCGGTGATGATCTGCGGGATGCTCGCAGCGACACCGAACGTCGAGAACGTCACGATGAATGCCGGCAACCGGACGTAGTGGACGAGAACGCCGTTGATCACGCCGAGCGTCGAGCCGGCCGCGATGGCGACCAGCGCGGCCAATGGCCACGCCAGGCCGGTCTGCATGACGACGGCGGCGATGACCCCCGTCATGGCGACGTTGGACCCGGTCGACAGGTCGATGCCGCCCGTCAGCAGGACGAAGGTCTGCCCGAGCGCGAGGAACGCGATCACCGCGCCGTTGAGCAGGAGGATCTGCAGGTTCGACAGCGTCGCGAAGTTGGGCGAGAAAAGGCTGAGGACGACGGCGACCAAGACGAGAACGGCGACGATGCCGACCTCCTCGGGCATGCGACGTACCCGGGTCACCGGTCACCTCCCGCATCGCGCGCAGCAGCGTTCTTGCCGACGGCGCCCCCGGGGTGGGTGAAGAGCACCGACTCCACGGAGTAGCCGCGGCGGCGCATCAGGGCGACGGCCACGGCGTCGCCGAACGCACTCGCCACGAGGGTCGAGCCCATGGCGATGACCCCGTCCGGGTCCTCGGGACCTGCCGGGGGCAGGACATGGGTGTGGTCGGCGAGGGCTGTCAGGTCCGTGCTGTCCCGCGTGGTCAGCACGAGGACGAGGGCGCCGAGGGTGCGCGCCCGGTCAGCGGTGAGGTTGACCTCGTCGGAGCCTCCGCTCTTGGAGAAGACGACGAGGAGGTCACCGGCGGCCAGGGCCCCCGAACTGCCATGGATCGCGTCGCCTGGGTGCAGGAACAGCGACGGCGTCCCGCACACGCTGAGCAGGTGCGCGAACCGTCTGGCCACCGACCCGGAGGTTCCGGCACCCGTCGTCACGACCTTTCCGGTCGTGGCCGCCACGAGGTCGATGACCGCCGGGAGGCCGTCCAGGTGATCGGCCAAGGCACCGACGGCGGCGGC
>CAZEYA010000167.1:0-8353 GCA_964516515.1 uncultured Kineosporiaceae bacterium | reverse complement strand
CGGCGCCCGGCGGGTTCGTCATCCCCAGCTGTGGATAAACCTGGGGACAGACTTACAGCTGTGTAACTCGGCCGATCAGACGCCTCCGCATCGCGGCAGTCAGCGCCAGCGGGTCACCATGGCGAAGCCGATGATGGCGACACCGAAGCCGGCCGCGATGTTCCACGGGCCGATGCCCGGGACCGGGTACTCCAACTGGGTGATGTAGGCGGCGACGATCCACAACAGCCCGAGCACCATCAGGGACACCATGACCGGTGCCCACCAGCGGGGCATCGGTCGGTCCTGCGATGCCGTCAGGCTCTTTGGCGGGGTGTAGGCGGGCTTCTTACGGGGCTTCGATTCGGGCACGGCACAATGGTAGGCGTGGGCAGACGACCAGGGACCGGTGTCGCCGGTGTCACCGCACTGGCGGGGTTGCTGTTCGTCGCGTCAGCGGGCACCGCGCAGGGGACCGATCTGCGGACCGATATCACCGATCTCGTCTCGCTCGTCGGCTCGGAGCAGGCGCGGGCGACGGCGGTACAGCGCGAGGTCGAGCTGTTGCGCAAGCAGGTCGCCGACGCCAGCACCACGGCCGGCGCCGCTGACGGTCCTGCAGTGATGGCCGCTGCAGCGGCGGCCGAGCTGGCCCCCGCGGCGGGGATGACCGCCGTGAGCGGTCGGGGTCTGGTCGTGACGCTGGACGACGCCCCCAACGACCCGGGCGTTCGCGAACGGGCGAACAGCCTGGACGACCTGGTGGTGCATCAGCAGGACATCCAGGCAGTCGTCAACGCGCTGTGGCAGGGTGGCGCGCAGGCAATGATGCTCATGGACCAGCGGGTGATCTCCACCAGCGCCGTGCGCTGCATCGGCAATACCCTCAGCTTGCACGGCACGCCCTACTCCCCGCCGTACGTCGTCACAGCCATCGGAGATCCCGACTCGATGAGAGCCGCCCTCGACGCCTCCCCGGAGGTCAGCGAGTACCAGGACTATGTTGCCGCGTTCGGCCTCGGCTACGCGGTGGCCACCGAGGACGAGCTGCAGGTCCCCGCCTACACCGGTCCGTCGACGCTGCAGTTCGCCCGGGTCGCCGACGCCACGGCGCCGGCCACGTGAGCGGCCGGATCACAGCGGGGGTCGTCGCGCGGGTCGTCGTGCGGACGATGGGCGAGCTGTCCATCACCCTGGGCGTGGTGACGCTGCTGTTCGTCGTCTGGCAGCTGTGGTGGACCGACATCGAGGCCAATCGCGAGCAGGAGCAGCTGGCACAGGGCCTGGAAGAACAATGGGCGTCCGGTACCGGACCGGCTCCGGTGGACGCCGCGGCCGCACCCTCGGCACCGGCTTCCGGCGCTGCCGCACCCGGCGCCGTGCCGGTGTCCGACGACGGCCTGCTGGCGGCAGCGGGCGAGGCGTTCGCCATCCTGCGGTTGCCCACGCTGGGTGCGGATTATCAAGAGCCCGTCCTCGCTGGTACCGCGACCTCCACGTTGCAACGAGGCATCGGGCATTACGAGGGCACCACCGGCCCCGGCCAGATCGGCAACTTCTCGATTGCCGGCCATCGCACGACCTACGGGGCGCCGTTCAGCCGCATCGCCGAACTGCGCGAGCGCGACCCGGTGATCGTGCAGACCGCCGCGGGGTACTTCGTCTACCGGGTCTCCGCCATCGAGATCGTGTCCCCGCAGGAGGTGGCGGTCATCGCGCCGGTGCCGAACCAGCCGGGAGTGGCTCCGACCACGGCGATGATGACGATGACCACCTGTCATCCGAGGTACAGCGCGCGGCAGCGCTACATCGTGCACAGCACCTTCGTGTCGCAGGTGGCCACGGCCGACGAGGTGCCGACAGTGCTGGCACAGGGCTAGGAGACGGGCGATGTATGAGTTGCTGTGGCGTGTGATCCCCGGAGCATGGGGGGTCAAGGTGGTCCTGCTGATCGTGCTGCTGGTCGCTGTACTGGCAGCACTGTTCCTCTGGGTCTTCCCAGTGATAGCGCCGCTGGTGCCGTTCAACGACCAGACCGTCGAGGAGACTCGCGCGATGTCAGCGGGGCACGTACCGGCGGTGGTGCCATGACCCGGATCCTGGTCGTCGACAACTACGACTCGTTCGTCTACACGCAGGTGAGCTACCTGCTGGAGCTGGGTGCCGAGGTCGACGTGGTGCGCAACGACGCCGTCGAGGTGAGCGCGGTCGACGGCTACGACGGCGTACTGCTGTCCCCCGGTCCGGGCCACCCGCGCGACGCCGGCATCTGCGTCTGCGCCGTGACCCGCTGCGCCCAGCGCCGCATCCCGCTGCTCGGGGTCTGCCTGGGCCATCAGGCCATCGGGCAGGCGTTCGGCGCGGTCGTCAACCACGCGCCGGAGTTGATGCACGGCAAGAGCAGCTTGGTGGTCCACGACGGCCACGGGGTGCTGTCCGGTCTGCCGCAGCCGTTCAGCGGCACCCGCTACCACTCGCTCGCCATCCCGGAGGACAGCCTGCCCGCGGAGCTGGCGGTGACCGGCCGGACACCAGGTGGCGTGGTGATGGCGATCGAGCACGACGCTCTACCGGTCTTCGGTGTGCAGTTCCACCCCGAGTCGGTACTGACCGAGGGCGGCCACCTGCTGCTGGCCAACTGGCTCGCGGTGTGCGGCGACGACGAGGCGGTGACCCGGGCCCACGGCCTGGCCCCGCTGGTCGCAGCCGACGCCGGCCTGCCCACCCCCATCGGCTGACCTGGGCGGGGGCGGACCTTCGGGGGCCAGCAGTCACCCGACCTACCCATGCCGACCGGAGGTGCCGGCGTCACGGCCCGCGCGAGAAACAGTGTCTCCACTTACTAGGGGTACCCCCAGTGTCCCCCCATTGCGGGAGAGCACGTCTTTGGCAGGTCCCGCGCGGCCCCGTGTGGGTCAGGCTTGATCGGCGAGTGCTTGCCTTCGAGTGGAACCGGCCCGGTGTGGGGCCGGGTCAGGTGGGGGTGGTCGTGCTGGGCCGGGTCAGGTTGGGGGAGTGGTGCTGGTCGTGCTCGTGGTGCTCGTTGTCGGAGTCGTCGGTGCCGTGGTCTGCACGCCCGAGGACACCAGGAGGTTGACCGTGCTGCCGATGTCGACGCGCCCGCCGCCGGGGTCCTGTTCCAGCACCGTGCCCTGCGGTTCCGCGGACGGGACGATCTCTTGCGCTGCACGCAGGCCGCGTTCGGTGAGCTGCTGGATCGCGTCGTTGACCGGCTGGTCGACGACGTCGGGAACGTCAACCTGACCACTGGACAGGAAGATGTTGATGGTCGAACCCGACACCTGCGCGCTCCCGATCGCCGGATCGGTCCGGATGACCAGCCCTCGGCCAACGGTGGGGCTGTCCTCCGTGTTGACGTCGCCGACCTCGAACCCTGCTTCGGTCAGGGCGGTGCGGGCCTCGGCCTGGGACCGGTTCGCCACGTCGGGCACCGCAACCTGGCCGGGTTCCTGGGCGACGGTCAGGATGATCGGGGTGTCCAGTGCCACCGGGGCGTTGGGATTGGGCGCTGGTGACTGCTCGACCACATTGCCGACCACCTGGCCTTCGGTGACGTCGGCCAGCTCGTCGGTGATGTTGGTGAAGCCGAGCGCGGCCAGCGCCGCTCTGGCCTGAGCGATCGGCTGGCCCCGGACGTCGACGATGGCGGCGGCGGTGGGGGCGGCCGAGGTGGTCGGTGCTGACGTGGTCGGCGGCGTCAGAACCGGCGCAGGCTCTTCGCCGGAGGTGAGGACGACGGCCAGCGCGATGATGGCGGCCAGCGCCAGAACGCCGAGCACGATCCACAGCCACAGCAGGCCGCGGCGCGGCGGGTCGTCCTCATAGTCGTCATAACGAGCGGGGGCGTAGCGCGGCTCCTCGCGCGGCCACGCAGCGGGCACCGGGGCGACCGCAGGGGCCATCCGCTGCGTGGTCTGCGCCGGTGGTGGCGCGGGCGCCCGCATCGCCTGCGTGGGGGCGGCGACCGCGGCGACGGGCAGCCCGTTGGCGACCCGGTCCAGATCGGCGATGAACTCGTCGGCGGACTGATAGCGCTCGTCGCGGTTCTTCGACAGCCCGCGCATCACCACCCGGTCCATGTCCGGCGGCAGGCCCGCGACCAGGCTGCTCGGCGGCGGTGCCTGCTCGCCGA
The DNA here is from genome assembly GCA_964516515.1 of uncultured Kineosporiaceae bacterium. Lineage (GTDB taxonomy): Bacteria > Actinomycetota > Actinomycetes > Actinomycetales > JBBAYJ01 > JANNOG01. The sequence continues at coordinate 4,221 of CAZEYA010000167.1, read as the reverse complement.
CATGCTGATAGGCCAGCGACACCGGGGAGTCCCCGACGAACGGCGGCCGTCCGGTCAGCAGTTCGTAGAGCAGGCACGCGGTGGAGTACAGGTCGGAGCGGTTGTCGACGGTTTCGCCCTTCGCCTGCTCGGGCGAGAGGTACTGCGCGGTGCCCAGCACGGCGTTGGTGCCGGTCATCGTGGCGCCGGTATCGGCGATCGCCCGGGCGATGCCGAAGTCCATCACCTTGATCTCGCCGGCGTCGGTGACCATGACGTTGGCCGGCTTGATGTCGCGGTGCACGATCCCGTTGGTGTGGCTGTACTGCAACGCGTCGAGCACACCGGCCGTCACCCGTAACGCGTCGTCCGGGGAGAGCTTCTGGTGCTGGGCCAGCACCTCTTTCAGCGTCCTGCCCCGCAGATACTCCATGACGATGAACGGCAGGTGGGTGATCGAGCCGTTGGCCTCGCTGATCTCCTGGTCGCCGGTGTCGTAGACCGCGACGATCGCCGGGTGGTTGAGGCTGGCCGCCGATTGCGCCTCCCGCTTGAAGCGCGACTGGAACGAGGGGTCCCGGGCCAGGTCGGTCTTGAGGACCTTGACCGCGACGGTGCGACCGAGCCGGGTGTCCCGCCCGGCATAGACCTCCGCCATGCCACCGCGGCCGATCTCCTGCGCAAGCTCGTAGCGGTTGCCGAGGAGCCGTGGGACCGACCCGTACGCGGTGTCGGTGTGTCGGGGGCGGTAGCCGCCGGTGCCGTCAGTCATGCGCCCTCTTCGTTCGATCGGTGCACGGGCCCGCAACAGCGTGGCACATGCGAATGGGGTAGGCCGGTCGTGATGGGTCGCGATCCGGTGACGATTCGGGGTCGATTGAAGGGTGCCGTCACGATGCCAGCACCGCCTCGATGACCTGGCGGGCGACCGGCGCGGCGACCCGGCCGCCGCTGGTCTCGTTGCCCAGCACCCCGCCGTTCTCGACCACGACCGCGACCGCCACCGCCGGGTTGTCCGCCGGCGCGAAAGCGGTGAACCAGGCGTGCGGGGCGGAGTCGTTGCCGGTCTGCGCGGTGCCGGTCTTGCCCGCCACCCGCACCCCGCTGATCTGGGCAGCGGTACCCGTGCCATCGTCGACGACCAGCTCCATCATCGCGGTCAACTGCGACGCGGCCTCGGAGGAGATGGCGCGACCGAACTCGTCCGGCGAGAAGTTCTCGATCACCGTGGTATCAGGTGCCTGCACGAGGTCGATCAGCTGCGGCCGCATCACGACGCCGTCGTTGGCGATGCCGGCGGCGACCATCGCCATCTGCAGCGGCGTCACCCGGACGTCGAACTGCCCGATCGCGGCCTGGGCGCTCTGCGGCGGGTTCATCCCCTCGGGCACGTCGCTGGCGGCCACGGACTGCGGGATCTCCAGCTCGGCCCCGAAGCCGAACGCTTGGGCCTGCTCGCGTAGCCGGTCGCCTCCCAGGTCCAGCCCCAACTGTCCGAAGGCCGTGTTGCACGAGATTCGCAGCGCGTCGGCCAGCGAGGTCAGGTCGTTCGGCCCGCAGGCCCGGCGGCTGCTGTTGCGCAGGTTCGTCGAGGTCTGCGGCAGGTCCAGCTCTGCGCCGCCGAACAGCAACGTCTCCGGCTGCGCCAACCCTTCTGACAGCGCCGCCGCCGCCGTCACGAGCTTGAACACCGAACCCGGTGGGTACAGCGTCGCGATGCCCCGGTTGTCCAGCGGGCGTGTCGGGTCGGCGTTCAGCGCGTCCCATGCCCCCTGCACCGCCGCGAGGTCGTGCGAGGCCAGCGTGTTCGGATCGTAGGAGGGCTTGGACACCATCGCCAGGATGCGCCCGGTCGCCGGCTCGACCGCCACTACCGCACCGCGTTGGTCACCAAGGGCGTTCCACGCCGCCTCCTGCACGGCCGGGTCGATGGTCAACTGAACTGACCCGCCCTGCGGTGGCTGGTTGGTCAGCAGGTCCTGGATCCGGCGGTAGAAGAGCTGGTCCGCAGTACCGGACAGGATGTCGTTGGCGCCGTTCTCGACCCCGCTGGACCCGACGAGGATCGAGTAGAAGCCGGTCGCCGGCGCGTACAGCGGACCGTTGGCGTAGGCCCGCTGGAACTGGTACTCATCGGCGACCGGTGTGGAGTCGGCGAGAACGGCGCTGCCCGCGGCGAGGATGGCCCCCCGGTCGCGGCCGTACTCGTCGTAGAGCTGTCGGCTGTTGGCCGGACCGGCCGAGATCGAGTCGGCCGCGAAGAACTGGATCCAGGTGGTGGAGACCAGCAGGCTCGCCAATAGCAGCGCCGTGACCACCGACAACCGGCGCAGCGGGGCGTTCACGGCAGCTTGACCAGTTGCGTCGGGGTCTCGGCAGGGGTCGGCGCGGGCGGCGGGTCGGGCCGCCGAGCCAGGTCCGAGATCCGTAGCAGCAGCGCGATGATGATCCAGTTGCTCAGCAGCGCGGACCCGCCGTAGGCCAGGAACGGCATGGTCAGGCCGGTCAGCGGGATCACCCGGGTGACGCCGCCGGCGACAACGAAGACCTGCAGCGCGATCGAGAACGCCAGCCCCGCGGCCAGCAGTTTGCCGAAGCCGTCGCGCACCCCGATGGCGGTGCGGAGCCCCCGCTGCACCAGGATCGCGTACAACAGGACGACGACGAACAGCCCCGTCAGGCCCAGCTCCTCACCCAGGGCGGCGAAGATGAAGTCGTTGTAGGAGAAAGGCACCAGGTCGGGGCGGCCGCGGCCCAGGCCGGTGCCGATCAGCCCGCCATCGGCCATGCCGTACAAGCCCTGCACCAGCTGGAACGACGGCCCCAGCACGGAGTCCGGGTCGAACGGGTTGAGCCAGTTCTCGACCCGGGTCTGGACGTGGTCGAACAGCCGCCACGCCATCACCGACCCCGCCAGGAACAGCAGCAGGCCCAGCACGATCCACGACACCCGCTCGGTGGCGACGTAGAGCAGCGCCACGAAGATGCCGAAGAAGAGCAGCGAGGTGCCGAGGTCGCGCTCGAAGACCAGCACCCCCACGCTGATCGCCCAGGCCAGCAGGATCGGGCCGAGATCCCGGGGCCGCGGCAGCCGCAGCCCCAGGAAGCGCGGTCCGACCAGGCTGAGGGTGTCCCGGCTGTTGATGAGGTACCCGGCGAAGAAGATCGCCAGGACGACCTTGGCCAGCTCGGCCGGCTGGAACGACGTCACGCCCAGGTTGATCCAGATCCGTGCGCCGTTGATCTCCTGGCCCAGGCCGGGCACCAGCGGCAGAAGCAACAGCACCAGGCCGACGACGAGGGCGGTGTAGGTGCGGCGCCGCAGCAGCCGATGGTCGCGCACGACGATGAGCAGGATCGCGGCAGCCAGAATGCCGACCGCCGTGGTGAGGACCTGGTTGGCAGCGAAGCCCGCCATGGCGTCACGGCCCTCGGCCAGGTCGATCCGGTAGATCATCACCAGTCCGAGGCCGTTGAGCATCAGCGCGATCGGGATCAGCACCGGGTCGGCGTAGGGGGCGCGCCATCTCGTGACCAGGTGCAGCACAAGCCCCGCGACCGCCAGGCCGACCGCGTGAGTGGTGATGCCCGGCGGCACCCGGTCCTGCACGGCCAGTCCCACTGCCGCATAGGCGGCCGTGGTGATGCCGACCACGACGGCGATGAGCAGCAGTTCGTATCCGCGGCGGCTGCCGGAGGCGAATGCGGCGACCGTCGTCGTCACGGGCTCGACCCTCGGTCGGCCTGCGCCCGCATCTCGGCCACGACTGCCTCGGCCCGGGCCCGGTCGTCCACGACGATCCGCTCGGCCAGCCGGTCCTGGGTGAACTGGGGCAGGTCCTCGACCGCGATGTCGGTTCGCTCGCTCACCGAGGAGAGCTGGAACGAGGCGACATCCTGCGGCAGGCCGCGGTAGACCGCGACGAACCCGCTGTCCTCGCCGACGAAGTACTGCCCCTGGCTCCACCGCCAGCCGCCGAAGCCGGCCGCGAGCAGCACCACCACGACAGCCGTGACGAAGAGCCACCAACCCCACCCGGTGCCGCGCCGCGGCAGGCGGCCGCGTTCGGCGTCGTCGGCGCGACTGCGGCCACCACGATCGGCGAGGCCGCCCTCGCGCGTCAGCATCGCGGCGCGGCCGGCGGGGGTGTCCCCGTCGCGCTCGCGGCCGGCGGTCCGGCCCCGGGCCTCGCCGGCGACCGCGGCGGGGACTGCGCGTGTCGGGTCGGTGTTCGCCGCGGC
>CAZEYA010000166.1:0-8383 GCA_964516515.1 uncultured Kineosporiaceae bacterium | reverse complement strand
CGTCGGCGTCCACGCCCATCTCCTCGGCCAGTCGCATCGCCTCCTCGATGAGGGTCTCGACGATCTGAGATTCGGGCACAGTCTTGATGACCTCGCCACGGACGAAGATCTGCCCCTTGCCGTTGCCGGAGGCGACGCCGAGGTCGGCCTCGCGAGCCTCGCCGGGGCCGTTGACGACACAGCCCATGACGGCCACCCGCAGCGGCACCGTCATCCCCTCCAGTCCGGCGGTCACCTGGTCGGCGAGGGTGTAGACGTCGACCTGCGCGCGGCCGCACGACGGGCAGGAGACGATCTCGAGCTTGCGGGGCCGGAGGTTCAGTGACTGCAGGATCTGGTTGCCGACCTTGACCTCCTCGACCGGCGGCGCGGACAGCGAGACCCGGATGGTGTCGCCGATGCCCTTGCTCAGCAGCGCACCGAACGCGGTGGCGGACTTGATGGTGCCCTGGAAGGCCGGGCCGGCTTCGGTGACGCCGAGGTGCAGCGGCCAGTCTCCGCGCTCGGCGAGCAGTTCGTAGGCGCGGACCATGACGACCGGGTCGTGGTGCTTCACCGAGATCTTGAAGTCGTGGAAGTCCTGCTCCTCGAACAGCGACGCCTCCCAGACCGCGGACTCCACGAGGGCCTCGGCGGTCGGCTTGCCGTACTTCGCCAGCAACCGCGGATCGAGGGAGCCCGCGTTGACCCCGATCCGGATGCTGACCCCGGCGGCCTTGGCTGCCCTGGCGATCTCGGCGATCTTGTCATCGAACTTCTTGATGTTGCCCGGGTTGACCCGGATCGCGGCACAGCCGGCATCGATGGCGGCGAACACGTACTTCGGCTGGAAGTGGATGTCCGCGATGACCGGGATCTGTGACTTCTTGGCGATGACGGGCAACGCCTCCGCGTCGTCCTGGCTGGGAACCGCGACCCGCACGATGTCGCAGCCGGTCGCGGTCAGTTCGGCGATCTGTTGCAGCGTGGCGTTGATGTCCGTGGTCGGGGTCGTCGTCATCGACTGGACGCTGATCGGGTGGTCGCTGCCGACACCCACGGCACCCACCTTGATCTGGCGCGTGGTTCGACGAGGGGCAAGAACGGGGGGCGGGGCGGTGGGCAGTCCGAGACTGATGCCGGTCACGAGCATCGATTATCCGCCACGAGACGCGCCCGCCGCACGGCGGTGCCGCCGCTGTCCGGGGTCGCGGCCCCGCTCTCAGCCGGTGAGGCTGATCGGCCGGACGATGTCGGCGTAGATCAGCAGTGCTGACATCCCCAGCAGGACGATCGCCACGCCGTACGCCAGTGGCAATGCCTTGGCGACATCGACCGGCCCGGGGTCGGGCAGCGATCGCAGCCGGGCCCACACCTTTCGCGCCCCTTCGAGCAGGGCGCCCGCCGCGTGACCACCGTCCAGCGGCAGCAGCGGGATGAGGTTGAAGACGAACAGCGCGATGTTGAGGCCGCCGAGCATGCCCAGCACGCTCGCGGTCTGCAGCCGCAGGCTGTCGCCGATGCCCGGCACCTGACCGGAGCCGATCTCGCCGGCCAGCCGGCCGACCCCGACAACGCTGACCGGGCCCTCGGGATCGCGCTCACCGGCGCCGAAGGCCGCCTCGGCGACCCGGACCAGGTGCTGCGGCAGCCGCAGCAGCACGCCGGCGACGCCGGTGACGGTGCCTGCCACCTCGCCGGGAACCGCGGTCACCGGTTGCGGCACCAGGTCTGTGGCCGGCGACAGGCCGAGGAAGCCGGCCTGCGTGGTCCGGGGCGTGCCGTCGGCGTTGAGCAGTGGCTCGCCGGCCGGGTCCAGCGCGAGCACGTCGGTGACCAGTGGGGTCGCGGTCAGCGTCAGCTGCTGCCCGTCCCGTCGGACCATGAAGTCGATCGGGTCGCCGCCCGCGGCCCGGATCTGGGTCCTGACGTCATCCCAGGTCGGCGTCGCGACACGGTCGACCGAGAGCACCACGTCACCCGGCTCGATGCCGGCGGCGACGGCAGGGGCGGCCGGGTCGTCGGCACCGCACTGGGTGTCGAGCGGCGCGTCGGCGGGCAACACGCAGCGGCTGACGATGCCGACCGTCGTGGTCGGCTGCGGGATGCCGAACGCCGTGACGACGAGGCCGAGCAGGAGGGCGCCGAGGACGAGGTTCATCGTCGGTCCGCCGAGCATGACGACGAGTTTCTGCCACACCCTCAGGCTGTAGAAGGTCCGGCGCTCGTCACCCGGGCGGACCTCCTCCATCGACTGCTGCCGAGCGCCCTCGATGATCCCGTTGAACATCCCGCTGGAGCCTGACCGGCCGACACCGGCGACCTCACCGCGCTTGGGCGGGAACATGCCGATCATGCGGATGTAGCCACCCAGCGGGATCGCCTTGACGCCGTACTCGGTCTCGCCGCGGTGCCGCGACCACAGCGTCGGGCCGAACCCGATCATGTACTGCGTCACCCGGACCCCGAAGCGCTTGGCCGGGACCAGGTGGCCCACTTCGTGCAGCGCGATGGAGGCCGCCAGGCCGACGACGAAGATGACGACCCAGACGATGGCCCCGAGGATGTCGCTCACGCAGTGGCTCCCGTCTTTGTGGGCGGGTCAGACACCCGCCAGCTGTCCCATTGTGAACCCGGCCTGGCCGCGCGCCCACGCATCCGCCGCCAGCACGCCGTCGACGGTGGTCGCGGGCGGCAGTCCAGCGCTGCCCGCCGCGTCGACCACACGCTCGACGACGCGGATGATGTCGGCAAAGGGCAGCCGGTGATTGAGGAACGCGGCCACGGCCACCTCGTTGGCGGCATTGAACACCGCGGGCATCACGCCACCGGCGCGTCCCACCGACATCGCCAGGCGCACCGCCGGGAAGGCCATGACGTCGAGCGGCTCGAAGGTCCAGGTGGCCGACCGGGTCCAGTCGCATGCCGGTGCGGCATCGGCAATCCGGTGCGGCCAGGCCAGGGCGAGCGCGATCGGTAGCCTCATGTCCGGCGGCGAGCACTGCGCGAGCGTCGATCCGTCGATGAACTCGACCATGGAGTGCACGATCGACTGCGGGTGCACGACGACCTCGATCTGCTCGAACGGCACGCCGAACAGCAGGTGCGCCTCGATGACCTCCAGACCCTTGTTGACCAGGGTCGCGGAGTTGGTGGTGACCAGGGGACCCATCACCCAGGTGGGGTGGGCCAGCGCCTGCTCGGGCCTCACGTCTCGCAGCTGATCTGCGCTCCAGCCGCGGAAGGGTCCTCCGCTGGCCGTGAGCACGAGCCGGCGGACCTCGGCGGCCGCCCCGCCGCGTAGGCATTGGGCCAGCGCCGAGTGTTCGGAGTCGACCGGCACGATCTGGTCGGGTCGCGCCAGCGCCGCCACCAGCGGCCCGCCGATGATGAGTGATTCCTTGTTCGCCAGTGCCAGGACGTGGCCCGCCTGCAGCGTGGCGATCGTCGGCCGCAGCCCGGCGGCGCCCGCCATCCCGTTGAGCACGACATCGGTGGGCCGCGCCGCCAGCTCGGTGGCGGCGTCCGGTCCGGTGAGGATCTCGACCCGGCCTCCACCCGCGCCGACCGCGGCCTGCACCAGCTCGGCGGCAGTGGGGTCGGCCACGGCCACGACCGGTACCCGGTGCTCGATCACCTGCCGGGCCAGGGCCGCGGGATCGTGCCCGCCGACGGCCAGCGCGGTGACCGTGAACGAGTCCGGATTGCGCGCGATGACGTCGAGGGCCTGCGTCCCGATCGAACCGGTCGAGCCGAGGATCGTCACCTGCCGCACGCCGCGCAGTCTGTCAGGTGGACGGGTCACCCCCGATAAGCGCCGCTTCACGATCAGAAGTGTGACCAGTGCCGGTAATCCTGGAGAAGCGGTTATCGGGTTCGCTACCTGGTGCTCGACGGGGTACGTGCTGAGGCTCAGCGTTTGCGGTGCCGCATGTGGGGGTCTACCTTCGAAGTGGAACGACAATGTGGTCGTTCTGGTTGTCCAGGACCCCGGCGACGCGTCCCACTCGATGTCGATCAAGGGGCCATTCCTGTGAAAACTGTGCGCCGTCGCACCCGGCTCGTCGCCCTCCCCATCTGCCTGCTCGCCCTGGCCGCCTGTGGCGGTGGCGGCTCCGTCGCCGACGCCACGGCCACGGGTCCGATCACCGTCTGGTTGTCCAACAACGCCGAAGAAGTCGCCTGGGGAAAGACCATGGTCGATGCCTGGAATGCCGACCACCCCGACGAGGCGGTCACGGCACAGGAGATCCCGGCCGGGAAGAGCTCCGAGGAGGTCATCGGGGCCGCCATCACCGCCGGGAACGCCCCTTGTCTCATCTTCAACACGTCGCCGGCCGCGGTGCCGCAGTTCCAGAAGCAGGGCGGCCTCGTCGCCCTCGACGACTTCGACGGTGGCACCGACTACATCGTGCAGCGCTCCGGCGACGTGGCCGCCCAGTACACCTCGACCGACGGCAAGTACTACCAGATGCCGTGGAAGTCGAACCCCGTGATGATCTTCTACAACAAGACGTTGTTCGCCGAAGCCGGGCTCGACCCCGACAACCCGCCGCTGGCCACGTACGACGAGTTCCTCGAGACCAGCCGCACCCTGGTCTCCAGCGGCGCGGCGGCTGCGGCGATCTACCCGGCGCCGACGAGTGAGTTCTTCCAGTCCTGGTTCGACTTCTACCCGCTGTATGCCGCCGCGACGCAGGGCACGCAACTCGTGGAGGACGGCAAGGCCACCTTCGCCGGCGACGAGGGCAAGGCCGTGGCCGACTTCTGGCACACCATGTATGACGAGGGCCTGGCTCCCCAGGAGAAGTACAACGGTGACTCCTTCGCCGACGGGGTGGCCGCCATGGCGATCGTCGGCCCGTGGGCGATCCCGGTCTACGCCGACGTCGAGTGGGGCGCCGTGCCGGTGCCGACCCCGGACGGCATGCCGATGGAGGAGATCCACACCTTCTCCGATGCCAAGAACGTCGCCATGTTCACGGCCTGCGAGTACCGCGGTACCGCGTGGGAGGTGCTCAAGTTCGCCACCAGCGAGGAACAGGACGGCGCACTGCTCGAAGCCACCGGCCAGATGCCGCTGCGGGCCGACCTCGGTGCCACCTACCCGGACTACTTCTCGGCGAACCCGGACTACACCGTGTTCGCCGAGCTGGCGGGGCGCACCACGGAGGTCCCGAACGTCGCCAACTCCATCGAGATCTGGCAGACGTTCCGCAACGCCTACTCCCAATCCGTCGTCTTCGGCAACGCGGACACCGCCACGGCACTTGACGACGCGGCCACGGCGATCGACGCCCTCGCGGGCCAGTCCTGAGGCGGGTGCCATGAGCGTTCTCGACGACCGCCGGATCGACGCGGTCCCGGCAGCCCCGCCAGGGCGGCCGAGGTCACGGCGCCGGGGCAGGCTGGTGCGCAAGCTCCTCGGGGAGCAGCCGCTCGGCGCGGCGCTGGCGGCGCCCTACGTCGTGTTCCTGGCAACCGTCTTCGCCTATCCCCTGGGCCTGGCGGTGTGGATCAGCTTCCACGACTACTTCTTCACCGCGCCCGGCGTGGCCGTACCCAAGCCCTTCGTCGGCCTCGACAACTACGTGGCCGTGCTCACCGACCCCGGTGTGCGGCGCTCGTTCCTCAACATCGGCATCTTCCTGGTGATCAACGTGCCGCTGACCGTGGTACTGGCGCTCGTGGTGGCCGCCGGGCTCAACCGCATCACGCGGTTCAAGGCATTGCTGCGGGTCGGGTACTACGTGCCTTACGTGACCGCGAGCGTAGCCGTGGTCGGCGTGTGGCTGTTCATGTTCAGTTCCGGAGGCATCGTCAACAGCGTCCTGGGGCCGCTCGCACCGAATCCCTCGTGGCTGGTCAACTCCAGCCTCGCCATGCCCTCGATCGCCGTGTTCGTGGTCTGGAAGCAACTGGGGTTGTTCGTCCTGCTGTACCTGGCAGCTCTGCAGGCGGTGCCGAAGGAGCTCTACGAGGCGGCCTCGATGGACGGCGCCGGCAAGTTCCGGTCCTTCATGTCTGTGACGGTCCCGGCCGTGCGGCCCGCCACCACCCTCGTGGCGGTCCTCGCCCTGATCACCGGGGCCAACCTGTTCACCGAGCCGTACCTGCTGACCGGCGGTGGCGGACCCGACGGGGCGTCCGCCTCACCTGTTCTGCTCATGTACCAGAAGGGCATCGAGCAGGGGAATCCCGACGTCGCCTCGGCGATCGGGGTGCTCCTGGTCATCGGGGTGCTGATCGTGGGTCTCGTGTCGCGAGCGATCTCGCAGAGGGTGTCATGACCACCACGGAGACAGTCAGCAGCCCTGCCGACGAGCGCGTCCGCCGGGCACGCGCCCGGCGCTGGCACCGCAATCCCTGGCTCACCACCACCGCGCTCACGCTGGGCGCACTCGCCTTCCTCTTCCCCTTCTACTACATGCTGATCGGCTCGCTGCAGGCCGAGCCGGACACGTCGCCGTCGGCGATCGTGCCGACCCAGGGCCTGACCCTGGACAACTATTCCCAGATCAACGCCTCGGTCGACCTGCCACGCTCGCTGCTCAACTCCGGGATCTTCACCGGCGGCGTCATCCTGTGCACGGTCGTGTTCGGGGTGCTTGCCGGTTACGCGCTGGCCCGCCTGAAGTTCCGGGGCCGAGGCACGATCTTCGCCCTGGTACTCCTCGTCCAGGTCATCCCGTTCCAGCTGCTGCTGATCCCGCTCTACGTGATGATCGTTCGCACCTACGGTCTCGCCGACAACTACCTGGGCATGATCCTGCCTTTCGCGATCAACACCACTGCGGTGTTCGTCTTCCGGCAGTTCTTCCTGCAATTGCCCGACGACCTCTTCGCGGCTGCACGCATCGACGGGGCCGGCGAACTGCGCATCCTGCGATCGATCGCCCTGCCACTGGTGCGGCCCGCCCTGCTCACGGTCGTCCTGCTCACGTTCATCGGCCCGTGGAACGAGTTCCTGTGGCCCTTCCTCGTGACCAAGGAGGCTGACATGCAGCCGCTCGCGGTGTCGTTGGCCAACTACATCTCCAACGTCGCCGCCCGGGCGTCGAATCCGTACGGGGCGGTGCTGGCGGGAGCGTGTGTCCTGGCCGCGCCGGCCATCGCCTTGTTCGTCGTGTTCCAGCGGGCATTCATCAATACCGACATCGGCTCCGCAGTGAAAGGTTGACCGTGACAGCCATCGCCGCCAACGCGCCCGTCAGACTGGGTTCCGTCCACTACGCACTCACCCGGCTCGGCGTGGTGATGGCCCCCGACCCGGCCAACCCGCTGGAAACCGGCGGCGTCCTGAATCCTGCGTCCGGGCGACGGCCCGACGGCCGGCTGCACCTGCTGCCCCGGATGGTGGCGGCGGGCAACGTGTCACGGGTGGGACTCGCAGAGGTCGAGTTGACCGACGGCGTGCCGACGGGGGTGATTCGCCGTGGCGTGGTTCTCGCTCCGGACGCCGGATGGGAGCGCGGCGCGAACAACGCCGGAGTCGAGGATCCCCGCGTCACCTGGGTGCCGACGCTCGGCCACCACGTCATGACGTACGTCGCGTTCGGCCCGCTCGGACCGAAGCTCGCGCTGGCCGTCTCCACGGACCTCGTGCACTGGCGGCGGCTCGGCCCGGTCCACTTCCGCTACCAGCCCGACCTGGACACCGACCTCAACCTGTTCCCCAACAAGGACGCCGTGTTTTTCCCGGAGCCGGTCCCGGCGCCCGACGGGAGGATGGCCTACGCCATGCTCCACCGGCCGATGTGGGACATCGGTTGGATCTGCCTGGGTGAGACGACTCACCTGCCCGCCGGTATCGACGACCCCCGCCCCTCGATCTGGATCTCTTACGTCGACGCCGACGAGGTCCACGCCGACCTCGACCGGCTGGTGAGCCTCGACCGCCATCGCATGGTGGCCCTGCCCAGCTACGAGTACGAGGCGGTCAAGATCGGTGCCGGGCCGCCGCCGGTGCGGGTCGCCGAGGGGTGGCTGCTGCTCCACCACGGTGTCACCGGGGAGATCGGGCACGGGTTCGACCCGACGACGCAACGGGTGCGCTACTGCGCCGGAGCCATGCTGCTTGACCACACAGACCCGTCGACGGTGCTGGCGCGGACCGAGCAACCGCTGATGTCTCCCGAGTCCGAACACGAGGGTCAGGGTGTGGTGTCGAACGTCGTCTTTCCTTCAGCCATCGAGGAGATCGAGGGCGCCATGTACGTCTTCTATGGCATGGCGGACGCCCGGATCGGCGTCGCCCGGCTCGACCGCATCGAGGACCCGGCATGATGCGCGGCGGCACAGCGCGGCTCGTCGCCGCCATCCTCGCCCTGTCCGTCACGTTCGTCACATACGTCACCATGGGCAGCGCGGCCGCCGGCGACACCGGCACCCGCCCGGGCGGCGC
>CAZEYA010000165.1:0-8413 GCA_964516515.1 uncultured Kineosporiaceae bacterium | reverse complement strand
CGAAGTAGTCGTAGCCCCAGACCTCCTGCAGCAGCTGGGCGCGGGTGTACACCCGGCCCGGCCGCTGGGCGAGGAACTTCAGCAGCTCGAACTCCTTGTAGGTGAGGTCCAGCACGCGGGTGCGGATCCGGGCTGTGTACGACGACTCGTCGATGACGATGTCGCCCGCGACGATCTCGTCCGGGTCCTCGGCCGTGGCCGCGGTGATCTGCGACCCGGCGACCGCCAGCCGCAGCCGCGCGTCCACCTCGGCCGGGCCGGCGGTGGTGAGCACGACGTCAGAGAGTCCCCAGTCGGTGGCGACCGCCGCCAGGCCGCCCTCGGTGACGACGACGATGACCGGCACCGGCGCGGGGACCGACTGCACGAGCCTCGTCAGGGCGCGGGCGGCGGTCAGGTCGGTACGCGCATCGACCAGCAGCGCGTCGCAATCGGAGAGGTCGACCAGCGAGCCCGGCTCCGCCGGTAGCACGCGGACCCGGTGGGCGAGCAGCGCGAGCGCGGGCAGTACGTCGGAGGCGGGCACCAGCGGGTTACCGAGCAACGCCAGGTGGGCCACGGGCGGTGCCTCCTTACCTGCCGGCTCGGCGGCCGCTTCGGCCACCAGATCATTGCGATGGTTGCCCACTGGCGCGTCGCGCCTGGATGGACCACCGAAGGATAGGGCGTGGCACGATGCGGGTCGTGCTACCGCGACTACTGATGACCGCGGGTGCCCTGGGCGGCGCCGCGGCCGTCGGGTTCGTGGGTCTGCTCGGCGAGCGGGGGCTCGCCGCCGTGCTCGTGCTGGCCTGTTGCTTCATCGGTTTCGGCTGGACCCGGCTGCTGTCCGTGCCGGTCGGTTGGGGGGTCGGTGTGGTGGTCGCGGTCACCGGAGCCGTGACGGTGGCGATGTCGTTCCTGCCGGGCCCGAACCTGCTCGGCTGGCTGCCCACGGCGTTGGCCGTCGGCGTGGTGCTGGCCTTCGTCCACCAGATGATCCGTCGTGACGGCCGGCCGCGGCTGGTCGAGTCGGTGTCGGCCACAGTGACCGGCCAGGCGGTCTCGATCCTCGGCGCCGGCTGGCTGGTCGCGCTGACGCTGGCGCCCGACGGGGGCGTCAACGCCGCCGGCGCCGCGGGTTGCGCGGCGGCGATGGCGGTGGCCGTGGTGCCGTGGCCCCGGCGCGCGACGGTCCCACTGGGCCTGGTGGCGGCGGCATTGGGCGGCGCCGCGACGACCGCTGGGTTCGCCTCGATCGAGGTGGAGATCGGGTTGATCATCGGGGCCGCTGCGGGGTTGGCGTCGCTGGGTATCGACGTGCTGTTCCGGCCGGCGGCTGGTGACTCGGTGCGTGCGGCCCTGGCTGCCGGCGTGGCCTCGGTGATGACCGCCGGCCTGGCCGCCTACGCCATGTCCCGCTTCGTCAGCTGAACTGACGGCTCTGGAGGTAACCCCGGACGGTGGCCGCCATCGCCTGGGGCGCCGCGACCGTGGCGGCCTGCAACACCACCGCACCCCGCCGGCTGCCCTCCTCGACGCCCCGGCTGCCGCCCGGGACCGCTGGCGGGACCCTGCCCTCGTCCGGCACCTCAGTCCGCGATCCGTTGGTAAGCGGTGTTGCTGACCGCGTACCGGATGCCGGCGCCGAGCATGGCGCGCCCCGCAACCGAGTCCGGGTCGAACGGTGTGCCGTACAGCCAGGCAAAGGCCGGCGGCCGCCTGCCGGTCACCGCCTCTATCTGGCGGATGGGGGCCAGCACCTCCCGCTCGGCGTCCTCGGCGGTGACGCAGTGGCGCGCCTGGATGTGGTGGGCGGTGTGAGCGGCGATGGTGTGGCGCCGTGAGATGACCTCAAGATGCTCCCACGTCATGGCCAGGGCCGGCTGTCCGTGCTCCTCCTCGACCAGGTCGATGTCGTGGGAGTCGGCGTAGGCCCGCTGCTCCTCCGGGGGCACCGACAGGAACCCCGTGGGCGGGAAGAACCATGCGGTGAGTCCCAGCTCGTCACAGACCGGCGCCGCCACACTGAAGTTGTTGAGGTAGCCGTCGTAGAACGTCGGGATGAATCCCGGCTTGGTGCCGTGCCACTGCCCCGTCTCGAACAGCCGGTCGAGGTCCTCGGGGCGCACCGGGTCCCAGCGCGAGGCATACCACGCGAGTTCCGAGCGCAGCGTGCCGCGTTCGGCCGCGGGCGTGTTGTGCCAGTTGACGACTCGCAGGAAGGCCCCGGACGAGAATGCGGTCCGCTGGGCATCGGGCGTCGTGATGCTCACGATCCTCCGTTCTCGGACGTCTCGGGGCGGGCTCGCAGGTGCTGGTCACTGAGGACGACGAGGATGTCGATGAGTTCGGCGGCGCCAGTGGGGTCGAGGTCGGCGGGGGAGGCGTCGGTGGTGTCGCCCTCGATGCCGACCGAGCGCAGCTCGTCCGGGACGCCCACGGCGGCCAGGCCGTCGCGGTAGTGGTCGAACAGCACGGCGAGGCGTCGGCCCTCGGCCAGTGCCGTCTCGCCGGTCACCCGCAACTGCCTGCCGGGCCGGGCGTCATGCAGGGCGAGGAACATGGCGATGCCCTCGCGTTCGAGGATGCGGGCCCTGCAGGTGGCCGACACCGCGGCCACGTCGCTGCTGGGTGGCGCGTGCAACGAACATGCGCCCGGGGCCGCGGCCGCGACGAGACGCTGGTCGGCGGCGCTCATGCGAACGCCGGCAGGTGCTGTGACTGTGTCGCGAGCACCGCGGTCAGCGGCGCTCCCGGGTCGGGGACGGCCAGCGCGCCCAGCCCTCGTACGGTGGCGACGCCGGGCACCTTCAGGACGGCCGAGATCAAGGCGAGCAGGCCGCGGGTGAACACGGCGCTGACTGCGGCGATAGGGACGACGGTGCGGCGCGGCGGTGCGGGGGTGGGCACGGGGTCTCCTTCGGGCTTGGCGGATGGCCGGGTCGAGCGGGCAGTGGCGAGCCGCGTCAGGCGACGTGGACGTCGACCCCCCTGGCGCGCAGCGCTGTGAGGTCGTCGGGCGGCGCGCCCGAGGACGTGACCAGGTCGACGATCAGCTCCACGCCCGCGATGCGATGTGGGCTGCGCCTGCTGAACTTGCTGGCGTCGGCGAGGATCGTCAACCGACGGGCACTGCGGGCGAGTATCCGGTCGGTCTCGCACTCTGCGGCGCTGGCCCCCAGCACGCCGCTGCGCGGGTCGACGCCGTACACGCCCATCAGGGCGTGGTCGACGTGGACCTCGACGATGCTGGTGGCGACAACATGACCCAACAGGCTGAGTTCCGGCCGGCGCAGCGCCCCGCCGAGGACCACGACGTCGACGTCGCTGCCGGCCAGCCCGGTCGCCACCGCCAGGGAGTTGGTGACCACGGTGACCGACGGGATCGATGCCAGAAGTGGGACCAGCGCACCAGTCGTCGTGCCGCCGGTGATGAGGACCGTGGAACCCGGAACGATGAGGCCGGCGGCGACGCGGGCGATGCTGCGCTTCTCGGCACGATGCTCGACCTGGCGGTGAGCCGGCGGCAGCTCCGGCGCGTCGGGCAGCGTGGCCGGCCTGCTCAGCACCGCGCCGCCATGGATTCGCCGCACGATGCCGGCGCGCTCGAGGTCCTGCAGGTCCCGGCGCACGGTGGAGAAGCTGACACCCAGGGTCGCGGCGAGCGCCTCGACGGACACCGCGTCATGGCGCCCCAGCAGCTCCAGCGTGGCGTTGCGCCGCTGCACCGCGAGCATTAGTAGCCCCGCTCCCGGTTGACGACGTTGAGCAGTGGCTTCCCATCCTGGTAGCGCTGGACGTTGTCGGTGAACAGTGGCCCGACGCTCTGCCGATAGCTGGGTGCGAAGCCGGTGGAGTGCGGCGTCACCACCGAGCGCGGGTGCGGCCAGAACGGGTGGCCGACGGGCAACGGCTCCTGGACGAAGACGTCACCGGCGGCGAGGTCGATGCGACCGGAGTCCAGCGCAGCCAGCAGGCTGTCCTGCTCGAAGGGCACAGTGAGCGCGACGTAGTCGCTGCGCGCCGGCACGTCGGGCCAGACGTGGTCCGCCGCCAGTCGTTCGGTCGCGCGCAGGTGATGGGCGTGGGCCAGGACCATGAGGATCACCCACTCAGTGAGCGGGCCGGGGCTGGCGCCGCCCAGCGTCGTCACGATGACCTCGGAGCCCCACGGCGGACTGGAGCGCGGGTGATCGATGCCGGGGCGGATCACTTGATCCCCGTCCGAGCCAGACCCTCCACGAAGTAGCGCTGGAAGAAGGCGAAGACGACGAGCATGGGCAGGATCGACAGGAAGGACATGGCCAGCAGCGGCCCGTAGTCCGTCGAGTACTGGTTGAGCAGGAACTGCAGGCCGACCGGCAGGGTGTAGGACTCGTTGTCGGTGAGCACGATGAGCGGCCAGACGAACTCGTTCCAGCGCCACATGAACGTGAAGATGATGAGGACGGCGACCAGCGGGGCCGACAGCGGCAGTGCGATCGACCAGAACGCACGCAGGTGCCCGGCACCGTCCACCTTGGCCGCTTCGAGCAGCTCGTCCGGGATGGCCATGAAGAACTGCCGGGCCATGAACAGGCCGAACGCCTCGGCAAGGCGCGGCAGGATCACCCCGGCGTTGGTGTCGAGCAGGTTGAGATCCACGACGATCTGGAACTGCGGGATCATGATGACCTGAACCGGGACCATGAGCGTGCTGATGATGAGCAGGAACAGGATGTTGCGTCCCGGGAACCGCAGCTTCGCGAAGGCGTAGCCGGCGCAGAGGTTGATGACGAGCGTGCCGAGGACCGAGACCACGGCGATGACGACGGAGTTGGCGAACCAGCGGCCGAACGGCCAGTTCCGCCAGGGCTCGATGTAGTTCTCGAGCCGCCACTCGGTCGGCAGGAGGGGGACCGGCAGCCGGGCCAGTTCGGCGGGCGTGGCCACCGAGACCCGCAGCATCCAGTAGATCGGGAACATCAGCAGCAGCACGGCGACCACGGCCACAGCCACGCGTACCGCGGTCTTCCACGGGCGCTGCCGGCTGATGGCGGTCCCGGTGTCGGTGCGGACGTCGGTCATGGGTCGTCCCGCCGTCGCTGCAGCCGCCACTGGACGATGGTCAGGGCGAGCACGATGACGTAGATGATCACGCCGATCGCCGCTGCGTAGCCCTGTCGGCGCTGGTTGAAGCCCTGGTCGTAGGCGTATTGCACGAGGAAGGTCGTGGCGTCGGCGGGCCCACCTCGGGTAAGGATGTAGACCACGTCGAAGACCTGGAAGCTGACGATGATCGAGTAGACCAGCAGGAAGAATGTCGTGGGCGCCAGCAGCGGCCAGGTGATGCGGCGGAAGGACGCGAAGCCGGTCGCGCCGTCACACGCTGCGGCCTCGTACAGCTCGCGGGGGATGCCCTGCAGGCCGGCCAGGTAGACCACCATGCCGAAGCCCATACCCTGCCAGGTCGTCACGACGATCACCGAGAACAAGGCCGCCGTCGGACTGGACTGCCAGTCCACGGTCGGAAGCCCGATCGAGGAGGCGATCTGGTTGAGCACGCCTCGCAGCGGGTCGAACAGTCGCAGCCAGATGACGCCGGCCGCGACCCCGGAGACCACCACGGGCAAGTAGATCAACGCCCGGAACAGCGCCCGCCCCGGCATGACCCGATTGAGCAGCACGGCCGCGCCCAGGCCCAGCGCCATCCCGAGCGGGACCGAGATCGCCGTGAAGACCACCGTGTTGAGCAGCGCACGGTAGAACGTCGGGTCGGCGAAGATGTCGGTGTAGTTCTCCAGGCCCAGGAACTCCGGCGAACCGAACCCGCTGTAGCGCTGCAGGCTGTACCAGAGCGTGAGAACCAGTGGGATGAACATGAAGATGGTGAAGATCACGACGGCCGGCAGGGTCAGGATCGCGCCGGCCAGCGCCTCTGCCCGGCGGCCCGCGTTGAGCAGCGGGCGGCGCAGCGACGGTGGCGTCGGTCGACGACCGGGCGCGGGGTGGCCACCGGACGCACGCGTCCGCCCGGTGGCCTCGACCGCGGTCATGACTGGTGTCCTAGCCCTCGAGAGCCTGTTCGATGGCGCTGGTGAGCGACTCGATGACCTGGTCGGTATCGGAGTCGGGATCGGCCAGGTAGGCGTCCATATTGTCGATGAGAGCCTGGTTGATCCCCGTGAACGCCCGCGACGTCGACTCTTGGACCAGCTTCTCGGGGATCGTGGCGGCCTGCTGCTGGAAGACCGGCAAGAGCTCCGGTCGGACCGAGAACGCCAGCTCGGTCTCGACAAGATCGTTGCGGACCGGCAGGACGGTGGCCTGCTCGCAGTAGTACTTCATGTTCTCGGCGCTGACGAGGAATTTGGCGAACTCGGCGGCGACGTCCTTGTTGGGTGCCTCCTCGGTGACGACCACCGCGTTGCCACCGAGGTCGGCGGCCTCGCCCTCGTCGCGCATGAGGTACGTGACGCCCCACTCGAACGTCGAGCCGATCGTCTCTTCGAGGTAGGGGATGAGGAAGTCGCCGGTCTGGATCATCGAGATCTTCTGGGTGGGGAAGATCTCGTCTGGGTAGGTCGGCCGCTGCATCAGCACGCTCGGCTCGTGCAGCCCGTCGGTGTACAGGCCCCGGGTCCACTCCAGGGCCCGTCGGGCCGGGTCGGTGTCCAGCGTGACCGCCTCGAGGTTGTCGTCGAGCACCGTGCCACCGGCCTGGTAAAGCGTGTTGAACCAGCGGTATGCCCCGAAGAGCTGGTAATTGAAGGCGAACGGTGCGGCCCCGAGCTCGGCGGCCCGCAGCTGCTCGAGGATCCCGACGAACTCCTCCCAGGTCCACGCCTCCTCCAGTGAGGTGGGTACCGTCGTGATGCCGGCGGCGTCGAAGTGGGCCTTGTTGTAAGCCAGCGCCGAGGTGTCGGTGTGGTGCGGCACCCCGAAGGGTCGGTCCTCGTTGAGCACGGCGCCCCACAGCGCGGGCAGGAACGCCTCGCCGAAGTCGCTCGGTATGTAGTCGGTGAGGTCGGCCAGGGCGCCGCTGGTGGCGTAGCTGCCGACGTCGGTGTACGACACCCGGAACAGGTCTGGCGGCTCGCCGGCCTGCAGTCGGCGGTCCACGACGGTGCGGATCTGGTCGTAGGGCAGGACCTCGATCCGGATGTCGGCGCCGCGCTGGGCCTTGAAGTCGGCGGCGATCTTCTTGAAGGCGGCCTGCTCCTGGTCGGTGCCCCAGGTGGTCAGCGTCGCGGTGCCCGGCAGGGCGCCGGTGGTGGCGGCCGAGGCAGACCCTTCGTCGGAGTCACTGCTGCACGCGGACAGCGCCGCGCCGGCGCCGACGACGCCGGCTGTCTTGAGGAAGGTGCGACGGCCGATAGGTGACATGCGGGACCTCCGACAGCTGGCCACCTCTTCATCTGGGTGGAGGCTGTCATAATATTCAGATTTCGCGCAATAACAACCATTAGCGAGCACAAAGTCTCATTGTTGTGGAAGTTAACGCGGTCGTGCCGCCCATGGCCGGATCGCGCCCAGGACCACGTGGTGTGGGCTACGGGCCATCACTCTCGTCCGTGGGCGAGGAGACCGACCACCGCAGCCGATCTTCTCGGGGGTGTGCCAGCGACTCCCTCCGCCGTGCCGCGCCCAGCCGTAGTCGCGCGGCGGGTCCAGCAGCGTGCCGAACTCCCACACTCCCAGCTGCGCCGCGTCCGGCAACTGCCTCGCCACTGCCTGCACCCCGTTCTTGACCTACCTGATCAACGTCAACCCGCTGCCCGGCGGCTTGGCGAACATCGACCCGGAGATGTCGACCACGATCAGCAGGTCCGCGATCCGGTCCTGGGGATACCACGCCGCGAAGACATGCTCGACGTGATGCGGCTTGAGCACGGGCATTGGCGGTGCCTGCGCCGCCGGCAGCCAATCGGCCCCGTCGATCGGCGCCATGTCAGGTCCACGCAGACCGGCCTCGGCCAGGGCCGCCTGTGCCCTGTCGCCGGTCAACGCCGCCAGCAGCCGCTGCCTGGCGGCCTCGACCGCGGGGTCCCCGTCGCCCAGCACCGTCGGCAGCCAGGTGTAGCGGAGCATCGCGGTGGCATCCGCCGGGGCCACGACCGCGCGATCGGGATCGGGCCCGGCGGCCAGCAGTGCATGCTCCGTGCTCACGCCGACCTCGCCCGCTTGCGGTGCGGGGGCGTCGGACGCACCGACCGTCCGGGTCAAGGGCTGCGCGGCCGCCAACACTCCCGATGCCGCGTCCATCCCAGCGCTCACCCACGTGCTCTCGCTCACCGCCGCGACGCCCACCAGCCCCGCTCCGGACGAGGCGGGGTCACTGGCGAGGAGTCGCAGCGGCTCCGGTCCGCTCACGCCGGCGGCCAGCCCCGCCCATGTCACCGAGCCGTCCCCGGACGCCTGACTCAGGCGGTCCCTGGTCGGCGGGTCGGCG
>CAZEYA010000164.1:0-8513 GCA_964516515.1 uncultured Kineosporiaceae bacterium | reverse complement strand
TTAGAGAGCGCGGCCGAGGGCGGGTGCGGGGACGAGGTTGAGCTCGCGGACGGTGCGGGCGACGTCGTCGGGCCAGATCCACAACCGGTACTCCGGGGGTATGTCGATGTAGCCCTCGGGGCCGTGCAGCTGGCGGTTGCGCATGTCGGCGCAGTATCGCTCTCGCCAAGCGAACGCCGCTGCGCCGCGGATCTTCTCGCCGCCGACGATCTTCTCGGTGATTGCGTGGAGCTTCTCCATGGCCCGGTACTCGTAGGCCAGTAAGGTCGCCGGCTCGGCCCAGATCCCCTTCCGGTTGGCCCGGGCCGTGGCGGCGGCCTCGACCAAAAGGGGCAGGTCCAGCTCACCAGGGATCGATGGGAAGATCACGAACGTAGCCGCCCACCCGTTCTCGACCAGGTCGAGGTTGAATGTCGCGCGCTCGGCCCGGGACAGCGTCTCCCGCTCCTTGGTCGAGTAGTTGGGGGCGATGTAGGCCAGCAGCCGAGAGTTGGCGTCGAACGGGCTGTCGGCGACGCGGATGAACAGGTTGCGACGTGAGCCGTCGGGGCGGGCGAGCCGGGTGTCGATGTTCTGCTTCCCGAACGCCGACGCGGCCTTGCCCTGCTCAAACTGCAGTGTGCCGGCCGTGCCCGTGGTCAGCTTGGGCAGCACATACGCAGCCAGGACGTCGGAGATCGGCGCCCGGCCCTGCTCGATCCACTCGGCGAGTTGTGTGAACTCGATGTCGATCGCGCTTGCACGTTCCGCTGTGCGGGCGGTGACTTCTGGCGTGTCGACCGACAACATTCGGATCGGCATGCGGATGTTCGGGGTGTCGCCGTCGGTGACGTCGACCAGGTTCCGGGCACCGAGCGAGGGCATGCTCGCACCAGCCGGGGACCACAGGATCTGCACGGGGTCGATCACGACGTACCTCCAGGCCAGCGATTCCACGAGCAATTCACCTCTAAGAGCACCGCGGGCGGCCAGCTGATACCCCGTTCGCAGACACTACGGGATGACTGGTGGGCGACGTTCCTGCACTACCTCAAACCCGCGGGGGAAGTTGGGTGGAAGCTGGCGGGTCCTCACGAGACCTCGCAGCGTGCGCCGGGCCATGCGGTCACTCCTTGGCTGCGGTCTTGGTGATCGAGGCGGAGGCCCAGTGCAAGGGGCGACAGCGTTGCGCAGCGCGGCCACTGCCAAGGAGGCCTTCATTCAGGAGTCGATGGAGTGGCCTGACAATGGCCCACGATCCGGCGGGAGTAGACGTTCTTGACCGCGCATAGAACAGCTTTCCCTCGCCGTCACGAAGTCCTGATCAGACTCCATGAGACCGTGAGGTGGCGATCCTCACAATCGCTTCACCAGCTCACGGCGATCTCGCCGCAACGGTCTGCCCCTAAGGCGAAATCCCCGGCAGACGGGCCGTCGCGAAACAATCGACATCGGGCGCACAGGTCCTGAGACCTACCGGCCCGCCCTCGGCAGCCGCTCAAACCGGACCTACCGCTCTTCTTGTCGCTGGCGGGACTTTCACAGACCGAAGCGATCAAAAACATGTCAACGGCGGAAGCTCCCGGAGCTGACCGACAGAAGCCGTTGGCTTGATCATGGTTCGACCCCGGCCGGGTCTTCCGTCCGCGCGGCTGGTCGTGGCCAGATCGCCCGGGCAATCTCGGCCCGGGCGTCTGCGGGAGTGAGGTTTGCGGTCAACCCGTCCTACCGGCTATCAGCGTCCTCCCGGCCAACGGTCGCTTCCTCCGCGGGCGCGGGTCGCCATATGCTGAGGCCGATGCTGAGGGTGAGCACGACGACGATGACGGCAAGGCTGACCGTTGAGGGAATCTCGGGCACCGCGGGACTGATCGTCTTGTGTGCGGCCTGCAGGATGAGCTTGACGCCAATGAACGCGAGAATGAACGCCAGTCCCTTGCTCAACAGGTGGAACCGGTGAAGCATGCCGGAGAGCAGGAAGTACAGGGCGCGCAGTCCGAGGATTGCGAAGGCGTTGCTGGTGTAAACGATGAAGGGTTCGGAGGACACTGCCAGCACGGCAGGAACGCTGTCGACCGCGAATACCAGGTCCGCGGCTTCGACGGCAATGAGAACGGCGAAGAGCGGGGTGGCGACGCGTTTGCCGCCTTCCTTGACGAAGAACTTGGTGCCCGAGTATTCGTCACGTACCGGAACGATCTTTCGAAGGACCCGCAGGGCGATACTGGTGCTGGGGTCGAAGCTGTCGTCGGCGCCGCGCAGGAGCTTGTAGGCGCTGTAAATCAGGATGGCCGCGAAGACAAATAGGATGGCCGTGAATTGGCTGACGACGGCAACGCCGAGGGTCAGGAAGATCCCCCGGAAGACCAGTGCCCCCATGACGCCCCAGAACAGTACACGGTGTTGGTACTCCCGTGGCACCTTGAAGTAGGCGAAGATCAGGGCGAACACGAAGAGGTTGTCCACCGACAGGCTCTTCTCCAGCAACCAGGCGGTGGTGTACTCGACCCCCGCAGTTGTGCCGAGCACGGCGAACACCACTCCGCCGAACACCACCGCCAGGCCCACCCAGACGGCGCTCCACCAGGCGGCTTCCCGGAAGCCGATGATGTGGGCTTTGCGGTGAGAGAAGAGGTCGATGGCCAGGGCGACCACGACGGTGGCCGCGAAGGCCAACCACAACCACAGAGGGACATCGAGCACGTGTTCTCCTTAGAACTGAAACAGGGTCCAGCGAAGCTGATGTGGCGAAACGGGCTTCGCGAGGGCAGGATCCTGACCGGCGAGCAGGCCGATCGAGAGGGTGGGCAGTGAAGCGGTCATCAGGCGGAGTCGAGGCGTCGAGCGCTCCCCCCGGGGCGGGATGGACATTCCTGACCAACCACGCGCACGTGCTTCTGGCCATCGCGGGTGACCCCGAGGTGCGCATGCGCGACGTCGCCGTCACGGTTGGCGTGACCGAACGGGCGGTACAGACGATCGTGGCCGACCTCGAGGCCGCCGGTTACCTGGCCCGGACCCGGGTCGGACGTCGCAACCAGTATGCCGTCAACGGTGTCGGCCGTTTCCGGCACCCCGTCGAGAGCGACCATCACATCGGTGAGCTGTTGGCCCTCTTCGCCCCGCATCCCGCTGCGGCGCCCGCTTCGCCTGAGGCACACACGGCGCGCTGACGGGGTGGCGCGCTCGGGACTTTCGCGCATCCCAGCCGGTCCGGGGCCCGGTCGTGGTGGGCCGGACAGTAACCAAGCGACGCTCTGGAGCTCGAGCACGCAGCCATAGTCGGAAATTGCGCTTCGTATGTCAATCGCGATCAGGTGGGCGAGCGACGCGCTCAAGGGACGTCGTGAATGACGACGGCGATCTGGAGCCGAGCTCGAGGCGTCTGGAGCAGCTCACGGGACTCGTCGAGGCGGGCACGCTGTCACCGGAGCGGGTGCCGCGCTCGTCCAGGTCAGAGTGCCTGCCGCCACGCTGTCCGGGACGGTGGTCCACCGTCAACGTCTACCTGCTGCTCAGTCCCGTCGTGCACGTGCCGTCCCGGTAGAAGCCGGTCAGCGGATCGAGGCCGCACGGGTCGAGCACACCGCCGAGGACGTGGCGGTCGTGCGGCCCCGCTAAGTCCGCCATGGGTTCCTCCGACACCGGCTCACGGTGACAGTGCGGATCGTGGGGACGATCCTTCCGGCGGAGCTGTCCTCCCGCTGGGGTCGGTCCCGGGTAGGGCCGGCGCGCAGGAGCCCGGCTACCCATCAGGTGATAATCGCAGGGCTCGGCCCGACCCGACCCGACCATTGATCGTGACACCGAAGTCCGAGTCCTGGCTGGTGCGCAACGGCCTACGAGCGTGGTTCGCCATCGGCCTCATCGTTCTCATCGCCGCCATCCTCACGGTCCTGGCGACGCTCTCGACGCTCGTGGTGCCCCTCACGGTGGCGATCCTCCTCGGCATCCTGTTCTCGCCGGTCGTCGGCCGGCTCCACGGGCTCGGTCTGCCGCGCGCAGCAGGCGCCGTCCTCGTCCTCCTCGGTCTCGTGGCCATCACCGCGTGGTCGGCCTGGCTGACGGTGGCGGCGTTCCTGGACCAGGGCGGGGAGATCTCGCGTGCCCTGGTGGGTGGTGTCCGCGCCGTCGACGGGTGGTTGAGCGGGGTGGGAGGCGCCGTCGGCGTGCCGGAGGCCCTGGGGCAGGAGCTCCAGAACGCGCTGCGCGACGGGGTAGGCGGAATCTCCGCCGCGATCTCCTCCGCGTTGGCCGGCGCCTTGTCCGGAGTCTGGGCCTTCGTCATCGGCGCCGTCGTCGGCACGTTCTTCCTGTACTACATCCTGGCCGACCGGCCGAGGTTGACGCAGTGGGTCGGGCGGCGGATCCCGACGACGACCGTCCCGGGCGATGACGTCGTGGCTGCCGCCGTCGATTCGGTCAGGCGCTACTTCCTTGCTCTCACCCTGTCGGCCTTGTTCACCGTCGTCGTCATCGGGGGCACAGCCCTCATCCTCGGCGTCCCGCTGTGGCTCACGATCGCCCTCATGACGTTCGTGACCTCCTACGTGCCTTACCTCGGTGCCGTCATCTCCTCCGTGTTCGCCACCCTCATCACCCTCGGCACCCAGGACAGCGACGCCGCGCTCGTCATGCTGATCGTCGTCCTCATCGTCCAGAACGTGCTGCAGACCGTGGTCGCGACCAACCTGACGAGTGGCCGATTGAAGATCCACCCCATCGTCACGCTGGGCCCGATCCTGGTGGGCGGATCGGTGGGCGGCATCCTCGGGGCCACCCTCGGCTCACCCGTCGTCGCGACCGCGCTGCGAGTCCGCCGCCTCATCGCGCACGACGGAAACCCGCCGCCCGCCCCCTGAGCCGCGAGCCGCGAGCCGCGAGCCGCGAGCCGCGAGCCGACGATCGTCGCAGGCGCGGGCCAGATGGTCCGTCGTGCCCGGCGGACCCAGCCCCAGACGACGAGCACGATGACCGCCCCCATGATCGACCCGATGAGCCCTGACAGGCGAAGGCTGAGGCCGTCGCCGGCGATCAGGCTGGACAACAGGCCTCCGACGAACGAGCCCACGATGCCGGCAGCGAAGGCCTCGGGCCAGTTGATCCGCCGAGGTCCGCCGCCCCGGACGATGAGCCACGCCAGGCAGCCGGCCACCATCCCGAACAGGATCAAGGCAATGATGAGCACGCGCGCAGCCTGGTGGGGTGACCGACCGGGGAGCAGCGCCTGCGGCTCCGCCTGAATCCACCGGTGATCCGGGGGCGACCCGGAGCAAGACCACCGTGGATCGGCTGTTGGATGGCACGACGAGGCAGCGAGCACAGCAGCACAACTTCGCCACGAGTGCGCC
Source organism: uncultured Kineosporiaceae bacterium (assembly GCA_964516515.1). GTDB lineage: Bacteria > Actinomycetota > Actinomycetes > Actinomycetales > JBBAYJ01 > JANNOG01. The sequence continues at coordinate 3,183 of CAZEYA010000164.1, read as the reverse complement.
CCGATCGGCAATCCCTTCCACCGGCCCGAGCACGCGGCCGGTGGATCGCCGCCGCCATTCGCTGGTCCCTTCCGCTCGTCGGCCAGGCGGGGTCTGTCTGAAGCGGACAGGCCGGGGCTGGAGCACGGGATTCGACGAGCCTACGCAGGGGTCAGGTCGGCAGGCCAGATCTGGAGTCGACGACCTTCACGCCCTTGATGAGGAGCCACAACCCCAGCCCAACTTCTGCGACGAAGCTCAGAGCGAACGCTGGGTAGCTGATTGCGGGGTAGGCCGGTAGCAGCATTGCCTGAAGGAACCAGATCAGGACACCGATTCCGTCAAGTACCAGAAGGACGCCGAGGAACCTGGGAAGGAGTCCAGACTTGTAGACCAGATAGCCGAGCGGGAACAACCACGTGCCGAAGAACAGCTGGGCCGTGATAAAGCCCGTCTTGTAGAGGTTGATGGAGAGGAAGGTCAGTCCCTCCACCTGTGCCTCCGAGTATGCCTGCATCCGGCTGGCATCGTCCCCAAGCAATACCGCGGCCATGAGCGGGAACATGCTTGCGCACTGAATGGCCACGCCGACCGCGTTGAGCAGCAGGAAGCAACGCGAGGTCCGGGTTGACGGGTCGCAGCACAACGTAGAGACCCCAGGCGGCCATGAGGAAGAGGAACGCTGATATCAACACGACCACAATAGCGAGCCGGAAAGACCAGGCGTTCGTGATCAGTGACTAGTAGACCTGGTCCACTCCTCCCGTCCCGATGTTCCCAAGCAGGCCGGCAAGCACGGAGGCCAGCACGAACGCGAGATAGAAGCCGCCCGCGATCCTGGCCACCTTGTCCGGCGCCAGGTGATCGATCGTGCTGGTAGGCATCTCGGTCTCTCCTCTCGTAGATGAGATACGCCCGACATTTGACGGTAGTCCTGCCTCCACCCCCCGCAAGTGGGAGGGTGAAGCCGCGCCAACAGTAGAGCAACCTCGAACCCGCAGCTCGATAATCCACAGCGAGGGAGTCAGAGAAATGCGAAGTTGGCCAACCAGAATGCTAGCCCTCCCCCAACGGTCAGTATTGAAGCCTTCCTCCAAATTCCTTCTGGTTGGGTCATCCTCTTGTTCTCCATCACTACGAGGCGCCCGAGTGCTGGATGCACTCGCGGCACCTCGACCGGCGCCGGAGCGCTGCCCGGCGCTCCGCGGTCGAGCCGCCGACCTCTCCGGTGAGCTCGGCTTACCGGTCCAGCGGTGCCGCATCTGACGGGCCCCTAGTCTGCCCCCATGTCCGCGACGACCCTGCTGGTCCTGGGCTGCGTGCGGATCTTCCAGCCTGCCCACGGCTACCTCATCCGCCGCGAGTTGCTCTCGTGGGGCGTCGACTCGTGGGGCAACGTGAACCCCGGCTCGATCTACAACGGGCTGCGCTCGGGCGTGCGCGCGGGACACCTCGTCGAGTCGGCCACCGAGCAGGGCGCAGGCCCCGCCCGGACCACGTACCGGCTGACCGGAGACGGCGAGAGCGCCTTCGGCGGCATGCTGCGCACCACGCTGTGGGAGCCGGACCCGATGGACCCGGCCAGGCTGATGGCCGCGCTGTGCTTCGCCGGGATGCTCAGCCGAAGCGAGATGCGGGCCGCCATGTGCGGGCGGCTGCTCCGCCTGCAGGCCTTGGTCGCCGAAACCGCCCACAGGGGCGCCTACCTGGCCCGGGAGCGGTTGGCGCCGAGCTGGACGGCCGAGCAGTTCCACCTCGGCGACGCGGCGCTGCGTGGCGAGATCCAGTGGTGCCGCGGCTTCGTCGAACGGCTGGACGCAGGTGCGTACCGCCTGGCCGGCGGGGTCCAAGTGCCCGATGCCGAAGGCCGGTGGCCCGCCTGGCCTGGCTGGCCGTCCGACTAATCAAGATTGACGACCGGTACCGGGAGGGTAATACTCGCGGCCGTGACGACTGACATCCGCGGCACGATCGAGGCTCGGGGCCTCACCCGGACCTACCGCACCCGTGGCGGCGACATCGAGGCCGTCCGCGGGGTCGACCTCGACGTGGCGCACGGCGAGATCGTTGGCTTCCTAGGGCCAAACGGCGCCGGCAAGACCACGACGCTCCGGATCCTCACCACCCTCATCGCCCCGACCGCAGGCTCGGCAGTCGTGGCAGGAGCCGACGTGGCCCGCGACCCGGTGGCCGTGCGGCGGCGGATCGGCTACGTCCCGCAGCGCGGCTCCACCCTCGACGAGGCGCTGGTCAGCGAGGAGCTGGTCAGCCAGGCGCGGCTGTTCGGCCTCACCCGCGCCAAGGCCGTTTCGCGCTCGCAGGAGGTGCTGGAGACCCTCGATCTGTCGGGGGTCTGGCAGCGCCCGGCCAAGTCGCTGTCGGGCGGGCAGCGCCGCCGACTCGACATCGCCATGGGCCTGCTGCACGGACCGGTCCTCGTCTTCCTCGACGAGCCGAGCACCGGTCTCGACCCCCAGGCCAGGGCCAACCTGTGGGATCACATCCGTTCGCTGCGCGAGGTGCACGGCAGCACCGTCTTCCTCACCACGCACTACCTCGACGAGGCCGATGTGCTGTGCGACCGCGTCCTCGTGATCGACGAGGGCCGGATCGTCGCCGACGGCGCCCCCGCCGAGCTCAAGGCGCACGTCTCCGGCGACACGGTCGACCTCGACCTCACCGACGGGGCGCAGGCCGGACAGGCGGCGGCCCTCGTGTCGGCGCTGCTCGGCCAGGCGGCCGGGGAGGTAACCAGCGCCCAGGTGCACCAGTCCGGCGCCCACATCGCCCGGATCAGCTTCCGTGCCCCCGACGCCGGCCGCCTGCTGCCCGGCATGCTCCGAGACCTCGACGCGGCCGGCGTCAAGGTCAGCGGCCTGGAGACCCGGCGTCCCTCGCTAGACGACGTCTTCCTGTCGCTCACCGGCCGCTCGCTGCGCGACGACGCGTGACCCGGACCCTCGACCCGAATCGGAGCCACTGATGCCTGCTGCCCTGAGTGAGACCTGGATCGTCTTCAGCCGCGCCATGTCCATCAGCCTGCGTAACCCGGTCTGGGTGATCTTCGGTGTCGCCTCGCCCATCCTCTACCTGGTGCTGTTCGGCCCCCTGCTGACCCGGTTGCCGCTGACTCCGGGCGGCAACGGGGCGTCCGGCACCGACGCCTGGCAGGTGTTCGTGCCTGGGCTGCTGGTGCAGCTCGGC
>CAZEYA010000163.1:0-8523 GCA_964516515.1 uncultured Kineosporiaceae bacterium | reverse complement strand
CTGATGGCCGCCCTCGCCCTGGTCGGCATCACCGGCATGTACCTGCGGCAGGTGAGGCGCAGAACGTCTCGTTGACCCACTCCTGCTGCCCGTCGACATCGTGCACCCAGACCAGCAACGCGGAGGACGGTCACCCGGCGCGCCAGAGCGAGCCGTCGGTCACGTCGATCGGAGGTTCGGGCCAGCACCGTGCCAGAGCACCCCCATCCACTGGAACCTCGATGCCCGTGACGTACGACGCACCACTCGACAGCAAGAAGGCGATGACGCGTGCCACCTCGCTCGCCTCTCCCACCCGCCCCATCGGAGCGAGATGACCGGCCTCCAGGAGCGCCGCATCCTGGTCGGCGCCGTCGGGCAGCCAGTCGCGCGTCATCGGCGTGTCAATCGTTCCTGGGAGCACGACATTGCATCGAATACCGGCAGCGGCGTAATCCACCGCCACCCCCTTACTCATCATGACAATGGCCGCTTTGGCGGCTTGATAGGCGAAGTACCCACGGAAAGCCGCCCGGGCCTGAATCGAGGCGACGTTGACGATTGCCCCGCCGGTTCTCGCCATACGCCGTACAGCTACCGCGGTCCCGAACATCGTCGAGAGCTGGAGCACCCTGATCGCCGAAACCAGGTGGGCCTCGTCGACTTCGTGTGCCGCCCCCGAGATATCAACCCCGGCGTTGTTGACCCACCCTCGCAGCGGCCCGAGCGCCTCGGCGGCTTCGGCGGCGGCCTCATGGACCGCCCAGTCGCCGACGTCACCGACCACCCAGTCAGCGCATGGCCCGGCCATGAGACCGGCCCGATCCAGGTCCACTCCCACGACGGTCATCCGGCTGGCACGCAGGACCATCGCCGTGGCCAGCCCAATGCCTCGGGCCGCGCCCGTAACGACGATGACGTCGCCGCGCTCTGTCGTCATGTCCCCAAACCTAGAGAAATCGGTTTCGCGATGTCAACGGGCGGATCATAGGCTGTCCACATGCGGGAGCGGACGAGACTCGAGGACGTGGCCCGCGAGGCGGGTGTCTCCAAGTCCATCGCTTCCCGGGTGCTCAACGACAGAACCGAGCTGAATGTGCGGGCGGAGACGCGGGCGCGCGTCATCGCCGCCGCCCAGCGGCTGCACTACCAGCCACACGCGGGGGCCAGAAGCCTGCGACGACCTGGTGGCGGCGCAGTTGCCCTGGTCATACCATCCCTCGCCACCGTGTCCTACACCCGCATCATGCGCGGCGCCGTGGTCCGCGGCTTGATGCTGGACCTGGCCACCCTCTTCGTCGAGGACGCCGACAACTCAGCCGTGGCTATCCTCGAGGGACTGCTGCGCTCCCGCCGGGTCGATGGTGCCGCCATTGCCAGTGCGTACCCGGCGTCCGCCCTGGTCGCCTCGGTCCAGCGAGCGAATGTGCCGCACGTCTTCATCAACCGAGCGGTGCCGGGCAGCGGCCGCAGTATCGTGCCGGACGACGACTCGGCGGCGGCGATCGTCCTGGAGCACCTTGCCTCCCTCGGTCACCGTCGCGTGGCCCACCTGGCGGGCCCCGCGGGTCTGGACTCCTCCATCCGCCGGACCGAGGCCGTCAAACGTCACGCCGAGGGGCTCGGCCTCGGCGAACCGGTGGTCTCATGGGAACCGTTCACCGAATCTGGCGGTGCCCGCGGCATGGCGGGCCTGCTGCGTCAGGACCCTGGCCTGACCGCCGTCTTCACGAGCTCCCTCGGGCACACGGTCGGCGCGCTGTTTCACCTCCACACCAACGGGTATCGGGTTCCTGGCGATGTCTCCCTGGTGAGCTACGACGACATGGAGCTGATCGCACATCTCGTTCCCCCGGTCACCGCCATCCTGATGCCGTTCGAGGAGCTCGGCGCGGAAGCCATCGACGAGCTGGCGCGCCAGCTGGCGGGTGAGAAGCCCCGGGATCGGGTCGTCCGGGGTGAGGCGAGACTGGTGGTTCGTGAAAGCACCGGACCACCCTCCGCGACTCCACGGTCTCCTTGATGAGGATCTGCCTGTCCTCGAGGTGGCTCGAGGTCGACCTGGACCCTGACGGGGCGGGAATCACGTCGATTCGCTGTCGGCGTCTCGGAGAGCTGCTGTTTGCGGCGCCATGGCCGACGCGCCACGACGTCGACCGCGGCGCAGGTCACCGCGATTGGGTCGAAGGCTGGCGGGGCGGCTGGCATCTGCTGACGCCTAACGCCGGTGAGGCCGCTCTGCATGGGGGTCGACGGCATCCCTTTCACGGCGATGCGGCCCTCGCGTCGTGGGATCACATGGCCACCCCAACGACAGTGATCATGACCTGGACTTCGCCAGACAGTGTCCTTGTCACTCGCCGGGTCGAGGTGAGTGATTCGAGGCTGACTGTCGACACGACTCACGTCAATCGCAGCTCGAGGCCGGTAGATGCCGCGCATGTCGAGCATTTGATCCTCGGTGAGGCACTGCTCACCCGTGGAGCGCACATCGAGTTGCCACGGGCTGCTGTGATCCCGCTGACGGACGACGGGCGTCGGATGGAGGGTGTGGCACAGCCGGATCTCCGCGGAGCGGGATGGGCAGACGTCCCCAACACGCCCACTCGTCGCTTCGCGGGTTTGGTCAACGTCGAGCCTCGCCTAGTCGTCGTGCATCCCAGTCCCACCTCCACTGTGACGGTGCGATGGCACGGGTTGCCGCACCTGTGGTACTGGCTGGAGTTGGACAGCGAGCCCGACCCACCGTGGTCCGGTCGTGTTAAGTGCCTCGGCCTCGAACCCGCCAGCGTGGCCGCGTCCGACGGTCTCGCCGCCCGAGCTGCGTCCCACGACGCGTGGCGATTGGCTCCTGGCCAGGTCAAGCGGGTATCGGTAGAACTCGTCGTCTCAGAGGCTTGACCTTTCCCGCTGCAGGATGCTGAGATTGGCGCAAGATCGGGAAATCGGTTTCACAGGGTCCCGTCGAGGAGAGGAACCGATGAGTACGAAGACGTCCGTCGCGGTACTGCGCGCCTTCGGGGCGCCCATGACGGTCGAGCAGGTGACCCTTCGCGAGCCGGCCGCCTCCGAGGCACTGGTCAGGATCACGAAGGCCGGGGTGTGTCATTCCGACGTCGGCCAGGCCGACGGTGAGTGGAGCGCCGAGCTGCCCCTGGTCCTCGGCCACGAGGGAGCCGGAGTCGTCGAGGCGGTCGGACCCGGTGTCAACGTCGACGTCGGAACACGTGTCCTTCTGAACATGGCGCCGGGGTGCGGTCAATGTGCGAACTGCGGTGTCGGAAGGCCGATCCTGTGTCAGCCGGCCCTGGATGCGATGTCGGGCGCCCACCTGCTCACCGGGCCGACGCCGATCTCGGGCTCGACGGGCCCAATCGGGACGTACGCCCTGTTGGGCGTCTTCGCCCACCACGCCGTTGTACAAGCTAGATCGCTGATCCCGCTGCCTGACGACGTTCCGGACGAGGTGGGCGCTCTGATGGGGTGCGCCGTTATCACCGGGGTCGGCGCGGCCACCGAAACGATCGATATCGCAGCGGGCAGTCGTGGCGCGGTGATCGGAGTGGGAGGCGTCGGGGTCAGCGCCGTCCAAGGGGCACGGATCAGGGGGGCCGCCCAGATCGTCGCGATCGACCCCTCAGCCTCCCGGCGTGACTTCGCAACTGGCCTGGGGGCCACCGAGAGCATCGACAGCTCCGACGCCGGCGTCCTGGACGCCATGCGCTCGGATGCTCGACACAACGGCTTCGACTGGACCATCGTCACAGTGGGCGCCCCGAGCGCCATGCGGCTCGGCGTCGACCTGCTTCGTCCAGGTGGCGTGGCCGCCATGGTCGGACTCACCCGGGAGGGCCAGGAAGTACCCGTGGACATGCTCGACCTCGTCACCTTCGAGAAGCGGGTGGTGGGGTCGGCCTACGGCTCGGTGACTCCCCTTACGCTCTTCCCGCGTCTCATCGCGCTCTATCGCTCTGGTCTGTTGCAGCTCGACCGGCTGGCACCCGACCACTTCCCGCTGACGGACATCAACGACGCATTTGCGATGTCCAGAAACGGCCGAGGTCTCCGCCCGGTCCTCGACCTCACCACAGAATGATCGATATTCACTACCCAACATTCACCCCCGCCATCAGAAAGGCCATTCCATGGATGCAATGAGCCGTCGGTTTTTCTTGCAGGGAGCAGCGTCACTAGCAGTGGCGGGGGCGACCGGCAGCGTCCTGGCCGGATGCGGTTCCGACAGCAGTAGTTCCACCAGCACGTCCGCCCGCACCGCCAGCGGTTCGGCCACTCGAGGGGGCCGGCTTCGTGTGGGCATGTCCACGGGCGGCTCCGCCGACATTCTCGACCCGCACCTGGCGGTGTCGACGATCGACGCCGCCCGGGCCGGCAACCTCTTCGACAGGCTGTCCATCCTCGGCGCGGGCAACAAGGTCGAGCTCCAGCTCGCCGAGAGCTTCGAGCCAAACGCCGATGCCACCGAGTGGACGGTCCGTCTACTGGAGGGCGTGACGTGGCATGACGGTAAACCACTCGTTGCGGACGACGTCATCTACACACTCAAGAGAATCGGTGACCCGGCCTCCGCCGCGGCGGGCAAGGCCAAGGTCGCGACCATCGACCTCGGGGGATTGAAGAAGGTCGACGACCGCACCGTCACGATCCCGCTGACCAAGCCGATCGCTGACCTGGCCGCATCTTTCGCCATCTTCTACATGGCGATCATCCAGGACGGGGCGACCGATGAGATGCTGCGCACCTCGCCCGTCGGCACAGGCCCCTTCGTCTTCCAGTCTCTTGACCCCGGGAAGAACTCGCTCTTCAGTCGAAATCCGGATTACTGGCAGTCGGGGAAGCCGTATGTCGACGAACTGGTGCTGGAGTCCATCACCGACCCCGCGGCGCGGTTGAATGCCCTGCTCGGTGGCCAGATCGACATGATCGAGGCGATGGAGTTCGCTCAGGCGAAGGCCGAGGAATCCGGGGGGCGGATCGTGATCGCGGAGACCAGTCCCGGCCAGATCGTGCCCATGACCATGCGGGTGGACACCAAGCCATTCGATGACGTTCGGGTTCGGCAGGCGATGCGACTGATCGCAGACCGCGACGCCCTTGTCGCCATCGCCCAGCAGGGGCTCGGTGAGGTCAACAACGACCTATTCGGCAAGGGCCTGGAGTTCTACAACGACACCCTGCCCCAGCGGGCGCAAGACATCGACCAGGCCAAGTCCCTGCTCAAGGCGGCGGGCGCCGAGGGCATCACTGTGGAGCTCAATACGTCAAAGGTGGCCCCTGGCATGTTGGAGGCGGCCACGGCATTCGCCGAACAAGCGAAGGCCGCGGGTATCACCGTCACGCTCAACCGGGTGCCCGACGCGGACTTCTACGGCGCCAATTACCTCAAATACCCTTTCGGCATGACTCAGTGGACATCCCAGCCCATTCCCTCATGGCTCGATGACGCAGTAGTGACCGGGGCGGCGTTCAACGAGACGGCCTGGTTCTTCCCGGAGTTCGACTCGCTCGTGGCCGATGCGCGAGGAGACCTCGACGCGAACCGGCGGCAAGAGAAGTACTTCGAGATCCAGAAGAAGCTTTACGACGAGGGTGGCTACATCATCTGGGGCCAGCAACCCTTCCTGGACGGCTTGTCATTGAAAGTCGGTGGTTTCACTCCCATCAGTGCCCAGGCGCTCGGCAACTACAACTTTCGAGACTATTGGCTGTCGTGAGCCGGGCTGCGACGGCCGAGTTCCAGGGTCAGGTCGTCGCTGTCAGCGGCGCGAGCCGGGGAATCGGCAGGGCTGTAGCTGTTGAATTCGCACGACGTGGCGCTGATGTAGCGCTGATTCAGCGTGGGCCGGCTACCGAAACCGCCGATGCTGTGACAGCGCTGGGGCGGCGAGCGGTTGCAGTCGCGGTGGATCTGGGCGAAACGGGTCAGGCTGAGCGGTCGGTGGACACTGTCGTCGACACAATGGGCCGGCTCGATGTTCTGGTCTGCAACGCGGCCGAGGTCATGCGCGCCGACGCCTTGACTGTGGGCGCAGACGACTGGCGGCGCATGATCGAAGTCGATCTGGTGGCCCCGTTCATCATGTCGCGTGCGGCGGCGGTTCACTTCGAGCGGCAGGGCTCCTCAGGGCGAATCGTGTTCATCGCCAGCGTGCTCGGCTTCCAGGGAGGGATCAGGGTCTCGGCGTATGCCGCCGCCAAGGCGGCCATCGTCAACCTGACCCGGGCGCTTGCCAACGAGTGGGCGCCGCTGGGGATCCGGGTCAATGCCGTGGCCCCCGGCTACATCGAGACCGAACAGACCGCCCCGCTGCGCGCTGACGCCGAGCGGAAGGCACAGCTCGATGCGCGCATCCCCGCCGGCCGCTGGGGTGCACCGGAAGACGTCGCCAACGCCGTGGCTTTCCTCGCGAGCGACCACGCGGACTACATCCACGGTCACACCCTTGTCGTCGACGGAGGTTGGCTTGCGCGCTGACGTGAATTGCCCGGTGGTAGAGGTCCGCGCGACCCAGCTTCGCGTACCAGCAGACCCGACGGACCTCGATTCCTCCGCCGACACCTTGCTCATCGAGGTCGTCGATGAGGAGGGGAGGGTGGGCATCGGTGAATGCGACACCGCCTCGCCTGCCGCGCAGGCCCTGGTGACGATGCGCGATTTCCATGCGTGGAACAGCGGCCTGAGCGGCGCCGTCGTCGGCGCGGACCCACAGGTCATCGGTGCGATCTGGCGAAACATGGCCGAGCGCACGCGTTACCTCGGCCCGGGGGGGATTGCTAAGCATGCCATGGCGGCGCTTGATATCGCCCTACACGATCTGGCCGGACAACAGGTCGGGCGGCCTGTCTATGACCTGCTGGGGGGTCCGGCCCGCACCGTCATCCATCCGTACGCAACGGTGTATGCCGGCGTACCGGGCACCCGCACCGTGCGGGAGTTACTGGATCACACCCTGGGGCGAATGCGGGCAGCGGTCGACGCCGGTTTCACCGCGGTGAAGATGGAACTGCTGTTCGGGTCGGCCGCTACCGATCTGCAATTGTCGGACTGCATACGTGAAGGGCGTGCTGCCCTGGGACCTGACATCGTCATGCTCGTCGATTTCGGGTATCGCTGGACCCATTGGCGGGACGCGTTGGCCGTACTCCGCAGGGTCGAGGATTGCGACCTGTGGCTGGTGGAGGCGGCCGTCGACCACGACGACCTCGACGGACATGCCAAATTGGCGCCTCGGATCGGGCCGCGCCTGGGGGGCGCCGAGTTGGCCGGAACCGTGAGGGAGTGCCGGGCCTGGATCGAGTTGGGACGCGTCGACGTTCTGCAGCCGGACGTGGCGCGCGCCGGTGGACTGACCGAGATGCGACGCATTGCCGAGTTCGCGGCGCTGCACGGTGTGGAAGTCGTGCCGCACAACTGGAAGACGGGGATAAATGCTGCAGCCGCTCGCCACCTGCAGGCGGCCATGCCCAACGTGCCGCTGATCGAAATGTTTACGGCCGACCTGTTCGAGTCACCGTTGCGCCGTGGTCTCGTTGGTCCAGAACCCGTCCTGGACGCGGGCATGCTGCCGCTGCCCTCGGGGCCGGGCCTCGGTGTGACGCTCGACCCAGCGGTCGTCGACCGTTACCAGGTTGCGACATGACGCCGCAGCTACGCACCCTCGCCGAGGGGCTCGACCACCCCGAGAGTATCTGCCTAGGCCCCGATGGCGCCCTGTTCGCTGGCGGTGAAGACGGACAGATCTATCGGATCGAGACCGACGGTGGTCACGAGACCATCGCGCATTTCCCGGGTCGGTACTTCCTGGGCGTGGCCGCCGACGCCGGCGGTCGCTTGTACCTGTGTGACATGAACAACGCTGTGGTGATGCGGCTCGATCCGGCCACGGGGGAGTCCGATGACTGGTGCGTAGCCGCGTCTGGTTCGCGGCTAGTGTGCCCGAACACGGGGGCGTTCAACCCAGACGGCAGCATGTGGCTGACCGACTCCGGCGAGATGGGGCGGCCTGCGGGCGCCATCGTGCTCGTCCCGGCGGGCGGGGGAGATGGCGAACGACTCGACCTCCCACCCCTTCACTACCCCAATGCGTGTGCGCTGGGACGTGGGAACATGCTATATGTCGCCGAGAGCATCCTCCCGGGCGTGACAGTGATCCGCGACGGGGTCCGCGAGGTGCATCGGATGCTGGAGCGCACCGTTCCCGACGGTATCGCTGTGACGGAAGACGATACTGTGCTGGTCGGGTGCTTCCAGCCCAACGCCATCATGGCAATGCCAGGTTGGGGTCGCCCGGAGGGGCCGGTCGAGACCATCGCCGAGGACTGGTCCGGCCTGGAGATGCTCACCCCCTCGGGGCTGGCCTTCTTCGGTCCGGAACTGGACAAGCTTGCCATCTCGACGGTCTGTGGATGGTCGGTGAGGGCGTTCGACGAGCTCCCATTCGGCGGCCGGCCGTTGGTTCTGCCCACACATGGTCTGGGCGGGCGATTGTGACGCCCCCCGTGGCCCCTGATTCCCCAACCCGTGCC
>CAZEYA010000162.1:0-8617 GCA_964516515.1 uncultured Kineosporiaceae bacterium | reverse complement strand
CGCCCGGCAGCGGCGGAGGCGGCCCGTCGGAGTCAGGCGACCACCCGGACTCCGGCCCGGCCAGCCAGTCGCGGATCACCTGTTTGTCGAACTGTGGCAACGCTTCGCCGGGGTTCCAGTCCGCTGCCAGCCAGTAGCGCGACGAGTCCGGCGTCAACACCTCGTCAGCCAGCATGAGCTCCCCGGTGGCCGGGTGGTGGCCGAACTCCAGCTTGGTGTCGGCGACGATCAGCCCGGCCGCCGCAGCGACCTCGCTCGCCCGACGGTAGACCGCCAGGGTGACCCGTTCCAGCTCGGCGGCCAGCTCGGCACCGACGCGGGCGGCGAGTTCGACGACTGTCATGTTCTCGTCGTGATCGCCCGGCGGCGCCTTGGTGGCAGGGGTGAACAGCGCTCGCGGCAGCGCCGAGCCGAGCAGCAACCCGCGCGGTAGCCGGTACCCGCTGACGGCACCTGTGGCCCGGTACTCCGCCCATGCCGACCCGGCCAGATAGCCCCGGGCGACGCACTCCACGGCCACCATGTCCAGCCGCCGGCTGATCATGGCCCGATCCGCCACGGCCGCGGGCACCGGGGGCGCGGCCGCGGAGCCCAGCAGATGGTTGGGCACCAGGTCGACCAGCCGTTCGAACCACCACCGGCTGATCGCGGTCAGCAACGCCCCCTTGCCGGGCACGTCCGGACGCAGCACGTGGTCGTAGGCGCTGACCCGGTCAGTGGCCAGCAGCAGCAGCACGTCGGGATCGCGCCGGGCTATGTAGACCTCGCGGACCTTGCCCGAGAACGAGTGCCGCCACCCGGGAAGCGGCGCCGTCACTGGCCGGCGGCGACGTCACGGCGCACCTGGGCACCCCGCAGCCGGATCCGGTCGACCCCCTCGTAGGCGCGTCGGCGTGCCTGGGCGACGTCGGAACCCGTGGCGAGCACCGAGAGCACCCGGCCACCATGAGAAACCAGCGACCCTGCGCCATCACGAGCGGTTCCGGCGTGCAGCACGCTGACCCCCTCGACCGCCTCGGCGGCCTCGATGCCCGTGATGACATCCCCGGACACCGGGCCCGACGGGTACCCGTCCGCCGCCACCACGACCACCACCGCCGCCCCGTCGTCGAACTCCAGCGGCGGGTGTTCGGCCAGCCGGCCGGTCGCGGTCGCCAGCAGGAGCGCGCCGAGCGGGGTGCGCAGCCGGGCCAGCACCACCTGCGCCTCGGGGTCGCCGAACCGGGCATTGAACTCGATGACCCTGGGTCCTCGTGCCGTCAGCGCGAGCCCGCAGTACAGGACGCCCTGGTACGGCGTGCCGCGCCGGGCCAACTCGGCGATCGTCGGCCGCGCCACCGCCTCGACGACGTGATCCACGAGGTCGCCGGGCAACCACGGTAGGGGTGTGTAGGCCCCCATGCCGCCCGTGTTAGGCCCCGCGCCGCCCTCGCCCAGCCGCTTGAAGTCCTGCGCCGGTGCCAGTGGCACCACGGTCCGGCCGTCGCTCAGGCAGAACACCGACACCTCAGGGCCATCGAGGAACTCCTCGATGACCACCGAGCCGTACGTCCGGTCAAGGCAGGCCGAGGCATGGGCCAGTGCCTGCCCGAAGGCATCGGTGACCACGACGCCCTTGCCGCCCGCGAGCCCGTCGTCCTTGACCACGTACGGCGGCCCGAACCGGCCGAGAGCAGCGCGGACCTCGTCGATCGTCCGGCATGAACGCGACGCCGCGGTCAGCACCCCGGCCGCGGTCATGACCTCCTTGGCGAAAGCCTTGCTGCCCTCAATCCTTGCGGCGCCGGCCGATGGCCCGAAGCACGGGATCCCTGCTGCCCGTACCGCGTCGCCCGCGCCGGCGACCAGTGGCCCCTCGGGACCGATGACGACGAGATGGGCGCGGGCACCGCTGGCGAGCACCGCGACTCCCGTCGGGTCGGCGAGCTTGCCCGTGGCATTGCTCCGGACGTCGACGCCGTCGGCGACCATCCCGGGGTTGCCGGGAGCGGCGATGACCGCGCCGACTGCGGGGTCGGCGAGCAGGGCGCGGGCCAGGGCATGTTCGCGCGCACCCGAGCCGATCAGGACCACACGCATCACTGCTGAATCATGGCAGCGTCACGGCAGCGCGGGTCCCGGTCCGCTCAGCGCCGACAATGGGTCGCCGTCGGCCTCGTACCTTGCCGCAACCTCGGCCATCGTCAGCTGCCGCAGATCCTCGCCCAGTTCCTCCCAGCGCCGTGGCGCTGCCACCGTGGGCAGATCACGGCCACGCGGCGAGTACGGGCACACCGTGGTCTTGGCCGTGTTGTTCTGGCTCCAGTCGACGAAGATCTTCCCCGGCCGCAGGTCCTTGGCCATCTTGGCGACCACGAGATCGCGGTGGTCGCGCTCCAGACCCTCGGCGAGCCGCTTCGCGTAGTTCCGCACGGTATCGCCGGGCTGCTCCCCCGAGATCGCCGCGTACAGCTGCATTCCCTTGCTGCCGCTGGTCACCGGCAGCGGCACCAGCCCGTCGGCGACCAGCCGCTCCGCCGCCCACGCGGCTACCAGCGCACACTCGGCCAGTCCGGTGCCGGGCCCGGGGTCGAGGTCGACGACGAACCGGTCGGGATAGCCCGGCTTGTCGTCGGGGCCGACGCGGTACTGCGGGACGTGGAGTTCGAGCGCGGCGAGGTTGAGCACCCACAGCAACGTCGGGAGGTCGTCGATCAGTGGATAGGTCACCTCGTCGTGCCCCCGGGTGCTGCCGGGCGAGTAGATCGTCACTCGGCGCACCCAGTCGGGCGCTCCGAGCGGCACGTTCTTCTCGAAGAACACTGGTCCCGTGACGCCCTCCGGCCAGCGTTTGCGGGTGGCAGGTCGGTCCTGCAGGTGCGACAGCCATGCCGGCGCCACCCGCCGGGCGTAGTCGAGCAGGTCCGCCTTGGTGACGGCCGGGGTGTCGGCGGTGGCCGGGTACAGCACCTTGTCCAGCCGTCGCAGCCCGATCGTGCGGCCCTCGACCTTGACGGTGACGGTTTCGTCGGACTCGCTCACGGTTCCTCCGATCCGCTGTCCCGTCGCATCTGCGCTGCGAAGTCCATGTCGTCGAGGTCCGCCTCGGGCCGGATGCCGCGCAGCACCGGAGCCCGCAGCCGGGCACCCTCCGGCGGCAGGCCGTGACCGAGGTGACGGACCTCTACCGCGAACGAAGGGTCGCACCAATAAGCGCCGTGAGCATCCTCGCGGGGCACCTCGTCGGCGAACGGACTGGTGGCGGACGGGTTACCCATCACCCGGCGGCGCAGCTCGGCCTCCAGCGCGGCGGTCATCCCCGATCCCACCCGACCCATGAACCGCAGGCTGCCGTCGCCCCGGCGGATGCCGACCAGCAGCGCTCCGATCCGCCGGTCGTCGCCCACCTCGGGCCGCCAGCCGCCGACCCAGCACGTCGTTGACGTGCGATGGGCCAGCTTGACCCAGTCCGGCGAGCGACGGCCGGGCGTATAGCGCGAGGCGCGCCGCTTGGCGACGACACCCTCCAGGCCGTTCGCCTGCGTCGCCGCCAGCAGCGCCGCGCCGTCGTCGTAGACCGGCGAGACCTGCCAGGCGGGGCCGTCCCCGCGCAGATCAGGGATCTGCAGCCGCTCCAGGCTGGCGCGCCGCTCGTGCCACGGCCGGGCGGTCAGGTCCACGCCGTAGAGCCGTAAGGCGTCGAAGGCGAACAACGTGACCGGCGCTCGAGCGGCCAGCTGAGCGGCGCGGGTCGCGTCGGTGATGTGGACCCGCTCTACCACCCGTGCGAACGAGGGCCGCCCCGCCTCCAGCACCACCGCCTCGACGTCCAGCAGGACATCGGGGTGGGCGCCGGCGAGGTCGGCGAATTCGGGGAAGGCCACCGTGAGATCGCGGCCGGCGCGCGAGCGCAGGGTCAGGCCGCCCTCGGTGATGTCTACCAGCAGCCGGATGCCGTCCCACTTGACCTCGTATGCCCACGCCGGACCCAACGGCAGGCCCGTCGGGCCGGCGGCGGTGGCGAGCATCGGGCGCACGCGTCCATCGTCGCGCAGGTGAGGTCGGCAGCCGTTCAGTTGTCCTCGTGTTGTGCCGAGGAGCATGGCGGGTGCATTCTGGTGCGCTGCGAAAGGAGGCGGTGATGCGCGCAATCTGGAAAGGCGCGGTGACGTTCGGTCTGGTCAATGTGCCGGTGCGTTTATATACCGCTACCCAGGAGAAGGAAGTTCGGTTCCACCAGGTCCACAACTCCGACGGTGGCCGGATCCGGTTGCGCCGGGTCTGCAGCGTCGACGGCGAGGAGGTGGCTACCGACGACATTGCCAAGGGCTACGAGACGGCGGACGGCCGCGTGGTGATCCTCGACGACGCGGACCTGTCAGGGCTACCGGTCAGTTCGAGCCGCGACATCGAAGTGCACGAGTTCGTACCAGCCGACCAGATCGACCCCATCTTCTTCGGCAAGACGTACTACCTGGAACCCGATGCCCGGGCGACCAAGCCTTATGCCTTGCTGCGCCAGGCGCTGCTCGATACCGACCGGATGGCTGTGGTGACGTATGCGCTGCGGCAGAAGGAGTCCTTGGCGGTGCTGCGGGTGCGCGACGACGTCATCGTGCTGCAGCAGATGCTGTGGCCGGACGAGGTACGGGTGCCGGAGTTCGAGACCGGCGGCGACAACGAGTTGCGTCCGCAGGAGGTCAAGATGGCGGCCTCCCTGGTGGAGTCGATGGCGGCGGACTTCCAGCCGGAGGCGTACACCGACGGCTACCGCGCAGCGGTCGAGGCGCTGATCGAGTCGAAGCTGGCCGGCGGCGAGGCGCGCGAGAAGCCCGAGGAGGCCGACACGGATCCCCGCGGTGGCGAGGTGGTCGATCTGCTGACCGCGCTGCAGAACAGCGTGGACCGGGCCCGGGCGGCCCGCGCCGAGGACGGCGACCGCTCGGCCGAGGACAAGCAGCCCGTGCGCAAGAGCGCCTGAGCAACCGCTAGGCCGTCCTCACCTCAGCGCCATCACCGTTCCCTGCGCGTGACGAGGTGGCGGGCAGGCGCGCCAACCTGGCGATTGCGGCGGAGGTGGCCAGCGAGGCGGCCATCACCAGGGCCATGACGGTTGCCGAGCGGGCATCGAACAGCCCCACGATGGGCGCTGCGATGCCACCGACGACGAACTGCGTGACGCCCAGCAGGCCGGAGGCCAGGCCGGCCCGCTGCGGAGGCTGCGACGTCAGCGCCAGCGACGTGCCCGCCGGGATCGCCACGCCGATGCCCAGGAACATCACCATCACCAGGCCGATCAGCACCGGCAGCGTCGCCCAGCCGGCCCACGACACCACAGCCAGCGCCACCGCCGCGCCCAGGCCACCGATCGGCGCGGCCCGCAGCACGGTGACGTCACCGAAGCGTTCCATCAGGCGGGGGCTGAGCTGCGTGCCGAGGATGACACAGGTCGCCGTGGTGCCGAAGACCACGCCGAACCAGAATTGCGACAGGCCGTAACCCTGCTGCAGCACGAACGAGCCCGATGAGATGTAGGCGAACATCGCGGCGAACGCCGTCGCCGAGACGAGCGTCGGCAGGACGAACGCCCGGTCGGCCAGCACGGCTGCATAGGTTCGGCGCAGGCTGGTCAGGGACACCGCTACCCGATCCCGCCGCGGCAGGCTCTCCGGCAGCCACACCACGAGGGCAACGGCCGTCATCACCGCCATTGCGGCGAGCGCGGCGAAGACCCCCCGCCACCCGGTGACCGCCAGCAGCAGGCTGCCCAGCGCGGGCGCGAGGATCGGGCCGGCGCCGACGACCAGCATCAGGCCCGCGAAGGCTCGGCTGAGAGCGGCCCCGCTGACGTAGTCGCGCAGCACAGCGCGGGTGACGACCATCACGGCACCGGCCAGCAGCCCCTGCCCGAAGCGAGCCCCGATGAACAGCGGCAGGGTGGGTGCCACCGCGCAGACCGCCGACAGCACCACGAACATGACCATGGCGGCGAGAATCACGGGGCGACGCCCAAGCCGGTCCGCGATCGGTCCGGCGACCAGCTGACCCAGCGCTACGCCGATGACCGCCGCGGTCAGACTGAGCTGCACCGCCGGCGCCGACGCCGCGAAGTCCGAGGCGATCTGCGGCAGCGCCGGTAGGTACAGGTCGATGGTCAGCGGGCCCACCGCCGTGGCCACGCCCAGCAGCGCGATCTGAGCGGGACCGAGACGCTGCCAGGGCTCGCTGCGAGACGGGCGGTCGGTACTGGGCGCGGGCGGCGCGAGGACGGCGCTGGATGACGTCACTGATCGCGTAAGGCGCGAGCCTCGTTCAGCATTCCCACGAAGCGACCAGCCGAGGTGTGAGCCACCTCGCAATTTCCTCACCGGCCAGGATGCCGCGAGCGGTGGTCACCGACAGCCGTGGCGCCCGCCAGCCGACCGCCGCCAGCTCGCCGTGGTCCGGCCTGATCGCCTCGTCCGCCCACGCCAGCATCGACCGGTCCAGCAGCGAGTCGCCCGCCGCCAACGTCCGACCAGCCCCCAGCCGACGCGCGACCTCCGCCGCCGCCGATGCCTTGTCCAGCGTCGTCGGCACCGCATACACCTTGCGGCCCTGCACCGAGACCGTCCAGCCGCGCTCCGCCGTCCAGGCCGTCAGCTCCTCGACCACACCGGCCGGCATCCTGGCGCGGTCGACCACCGAGTAACAGAATATGTCGTCGGCGACCCGCCGCGACAGTGTCCACTCCGCCCTCAGCAGGCCGGCCATCCCCTCGACGACCTCGGCCAGCGGCGCCGAGGTCGACGCGACCGCCGCCCGGACGGCCGCGGCCCAGTGCTCGTCCGGCACCCCCGCTTGCAGGATGGTGGCGCCGTTGGTGCAGATCGCGAGCGGGGCCGGCCGCCCGGGCAGCCGCACCCGGCCGAGCTGCGCGATCGTCCTCGTCGTCACCGGCACCAGCGCCCCGGTCCCCGCCAGCCCGGCGATCAGCCCCGACGCCATGGCCGTCACGTACGACAGGGGTTCGCCCTCGTAGTGCTCGACACACACCAGATCCGGCCCGGGCCCGCCGTTGAGCAGCGCCGCGGTGCGACTGTAGATCAGTGTGCGGTCGAGGTCGACGAAGGCCGCTACGGGTTTCGTATGCAGTCCAGCGGAGCTCACTCCAGCCATGGCGGGATCATCCCGTCGCCGTCGATGCGGCCGCGCGGCCTGACCAGACCGACGCACGAGTACGGCAGGTCCGGCACCTCGACCAGCTCAACATTGCGTTGGGCTGCGAGGTGGCGGATGTGTCCCAGCTCCGCGTCGCGGGCGGGGTCGATGAGGATCTGCCACGGTACCCGCCGCAGCAGCACCCGGGTGGTCTCACCCACTCCGGGCTTCACGAGGTTGACGTCGACCAGGCCGTGACGCTCACGGATCGCCTCCACCGCCCGCCAGCCCTGCCACGTGATCCGGCGGTCCGACGACGCGACGTCGGCCAGCCCCCGAGATACGGCAGCCGTGACCTCGTCGAACTGCTTGGTCACCGTGTCGAGGAAGAGACCGGACACGTCCGCGTCCGACAGTTCGCGGTAGAACTTCGCCCCGTGATACTGCCCCGGCCCGAGGATGCGCGGGTTCAGGACGGTTCGCGAGACGAGTCCGGACACGGTCGAGTTCAAGCACGCCGACGGGATGAGGAAGTCGTCGCGGGTACCGAACACCGAGACGCAGTGGCCCGGGTCGGCCAGGACGGCCAGGGACGGCTCGAACCCCTGCCCCGGCGCCAGTGCCAGCCGCTCGTTTGCCACGGCCACGGCCAGGTCGAGTTCGCGAGCGATCGCGCCCTTGCCGGTCCAGCCGTCGACGAACACCACCGAGCGCGGCTCGTGTCGCCCGGCCAGGAAGTCCAGTGCCAGGGCGTCCAGACCGCGGCCGCGAACGATGCTCACCGCGTAGTGCGGCAGGTCGAGGCCGTGACGCCGCGCCCAGCGGCGCATCAGAATGCCGATCGGGGTGCCCGCCCGGGCGAGCGACACCAGCACGACGTCGCGGCCCCGCTCGGCCAGCACCAGTTCGGTCACGACCCCGACCGCGGTCGCCACTCGCGCCGCCGAAGCGGCCAGGGCGGCAGCGAACAGCGAGTAGTACTGCTCATCGGGCTGGTACTCCACCGGCAGCGATTCGGCATAGTGCGACTGGCCCGCCGCGATGAGATCCTCCCGCTGCTCGACGGGGGCTTCGAGATGTGCGTGCGACAGGTCGGTCAGCAGCCACGCGACCTCGTCGGCGGCGTAGGACCCGAACCCGGGGCCGCGCAATGCCGGCGGAGCTGGCGGGGCAGGCGGCCGCGCCTGCCCGGCCGTCATGCGGTCACCGGCAATGTGACCAGCCACACCGCAGGTGCCAGGGCGGACACCTGATCCAGCAGTCCGCCATGGGTTGCGAGCTCGGGGGTGTCCGAGACCGTGTCGACCACGACGACGATGTCCGTCCATGGTTGACCGGTCGGGCTTCGCTCGATGTTGTAGGCGAACCGGTCAGCGGTCTCGCCGCCGGCAAGGTCGTGGGCGCGGAAGCTGATCCGGTCGCGCAGCGCGTATTCCTCATCCGCGACGACGACCGCCGGCGACCTTGTGGTCGAGGAGAACCACACCGCTACCCCGGC
>CAZEYA010000161.1:0-8724 GCA_964516515.1 uncultured Kineosporiaceae bacterium | reverse complement strand
CGCCGGCCGGCATCGGGCTCGCCGCCGTTGTCACGAGAGACCCGTTGCTGCAGGTCCATCCACTCGTCCATAGCCGGCGGCTGCGGGTACCAGGTCATTCCGGAGTAATCGCTGTCCCGGGCGGCGACCAGCCCACCGGGCCGGACGGCGTCGGCCATCGCCCGCAACGCCGCCACCGGGTCGGGCAGGTGCTGCAGCACCTGGTGGGCGTGAACCACGTCGAACGGCCCGCCGAGTGCCTCGACGTCCAGGTCGTAGACATCGGCCACCGCGAAGGTCAGCGAGGCGATGTCCGCGGCGCCCGACGCCACTGCGGCCGCTCGACGATCCCGGCCGCGGCGTCGACACCGACCACCCGGCCGGGTGACAGCCGGCGCGCGAGGTCGACCGTGATCGTCCCGGGGCCGCAGCCGATGTCCAGCAGCGACTGCCCCGGTTGCAGGTGCGCCAGCAGGTATCCGGCGGAGTTCTCGGCAGTCCGCCAGCTGTGCGATCGCAGCACCGACTCGTGATGACCGTGGGTGTAGCGGGTCTGCGCCATGCCGCGATGGTGGCAGGGGCACAGGCCGTCAGGTTCAGCCCTCGCGGACCGCCCACCGTGGGCGCCGCCAATAGGTCACCGCACGCCACAACCCCTCCAGCGGGCCGATCGAGAACCGCCGCAGCCACCAGGAGGCCAGCAGGCACTGCAGGGCGACGGTCCCCAGCGCCCACGCGATGATCTCGACACCGCTCAGCCGCCCCCATAACGACCAACCGAACACGCCAAGCAGCGTGAACGCGGTCACGGCGAGCAGCGACTGGGTCAGGTACGCGGAAAACGCCACTCGGCCGAGCGAGCGGAACCCCACCGCCACAGCCGAGTCCCGCGACCCCCGCCACCATGTGAGGAACAGCACTGCGTAGGCACCACACATGAACGCCCCGCCCACCAGCAATGACGTGAGGTAGACCCCGAGCATCCACCTCACCTCCCCCAGGTCCGGCGCAATCACCGGCACCCCGTCCACGAGCGCACTCGGACCCCGACCAGCAGGCCGACTGCCAGCACCCGACGCCCCAGCGGGTCGCCGAGATGGAGCCGCTCGATGAGGCGGTACCGGTGGGCGAGGACACCGGCGGCGAACAGCCACACGGTCCGCGCCACGATCATGACCAGAGCGACCGTCTCGACGCCGCCGCCGCCGGGTGACGTCGGCATGGAGCCGCCCAGGGCGAGCACGGCGGCGTGGTCGCCGGTGCGGTGTGCGGTGGTGAGTTCGCCGAGCCAGACGGCCGCAGCGGTTGCATCCGGTGAGGTGGCCGAGAGGCTCAGGCCTTGGACGCCGGCGACAGCGCCAGCGGCGACCGTCGAGGCGAACCCAACCCAGAACATCACCCATACCGCCCGGGTCGAGCGCAGGACCAGAGGAAGGCACAGCAGGCCGACGGCGCCGTAGCGCAACAGGACGTCACCGGACCAGATGTACGTGCTGTGCAACAGCCCGACGCCGGCGAGGAAGGCCAGGCGCCGCACGAGGGCGGGCCACGCTCGACGCCCGGAGGCAGCGATCCGCGAGGCCATGAGTGCGATCCCGAGCCCGAACATGATCGAGAACAGCGTCATGAATCGACCCTCCACGAACACCTTGAGGAAGAACTGCGCTGCGGGGTCCCCGAACCGGCTGACGACTGGCAGGTCGAGGCCGGCCGCCACGTCGTCTCGGGAGGCGAACAGCGGGAGATTGGCGACGCAGACCCCGGCAAGGGCGAAGCCGCGAAGAGCGTCAAGGGCGTCGATCCGGGCCCTGCCGACGGCGGGCCCCGACTTCGGAGCGCTGGTCTTCGGGGCCCTGATCTTCGGGGCGAGGCCACCGGGGCGTCGAGAGGTCTGGCTCATGCCGCCAGCGTCGCGGCGCATGTGCGGCGGGCGCGTCGGTCTCGCGACTCGACCCTGAGCCGCTGGGCTCATCCGCAAGGCGGAAGCGTGATCATCCTGGAGACACTCGCCGCAGCCACCGGATGCGGCCTAGCGTGATCGAGTGTTCGGCACGAGGTGGCGACCCGTCGCTGTGGGCGTGGTCGTAGCCCTTGCTGCCCTGTCCAGCACAGTCGAACACGTCTACCCCGATCCACCGGCCACGGCCGCAGTGTCCCTGCGCTGGCTGGCCCTGGCGCTGCCGACGTTCGTCGCACTCGCGCTGTGCTTCACGCGCCCGGGGATCGGTATCGGCGCGGCGGCCGCCCTGTTCGTGGTTCACCGGATCACCGGCCAGCCGGCGGACGTCGCCATTCTCGGGCTCGTCGTCGGCCTGTACGCAGTCATGCGCTCCGAGCGGCGCAGGTGGCCCGCCCTGGTGGGGACCGGCGCCGCCGTCGTGATCGGCGGGACGGCGCTCATCGGATCCCTGGGCGTCCTGGACGCCGCCGGCGACGTGATCGGAGATGCGCTGCTGTTCGCCGTGGTGGCCCTCCTCGGTGAGCTCGCCCGCCGCCGAAACGAGCGTCTCGCCGCGCTCGAGGAGCGGGCCGCCGACCTCGATTACCTGCGCGAGCTGCGGGCCGCGGCGGCCGTTGCCGAGGAGCGGGCCCGGATGGCGCGTGAGCTGCACGACGTGCTGGCCCACGGCGTCACCGCGATCGTGGTGCAGGCCGGTGCCGCACGGCGGGCAGTGCGGCGCCGCCCTCAGGACGCCGAGGCGGCTCTGGCCAGCATCGAGGTGACGGGCCGCGAGGCGCTCGATGAGCTGCGCCGCCTGGTCGGCATCACGCGGGCGGAACCCGGTACCTCCCCGCAGCCGTCGATCACCGACCTGGAGCCGCTGCTTCGCGTGCCGCCGGTGCCGGTCAGTTTGCGCGTCAGCGGCGAGCCGCAGCACATCGACGCCGGCGTCGACCTCACGGCGTACCGGGTCATCCAGGAGGCGCTGACCAATGTCCGCAAGCACGCGGTGGGCGCCACGCGTGCCGCCGTCGACCTGGTGTGGTTGCCGGGCATGCTGCAGGTCGTGGTCACTGATGATGCTCCCGACAACTCCTGCACCGGCTCGCAGGCCAGGCAGGCCGCGGTCGGCGGCTTCGGCCTACTGGGCATGCGCGAGCGGGTGCAGATGTGCGGCGGCACGCTGGATGCCGGCCCGCAGCCGGGCCGGCCGGGGTGGCGCGTGGCGGCGACGCTGCCGCTGGTGGGCGCGGCGGCACTGGCGTGATCAGGGTCCTCGTCGCCGACGATCAGGCGCTCATCCGAGGCGGGCTGCGGATGATCCTCGCCGACGAACCCGACATGGAGGTGGTCGGAGAGGCGGCCGACGGGCGCGCGGCGGTGACCATGGCCACCTCGACGCGGCCCGACCTGGTGCTCATGGACATCCGGATGCCGCGGATGGACGGCGTCGAGGCCACCCGGCTGATCCGCTCGATGGACCCCGCACCCCAGGTCCTCGTGCTCACCACCTTCGACCTCGACGAGAACGTCTTCGACACGCTGCGTGCGGGCGCCGCTGGTTTCCTGCTCAAGGACACCGCCCCCGAGGCGCTCGTGGCGGCCATCCGCGAGGTCGTCTCGGGTCTGGGCGTCCTGGCGCCGAGGGCGACGCGACGGCTCATCGAGCATTTCGCCGCGGCTCCGGTGCCCGGCACCCGCGACCTGCCCGGCCTCGACGACCTGACCGAGCGCGAGCACGAGGTACTGCTGCTCGTGGCACGGGCCCGCTCGAACAGCGAGATCGCCGAGGAGCTCCACCTCGGCGACGCAACGGTCAAGACCCACGTGAGCCACCTGCTCGCCAAGCTGGGATTGCGCGACCGCACCCAGCTCGTGGTCGCCGCCTACGAGTCGGGTCTGGTCGCGCCGGGCACCTGAGGTGCCTGGGCCGGCGAGCCCCGATGGGCCGAGGCCGGGCCATACCCTGCCTGCGTGAGCACCGGACCGCAGTGGGACCCCGCGTCGGTCAGGGTGTACGCGATCGACCTCGTCGAGCGGTTTCGCGGCATCACGTGCCGCGAGGGCGTGGTGTTCCAGGGCCCCGCGGGTTGGGGCGACTTCTGCCCGTTCCCCGAGTACGACGACGACGAATGCCTGCCGTGGCTGGCTGCCGCCGTCGAGGCTGCCGTCCACGGCTGGCCCGACCCGGTGCGTGACAGCGTGGCGATCAACGTCACGGTTCCGGCGGTCGGACCCGAGCGGGCCTACGCCATCGTCGCCGACTCTGGGTGCCACACCGCCAAAGTCAAGGTAGCCGAGCCCGGTGGCTCGCTGGCGGCGGACGAGGCCAGGGTGGCGGCGGTCCGCTCCGCACTCGGCCCCTCCGGCGCGATCCGGGTCGATGCCAACGGGGCATGGGACGTCGAATCGGCGGTCGCTGCGATCCGGCGGCTGGACCGTGCCGCAGGTGGCTTGGAGTACGTCGAGCAACCGTGTGCCCAACTCCTCCAGCTGGCCAAGGTCCGAAGACGGGTCGACCTGCCGATCGCGGTGGACGAGTCGATCCGCCGCGCCGGAGATCCGCTGGCGCTCGCCCTGGCTGAGGCGGCGGACATCGCGGTCATCAAGTGCTCCCCGCTCGGGGGCGTGCGGCGGGCGATGGCGGTCGCCGAGATCGCCGGGCTGCCGGTCGTGGTCTCCTCGGCGCTGGAGAGCGGCGTCGGGCTGGCAGCCGAGATCGCCCTCGCAGGCGCGCTGCCGCAACTCGCGGGCGCCTGCGGGTTGGGTACCCGGGCCCTGCTGTCCGGCGACATCGTCGATGACTTGGCGAACGGACCGGGGCGGGGTCTCGTCACCGTTGCCCCTCCTGGTGGGTGTGCGCCATCAGCGCAGCTGCTCGACCGCTGGGAACAGCCGGACCCGCAACGCCGGCGCTGGTGGCTGGACCGGCTGGCGAGAGTGGCTGGAACAGACCGCGGCTAGGCGACCGCGGGCGGTGAGCACGGGTGCCGACGATCAGCGGGCAGCGCCCGAAGGTGAATGCCTGACTTGCCAGCAGGACCCGATCGTTGCCATAGATGCCCGCCCATTCGGCGGCCAGGCCGGCCGCCCAAAGCGGCGTCTGTGCCGCGCCTCCCATGGCCGAGTGCTCGTGGCCCATCACGCCTGTGACCTGTGTGATCGCGAACACGAACACCAGGTCGAGAACAGCTCGAACGTGGTGCCCGATGCGACACGCCGGTAGTGCGGACAGCGCCGAGCAGATCGGGCACTCCGGGCATTGGATGAGGCCAGCCAGTCTCATCCAAGCCAGGCACTGGAGACGGGGGGCTTGCCAAACCCCCCTAACGCGGTGTTATCGTCCGATTACGGGCGATGACACCCAGTGGCGTCGCCCGGCCATCGTTGCAATCGAAAGGTCAAGGATGACCCGAACTGCCCGCCCCCTGATCGCCGTTGGCACTGTTGGGGCGCTGGCCATGGGCCTGCTGCTCATGGTGCCCTCCGCTAGCGCTGACACAGCCGCTCCCGGCGCACCCGGGGCCATGTCGCACTTCGGCCTCGCCCGCAAAGATTGCGTCGGAACGGCACGCAACACGACGTCCAAGGTGTGGTTCACGGTCGCCGGCGGCGTGCTGTCCGACGTGTACTACCCGACGATCGACAACACCAACATCGAGACGCTCCAGTTCGTCGTCACCGACGGCGTCTCCTTCACCGACCTCCAAACCCGCGACACCACGTACACGGTGACCCCGCTGGACGACAGCGGCATGTCGTGCCGGGTGACGAGTACCGCCAAGAATGGCAAGTACTCCCTGATCACGGACTACCTGACCGACACCCGGCGTGACAGCATCGCCATGCGCACGACCTTGCGGCCCTCCCGCGGTGTCGGCAACCTATCGGTGTTCGTGCGTATGGACGCGACGGTCAACGGCAACGGCGGCGGAGGCGACCCGGCCACCCAGAACGCCGGTGCGGACGACGCGGTCATCGACACCTCGACCGGATCCCCCGTACCCGTGGCCATCGACACCAACACCGCGACGATCGCGGCCAACCGTGATTACGCGGTGCCGGTCTATGCCGCGCTGCGAGCCGACCGCCCCTTCCGCGCGGCGTCCAGCGGCTACGTCGGCTCCGCCACTGACGGCCTGGTGCAACTGGACACCGACCGCGAGCTGAGCACGACCTACGCGACCGCCGCCGACGGCAACGTCGTACAGATCGCTGAGGTGGACGCGCGAGCCAACCGCCCCTTCACCCTCGCCCTCGGCTTCGGAACCGACCAGCGCAGCGCCGTGCGCACGGCCGGTCGCACGGCCGCTGCGTCGTTCTCCGACCTCAGCGAGCGCTACGAGGACGGCTGGGAGCATTACCTCGACGACCTGGCCGAACCCGGGCGGCAACCCGGCCTGACCGGTCGCGAGCGCCGAGCGGTGCGCGACACCTATTACACCTCAGCGGCGGTGCTCAAGGCCAGCGAGGACAAGACCTATCCGGGCGCGATCGTGGCATCCCTGGCGAGCCCGTGGGGGCAGGCGGTCGCCGCCGGCGACCCGGCGCTGACCTATTTCGGCTCCTACCGCGAGGTCTTCGCCCGGGACCTGTACGAGACGTTCACCGGCCTGCTTTCCACGGGCGACGAGGCCACGGCCGAGGCGACAGTGCGCTGGCTCTTCGAGCGGCAGCAGTTGCCCGACGGGTCCTTCCCCCGCAACAGCCTGGTCAACGGCCTGACGGCCCCGGACTCCTTCGGCATCCAGCTCGACGAGGTGGCCTACCCGATTCTCATGGCCCGCACCGTCGGGCTGACCGACTCGACCTTTTACACCAACGAGATCCGCCCGGCCGCGGACTTCCTCATCGCCCGGGGGCCCGCGTTCGGCGCCGAACGGTGGGAGGAGCAGGACGGCTGGTCGCCCTCGACGATCGCCGCCGAGATCGCCGGCCTTACCGCAGCCGGCAGCATCGCCGAACTCAACGGCGACGAGGCCCGCGCACGCATCTACCGCGCCACAGCCGACCACTACCAGCGCTCCATCAAGGAATGGGCGGTCACGGACACCGGCCCGCTGAGCACCGACCCCTACTTCATCCGGCTGTCCAAGAACGCCGACGCGGACTCGGCCTTCACCTACAACCTCGGCAACGGGGGCCCCGACGCCGACCAGCGTGAGGTCATCGACGCGGGATTCCTTGAACTGGTCCGACTCGGCATCCTGCCCAACGATGACGCCGACATCATCAACTCCCTGGACGTGGTCGACACCGTCATCCGGCGGACCACGGCAAGCGGTGACGGTTTCTACCGCTACGGCACATCGGCACCCGGCACGGAGGACGGCTATGGCGACTGCAACGTCGCCGACGCCACCGACTGCGCGATCCAGGGCAAGCCCTGGGCGGGCGTGTGCGAGGCCCAAGCCCAGAACCGGGGTTCCGGTCACCTCTGGCCCGTGCTCTCCGCCGAACGCGGCGAGTACCTCGTCGATACCGCCGACCGCCGCGGGGCGGCCGACCTGCTGCTCGGGATGCAGCGCACCGGATCAGGCGTCGGCCTCATCCCCGAGCAGGTGTGGGAGAACGATGACTTCCCGGCCTCGCCGTTCGGCACCCAACCGGAGTGCGCCTCGATCGGCTTCGTCAACGGCGAAGCGGCCGGCAGCGCATCCCCGCTGACCTGGTCCGCGGCGTCCTACGTCCGGTTGACCCGGTCGATCCGCGACGGGGTGGTCGTCGACCGGCCGACCGACACCGTGGCGCGCTACCTCGATGCCGAGCAGGCTGGTACCACGGTCACGCTGACGGCACCGGCGCAGAACAGTCTGGTCATCGGTACGTCGACCACGGTCACCGGAACCACTGCGCCGGGCGCCACCGTGGACATCGACGCGGTGAACATCGATGTCGAGGGCGCCGCGCTGGTCACCACGACCACCGCCGGTCCCGACGGCGCCTTCTCGGTGGCGGTTGAGGTGCCACCCGGCACGGCCGTGCTGACCGTCACCGCCACCGCGCCCGACGGTGCCACCGGGTTCGCCCAGCGCACCGTCGTACGCGACGTCGTCCCGGGACCCCTGCTGTTCGCCGCCGCCGATCCCGACGGCGACGACAACGGCCCCGGCAGCTACGACTACCCCAACGCCGGCGCGTTCGTCGACGGGGCCTACGACCTGCAGGCCTTCGAGATCTACGACTCCGGTCCCGACACCGTGACGTTCCGGGTCCGCACCCGCGACCTCACCCCGACATTCGGCAATGCCCTGGGTGCCCAGCTGATCGACGTCTACGTCCGTGACCCCGCCGGAGCCACGACGTCGACCGCGCCGTCGTTCCCGGCACGCAACTACACGATCGACCCCGTGGCTGCGTGGACCCGGCTCATCGAGGTGCAGGGCTTCGGCCAGCGCTTCATCGATGCCTCCGGGAACACGGTGGGCACGGTGACCATCCGGGGCACGCAGGCGACCCGGTACATCACGTTCACGGTGACCAAGGCCGCCCTGGGCGGCACCCCGGGCACCGGCTGGTCCTTCGCCGTGGTTCTCACCGGGCAGGACGGGTTCAGCCCCGACCAGGCCCGCGGGTTCCAGCCGCAGTCGCAGGACTTCCAGTTCGGGGTCTGCACCCCTGATGCGGTGGCGGCAGGCAATCCGATCTGCGCCGTGGACCCGGCAACGGTGCCCAAGGCGATGGACATCCTGACCCCGGCGGGCGTACTGCAAGCCGATGTCCTCAACCCGTTGGCGCCACCGGTCGTCATCCCCGCGGTGACGATTCCGTAGCCATGTGCGGCAGCCGTGGTCATCCAGCTA
>CAZEYA010000160.1:0-8768 GCA_964516515.1 uncultured Kineosporiaceae bacterium | reverse complement strand
CGGTGCTGGTCAGGCACTGTTTCCGCTGGTCAGGCACTGTTTCCGCTGGTCAGGCCCTGCGCGCCCGGAGGGACTCGAACCCCCAACCTTCTGATCCGTAGTCAGATGCTCTATCCGTTGAGCTACGGGCGCCAGGCTGCGCGGGGAAGCGCAGCAACCATTAACGGTACCCGACTGACTGGGCGGATCGCATCGCGGTTACGCCCTGCGTTCAGCTCACCGACGCAGCAACCCGGACAGCGAAGGCGGACAGGTCGTCCAGGCCGCCATCGTCATCCGCCCGTGCCAGCCGCTCGTCGTCCACCTCGGCGTATAGGCGAACGATGAGGTTCCGCGCCCCTGCCGGGGACACGAGCCGTTCGCCCAACGTGTCGTCGATGACCCCCTCCTCGGCCAGCACGCGGAATGTGTCGCCGTAGTCCCGCGGCACCCGATACCCGCTGTTCGAGATCTCCTCAGCGCAGACCAACGACGGCGACCCGGTCCAACGTCGCCCGGTCAAGGTCGACCACGTCAACTGGTGTCCCGAGCACCGGCTCCAGCGCGGCAAGCCAACATGACCGTCGCGTCCAGCGTCGCCTCGTCCGCACCAGCTCAGCACAGCAACATCGTGGTCGCTGCCCGCTCGCGTAGTCCCCTCAGCCCGAGCCCCGAACACGTAGGCGACCACCACGTCGTGGGCGTCGGAAAGCGGAGCCAGCCCCGCTCGCGCCGCACCGCCCGTCACCGAAACACGATCCCACCGAACCACAGGCACCACGTTGTTGACGCAGCCGAAACGCGCTCGACCCGGCGCCGTCACACACTCGGGCAAGCGTGATCCCCAGGACACGCGAGAATGGCACGCCCGGAGGGCCGAGTGGTCGCCCACTACGACGTAGCGAGGTGAACGATGGACGTCGGCGCAGACCCCATCACCCCTGGTGTCGCGAAACAGAAGGGGGCCCATGCCGCAACCGGCACCCAACCCCTCACCGCACCAGGCGACCTGACATGCATCGGCGTCGAGGAGGAATTCCACGTCGTCGACCTGGTCTCCCGCGAACTCGTCGCCCGCGGCCCCGCTGTCCTGGAACGCCTCCCCGCCGACGACTACTCTCACGAACTGCACAGCAGCGTGGTCGAGAGCAATACCGCGGTCTGCGACGACCTCGCCGGTCTGCGCCACGAACTGGTCAGAACCCGGCGCACCCTCGTCACCGTCGCCCACG
This sequence comes from uncultured Kineosporiaceae bacterium, assembly GCA_964516515.1. Taxonomy (GTDB): domain Bacteria; phylum Actinomycetota; class Actinomycetes; order Actinomycetales; family JBBAYJ01; genus JANNOG01. Next base: position 7,557 of record CAZEYA010000160.1, on the reverse strand, counting down.
AGCTCGGCCTGGGCATCGCTGCCGCCGGCACCGTCCCGCTCGTCGACCCACTCCGCCTGGCCGTCACCCCGAGCAGCCGCTACGAGCGGATGCTCGATGACTACCAGCTCCTCGTCCGCGAGCAGCTGATCTGTGGCACCCAGGTCCACGTCCAGGTCTCCGACCGCGACACCGCCGTCGCTATCGCCCAGCGGGTCACCCCGTTCCTGCCCGTGCTGCTAGCGCTGTCCACCTCGTCGCCCTACTGGATGGGCGAGGACAGCGGCTACGCCAGCACGCGCTCGCTGATGTGGCAGCGCTGGCCGACCGCCGGCCTGTCCGGCGTCATCGGCTCCGCCGCCGAGCACGACGCCCTGGTCGCCGACCTCATCGCCTCCGAAACCATCACCGACGCCAAGATGATCTACTTCGACGTCCGGCCCTCCTCTCACGTCCCGACGCTCGAACTGCGCATTCCCGACGCCTGCACCGACATCGACGACGTCATCCTGCTGACCGGGCTGTTCCGCGCCCTGGTCCGCCAGCAGCACGGCGCGATCACCAGAGGCGAGCCCGCCCAGCACCACGCCGCCCCCCTGCTGCGCAGCGCACTGTGGCGCGCCGCCCGCTCCGGCTTGGAGGGCAACCTCGTCGACCTGCCGTATGCGCCCCGCCCCGTCCCGGCCGCCACTGCGGCCATGAAACTCGTCGAGGACCTTTACCCCCACCTCGAAGCCGCCGGCGACGCCGACCTGGTCGCCCGTCTGGTGGCGACATCATTGGCGAGAGGCAGCTCGGCCGCCCTGCAGCGCGCTGCCTACCAGCGACGCGGCCGTCTCGCGGACGTGGTCGACGTCATCCTCCGCCGCACCGACCCAGACGGCGACCACGACGACGCGGTCGGCAGCAGCGGCAACGGCCACGCCGACCGCAGGCCCCGCCCGCTCCTGCCCCGCTACCAGCGCCCCGGCGACGAGGTGCTGCCCGGCCCCGACCCCACACCCGAATATGCCGACATCCTCGCCGTCGTCACGGGCTGGCAGGCGATCGGGCTCCGTCGCCGCGAGATCCGCCGCGACGACGAACAACGCGCCAACGGCGTCACTTTCGGCGTCCTCGGCAAGGCCAGCTCTCGGCTGTTCCCCGTTGATCTGCTGCCCCGCGTCGTCACCGCGCCGGAGTGGACCGCGCTGTCCGCCGGCGTCGAGCAGCGCGCCCGCGCCCTCGACGCCTTCCTGCATGACGTCTACGGCGAGCGCGCCGCCATCGCCGACGGCATCATCCCCGCCTGGGTCGTCGACGGTGCTCCAGGACTGCGCAGCACCGGCGCGCTGATGCACCAGCAGCGTGTCCGCGGCCACGTCTGCGGCATGGATCTGGTGCGTGACGGCGCAGGCGGCTGGTTCGTGCTGGAGGACAACCTGCGGGTGCCCTCCGGCCTCGGCTACGCCTTGCAGAACCGCCGGTTGTCCACGGCCGTGCTCCCCGACCTGCCCCGCCCCGACGGCCTGCTCGACACCACACGCGTCGCCGCCATGCTGCGCGAGACGCTGGAACACGCCGCCCTGCCCTCGGCCCCCGACACCGTCGCCCCCGTGCTGCTCAGCGAGGGCCCTGAGGGCTCGGCCTGGTTCGAGCACCGGATGCTGGGCGAGGAAGCCGGCATCCCCGTCGCGCTCACCGGCGACCTGCTGGTGGCCGACGGCCGCGTCTACCTGGTGCGCGACGGCGGCCGTTCCCGCGTCGACGTGCTCTACCTGCGTATCGACGAGGACGCGCTGCTGCACGCCACCGGCGCCGACGGCCGCCCGCTCGGCCCGCAGCTGCTCTCGGTCGTGGCCGCCGGCAACGTCGCCCTGGTCAACGCCCCCGGCAACGGCGTCGGCGACGACAAGGCTGTCTACGCGTTCGTGCCGCAACTCGTCGAGTACTACCTCGGCGAGCGCCCCCTGCTCGACATCGTGCCCACCTTCCTGTGCGGCATCCCCGAGCAGCTCGCCGACGTCCTGGCCAGGCTCGATCACCTCGTCCTCAAGCCCGTCGACGGCTACGGCGGCCAGGGCGTCATGATCGGGCCCTACGCCACCGAGGCCGAGATCGCCACCACCCGCCGCCAGGTCCGCGCCGCCCCCCACCGCTGGATCGCCCAAGAGGTCGTCGACCTGTCGACCCACCCCTGCTTCGACGGCCAGCGTCTGGTCCCCCGCCACGTTGACCTGCGAGTCTTCGCGCTGCACGGCGCCGGCGTGCGGGCAGTCCCCGCAGCACTGACGAGAGTCGCGCCCACCGGCAGCATGATCGTCAATTCCTCGCGCGGCGGCGGCTCGAAGGACACCTGGCTGCTGGCCGAGGCCTGAGCGGACCGGCTGGAGGACGTCATGTGTGGGCTCGGTGGCGAACTGCGACTGGACGGCTCCCCGGCCGACACCGCCGCCGTCGCGCGGATGTCACCGGCGTTGCGCCCCCGCGGCCCCGACAGCGAGGGCAGTTGGGCCGCCGGTTCCCTCGCCCTGGTCCACCACCGGCTGCAGATCATCGACCTCTCGCCCGCCGGCTCACAGCCCATGGTCGACGACGAGCTCCGCCTGGTCACCGTCTTCAACGGCTGCATCTACAACCACCGCGAGCTCCGCGCGGAACTGGAGTCCCACGGCTACCAGTTCCGGTCCCACTCCGACACCGAGGTGATCGGCAAGGCTTACCACCGCTGGGGCGAGCGCTGCGTCGAGCACTTCCTCGGCATGTTCGCCTTCGCCGTCCACGAGATGGACACCCACCGTCTGGTCCTGGCCCGCGACCGCCTCGGCATCAAACCGCTCTACCTCGCCGAGACCGCGGGCCGGCTCCGCTTCGCCTCGACGCTGCCCGCGCTGCTCGCCGCCGGAGACGTCGACACCACCGTCGACCCCGTCGCGCTGCACCACTATCTGTCGTGGCACGCCGTCGTCCCGGCGCCGCGCACCATCCTCGCCGGCGTCCGCAAACTGCCCGCCGCGACCGTCCGGACGATCGAGCCCGACGGCACCCATCACGATTGGACGTACTGGGACCCGACGGCCACCCGACCCCGCCCCGACGAGGCGCGCGCGGCATGGTCGGCGCACGACTGGCGCGACGCCGTCCTCGCCGGCCTGCGGACCGCCGTCGAGCGCAGGATGGTCGCCGACGTCGGCGTCGGTGTGCTGCTGTCCGGGGGCCTGGATTCCAGCCTCATCGTCGCCCTCCTCGCCGAGGGCGGGCAGCGCGACCTGGCCACGTTCAGCATCGGCTTCGGCGACGCCGGCGGCGAGAGCGGCAACGAGTTCGAGTTCTCCGACCTGGTCGCCAGGGAGTTCGGCACCGAGCACCACCGGATCCACATCGAGGACTCACGGCTGCTCGCGGGCTTGGACGGCGCCGTCGCCGCGATGAGCGAGCCGATGGTCAGCCACGACTGCGTGGCGTTCTACCTGCTGTCGCAGGACGTCTCGCCGCACGTCAAGGTGGTGCAGACCGGCCAGGGCGCCGACGAGGTCTTCGCCGGCTACGACTGGTACCCACCGCTGGCTGCTGTCCCCCGCGACCAGGTCGCGCCCGCGTACTCACGGGTGTTCTTCGACCGCGACCACGATCAGATCGCCGCCCTGGTCTCGCCGCAGTGGCTGGCGGCCGGCGACCCGAGCGGCAGCTTCGCACGCGCTCATCTCGACGCCCCGGGTGCCGACACCGCGCTCGACGCGGCGCTGCGGTTGGACACTCGCGTCATGCTCGTCGACGACCCGGTGAAGCGGCTGGACACGATGGCGATGGCGTTCGGGCTGGAGGCGCGGGTGCCGTTCCTCGATCACGAGCTGGTCGAGCTCGCGATGCGCTGCCCGCCGGAGCTGAAGCTGGCCGGCGGCGGCAAGGGCGTGCTCAAGGCGGCCGCCCGGGGCCTGGTCCCCGACACCGTCATAGACCGGCCGAAGGGATACTTCCCGGTGCCAGGAGTACGCCACCTCGACGGACCGGTGCTGGACCGTGTGCGCGACGCCCTGCTGGCGCCGGCAGCCCGCGACCGTGGGCTGTTCCGCCCGGACGTGGTCAGGGAGTTGCTGCGCGAGCCCAACGCCCGGCGGACCACGATCGGCGGGAACGTTGCCTGGCAGATCGGGTTGCTGGAGCTGTGGTTGCAACGGATGGGAGTGTGACGGCGTCCATGGCGGCTGAGGTCGGGCAGATGGCGGTCCCGGAGGACCTGTTCCGCAGCTGGTCGCCGACCCCGTCACCGGACGGGTCACGGGTGGCTCTGGTCTCCGACCGCGGTGGCGAGCCGGGGGTGTGGATCCACGGGCCGGACTCCGAGACGTTGGTCGCGCTGCCCGAGGCGCCGAGCCGGGTGCTGACGCTCAGCTGGTCGCCCGACGGCGAGTGGCTCGCCTGCCAGAGCGCCGCCGCCGACGCCTCGCGGACACAGGTGTGGGTGTTGCGGCCGGACGAGGGCGGCACCGTCGACGAGCCGCGCCTGCTCGCCGGAGCCGGGACTGCCACAGCCGAGCTGGGGGCAGGGCCGCGGCACGGCTGGTCGGCCGACGGCCGGTTGCTGATCACCGAGACGGCCGGCCCGGGACTCTCGCACTGTGTGCTGGCCGACCCGGCGACCGGTGCACGGACGCCAGTGACCCACGGCGAGCTGACGCTGCTGCTCGCCGTCAGCGCCGACGCCCGGCGCGCGCTGGTGCGGGTGGGGCCACGGGGCGCGCGCTCGCTGCGGCTGGTCGAGCTGCCGGGCGGCGCGGCCCGCCCCGTCGACTTCGGCCCTGGCGCGGGAAGCGCCGAGCGGGGCTGCCTGTCGCCCGACGGGACCACCGTCTATGCCCGCAGCGACATCGGACGTTCCCGTGCCGCACTCGTCGGCGTCGATGTCGATACCGGCGCGACGACGCTGCTCGCGCACCGTCCGGACGACGAGCTGGACAGCGTCGTGCTCGCTCCCGACGGCCGGCAGGCGGCCCTGCTGTGGAACGTGCGGGGCGGGCGCAGCGAGCTGAGCGTGCTGGCCCTCGATGAGAGCGACCCGCGCGAGCACCAGCTCTCCACGTTGCCCCGCGACGTCATCGACGAGGTCCGGTTCAGCCCCGACGGGAAGTCGTTGCTGCTCACCGCGGAGGACTGGACCGACCCGCGCGGGGTGTGGGTGCGCGACCTGGCCTCGGGCGACACCCGGCCGCTCAGCAGCCGCGCAGATGGGCCGCGGCGCGCCTCTCGTGGCGCCACAACCCCGCAGGTGACCACCTCCGACATCACCCGGCCGCAGCTGCGGCACCTGCTCTCCGCCGACGGCCTGGAGCTGTCAGCTTGGCTGTACTCCCCGGCCGCCCCGGCGCCGTGGCCGACCGTGATCCACCTGCATGGCGGGCCGGAGTCGCAGGAGCGGCCGGTGTACAACTCGCTGTTCCAGTCGCTGGTCTCGGCCGGGGTCGCGGTGTTCGCGCCGAACGTGCGGGGGTCCTCGGGTTTCGGGCGCGAGTTCCTGCACGCCGACGACCGGGAGCAGCGCTACGGCGCCATCGCCGACGTCGCCGCTTGTGTCGAGCACCTGGTCGGCACCGGCATCGCCGACGCCGGCCGGGTGGGGGTGATGGGCCGCTCCTACGGCGGCTGGCTCACCCAGGCGGTGCTGGTGTGGCATCCCGAATTGTTCTCGGTCGGCATCAGCGTCTGCGGGATGTCGGATTTCCACACGTTCTACGCCGGCACCGAGCCGGTCATCGCGGCTGCCGCCGTCAGCGAGTACGGCGACCCCGTGGCCGATGCCGCCCTGCTCACCGACCTGTCGCCGCTGCACCGCCTCGACGGGCTGCGGGCGCCGCTGCTGGTGGTCCACGGCGAGTACGACACCAACGTCCCCGTCACCGAGTCCCGGCAGCTGGTCGCCGCGCTGGCCGCGAGGGGAGCCGAGCACCGCTACCTGGAGTTCCCCGGCGAGGGCCACGAGCTGCTGCGGACTGCCAACCGGGTGGCGTTCGTGCAGGCGAGCGTGGCGTGGGTCGCCCAGCACCTGCTCCCCTGACCCCACCCAAGCCGCCATTTGTCGACAAACGGCCATGCAGGGGCGCGCCCAAGCCGCCATTTGTCGACAAACGGCCATGCAGGGGCGCGCCCAAGCCGCCATTTGTCGACAAACGGCCACAGCAAGAGGGCTGTGACCCACATCGGCGATGTACATCACAGGTGACGGTTCTCACCACTGTGGATGTCACCTAGCCGTGGCACAACGTCACGAACCACGCATAGCCTGCCCCCACACTGCACCAGGACCAGGCCGGCCGGTCGGGATCGGCACCAGGGGGGTGCACTGTCCGGAGGATCGATGACGACGACGGACCTGACACAGTTATCGACCAGCCACGCCCGCCTCGCGGCCTGGGTCCGCGAGGTCGCCGAACTCACACAGCCCGACGCCGTCGTCTTCTGCGACGGCTCGCAGGAGGAGTGGACCCGGCTCACCGACGAGCTTGTCAGGGCGGGCACCCTGATCCGGCTCACGGGCAAACCCAACTCGTTCCTGGCCTCCTCCGATCCGACGGATGTCGCGCGCGTCGAGGACCGCACCTTCATCTGCTCCGTGGACGAGGCCGACGCGGGCCCGACCAACAACTGGCTGGCGCCGGATGAGATGAAGGAGATCCTCACCGACCTCTACTCCGGCTGCATGCGCGGGCGGACCATGTACGTCATCCCGTTCGTCATGGGGCACGTCGAGTCCGAGCATCCGATGTTCGGGGTCGAGATCACCGACAGCGCCTACGTCGTCTGCTCGATGCGGATCATGTCACGGATGGGCACCGAGGTGCTCCGTGCGATGGAGGCCACGCAGGCGGACTACGTGCCGTGCCTGCACTCCGTGGGCGCACCGCTGGAGGACGGCCGCACCGACACCCCGTGGCCGTCGAATGAGACCAAGTACATCGTCCAGTTCCCCGAGGAACGGATCATCTGGTCGTACGGCTCCGGCTACGGCGGCAACGCGTTGCTCGGCAAGAAGTGCTACTCGCTGCGGATCGCGTCGGCGATCGGGCGGGACGAGGGCTGGATGGCCGAGCACATGCTGATCATCAAGCTGACGTCGCCGCACGGCAGCGTCAACTACATCGCGGGGGCCTTTCCCAGCGCGTGCGGCAAGACCAACCTGGCGATGCTGGAGCCGACCATCGAGGGATGGCAGGTCGAGACGCTGGGCGACGACATCGCGTGGCTGCGGTTCGGTGCTGATGGCCGGCTGTACGCGGTCAATCCCGAGGCGGGATTGTTCGGGGTCGCACCAGGGACGGGCCATGACACCAACCCGAACGCCATGCGGACGATCGCGGCGGGCAACTCGCTGTTCACCAACGTGGCGCTGACCGACGACGGCGACGTGTGGTGGGAGGGCCTGACCGCGAGGCCACCGAAGCACCTGACCGACTGGCTGGGCAAGGACTGGACGCCCGCCTCGCAGGATCCCGCCGCCCACCCCAACAGCCGGTTCTGCAGCCCGATCCGGCAGTGCCCCGTGCTGGCACCGGAGTACGACGACCCCAACGGGGTGCCGATCTCGGCGATCATCTTCGGCGGCCG
>CAZEYA010000159.1:0-8773 GCA_964516515.1 uncultured Kineosporiaceae bacterium | reverse complement strand
GCCGACCATCTGGACGACCACTGGGCGGCCACCCTGGGCGACCTCACCCTGGTCCGCCTCGAGGACGGGACCACCAGTCTGACCGGCTCGCTCGTGGACCAGGCGCAGCTGCACGGTGTCCTGGCCCGGCTCCGCGACGTCGGCGCCACGCTGCTCACGGTGCGGACGGTGACCACGTGAGCGGCGCGGCTCGTATCGAGCTCGGCACGGCGCGCGTGCTTCGCCCCGGGCGGTGGTTGTGGCTGCGGGCGACGGCATGGCTCCTGCTGCTCTTCTTCGCCACCGGGCTCGCGTTCGGCTTGCCGCTGCAGTGGGCGGCCGACCGGCTCCCGGGCACCGTCGGGTGGCAGGTCGCCGGGATCGTCGGGGCCTGCGCGTCGGCCCTCGCCGTCTACGTGCTCGCCGTCCGGTCCGGGGAGGGCCGCTGGCCCCGTGAGCTAGCGCTTCGGCCCGCTGTCTGCGACCTCACCGCAGGGGTCCTGCTCGGGCTGGTGATGATGGCCGCTCTGATGGGGTCCCTGGTCGCCGCAGGCCTGTACGAGGTCTCGGTCGGCACCGGTTCCGTGGTGACGGGGCTGGGCCTGGCACTGCAGGCGGCCGTGACCGAGGAGCTGTGGACGCGCGCCCTGGTCTTCCGCCTGGTCTGGCGGGCCTTCGGACCGCTGCCGGCCTTCGCGGTGTCGGCGCTTCTCTTCGCCGCCCTGCACCTGTCCAACCCGGGAGCCACGGTCGTCTCCGTCGCGACGGTCGCTGCAGCCGGTCTCATGTTCTGCGGCCTGTACGCCGTGACGGGCCGGCTGTGGGTCCCCATCGGTGTCCACGCCGCTTGGAACTTCACTCAGGGATCGCTATTCGGTGCCACCGTGTCCGGCGGCGACCTCGGCGGCTCGCTCTTGGTCAGCGCACCTGCGGAAGGGGCCCGGGGCTGGCTGACTGGAGGCGACTTCGGCCCTGAGGCGTCGGTCGTCGCGCTGGTGCTCATCGGGTCGGTCGCCGCCGTGACCATCCGCGCCTCACGGCGTGGGGCCGTACGCGACGAGCCGCAGCGCCACGAGACGGACGCACCGACACCTCGCGGGCCCACGCTGACCGTCCCGCAGACCACCGCTGCTCACGAGCGGACCACCACGTGGGTCGCTCGCACCTCTGCGGTCCTCCTCCTCGCTGTGGTGGCGTTCCAGCTCGCCGTCACGCTCGGCGCCCCCTGGGGCGCGTGGACGCAAGGAGGCAGGACCGCCGGCACCCTGACCACGTCGGGCCGGGCCATCGCAGCCGCTTCGGCCCTCCTGCTCGTGGGTATGGCTCTGACCATCCTGGGCCGGGCTGGCGAGGGCCCGCTCGCCCGAGCCCCACGCCGGCTGGTCGCGGTGCTGTCCTGGGCTACGGTCGGCTACCTCGCGATCGGAGTGGCGGCCAACCTGGCGACCCCGTCGGTGCAGGAGCGGGCCCTGTGGGCACCGGTGGTCGCGCTGACGCTCGGGCTCGCCCTGACCACACTGGTGCGGTCGCGCCGCGACGAGCGCCTGCCGGCGACGAGGTCTCCGGTCACGTGACCCCCTGGCACGATCACCGGAGGTGGCCCCCGCGGGCGGTCGAGCTCTCGGCGTCCCACCACTGCCCGCCCGCCGACGTCCGGCCCACCACCGAGGGAGACCGCTCGTGACCGAGATCCTCGCCAGCTGGGACCGGGTGACCCGCCGCTATGGCGACGTCCTCGCCCTGGACGACGTCAGCCTCGACGTGCCCGCCGGGCAGGTCGTCGGCCTGCTCGGCCCGAACGGGGCGGGCAAGTCGACGCTCATCAGCCTGCTCCTGGGTCTGCGCCGACCGGACAGCGGCACCGTCCGGCTGTTCGGCGGGGACCCCCGGGTCCCGGCCAACCGAAGCAAGGTCGGCTGTACCCCTCAGGAGACCGCGCTCCCGGCGACGCTCAAGGTCCGTGAGGTCCTCGACTTCGTCGCCGGTCACCACCGGGACCCGATCCCCTCCGCCCTGCTCCTGGCCGACCTGGGCCTCACCGAGCAGGCGCGGCGTCAGACCGGGGGGCTCTCCGGCGGCCAGCGACGCCGGCTGTCGGTCGCGCTGGCGCTGGTCGGCCGGCCCCGGCTGCTCGTCCTCGACGAGCCGACGACCGGCCTCGACGTCGACGCGCGCCACCTGCTGTGGCAGCGCGTGCGCGACTTCCACGCCGACGGCGGGACCGTCGTGGTCACCAGCCACTACCTGGAGGAGGTCGAGGCTTTGGCGCAGCGGGTCGTCGTCGTGGCCTCGGGTCGGGTCCTCGTCGACGACACCCTGGACGCGGTCCGGTCGCGGGTGCAGCAGCGCCGGGTGAGCGTGCGCGCGGGCGCCCTGCCGCGCCTGCAGCACGTGGTCCGTGCCGAGGCCGGCGACGGGGACCGGTGGTCGCTGTTCACCGACGACTCCGACGCGCTGGTCCGAGAGCTCGTCCATCTCGACGTCGCGTTCCGGGACCTCGAGGTCGCGCCCGCATCGCTGGAGGAGGCGTTCCTCGCCCTCACCGCGCGGACGCCGGCGCCGTCGGGCCCCTCACGGAGGGAGGCCAGGGCATGAGCCTGGTCGCGCTCCACACCCGCTACGTGGCCCTGGAGACGATCCGGGTCCCGATCGCCGTCGTGGGCACCGTGATGTTCCCGGTGCTGTCGTTCCTGTTCTTCGTCGTGCCGTTCCGGGAGATCTCCGGCGACCCGGTGGCCTCGACGGCCGCGGTGAGCCAGCTGGGCCTGTTCGCGGTGTTCTCCGTCTGCCTGTTCAGCTTCGGGGTCGGCGTCGCGGACGACCGCAGCACACCCTGGGACCCGTACGTGCGCACCCTGCCGGTCGGGGCGGGTCCACGGATCGTCGCCCGCCTGCTCAACGGGGTGCTGTTCGCCCTGCTCGGGCTGCTGCCGCTGCTCCTGGCCGCCGCCCTGCTCACCGAGGCGTCCGTGACAGCGACGCAGGCTCTGCTGGGGGCGGGTGCCCTCGCCGTCGCCGGGGTCCCGCTGCTGTTCATGGGGGTGGCCATCGGCTACTCCCTGCCGGTCAAGGCCGCCGTCCCGGTCGCCCAGGTGCTGCTGTTCCCGCTGGCGTTCGCCGGCGGGCTCTTCATCCCGCCGGAGGGCTTCCCCGGCTGGCTCGACGCCATCTCCCAGGCGCTGCCCACACGGGCCGGGCGCGACCTGGTCATCGCCGCGACGACCGGTGCGGACCTGCCCGCGACCGCGCTGCCCGTCCTGGCCGTGTGGGCGGTGGTCGCCGGGGTGCTCGCGGTCCAGGCGTACCGGCGCGACGAGGGCCGCCGCTTTCGCTGAGCCGCCGTGCGGGCGACCACATGAGGACGCAGCTTCCGACCGTCCGTCTTTCGTCCCGAGCTACGACGGACGCGGCGCCGCAGGCGCGCGCCCTGGCATGGCGGGCGGCGTAGAGCTCACGGCACTCCGCCGCGGCGGGTGACCGCACTCTTAGAGCGTCCACGGCCAGGCGGGACTTCATCCGGTCCGCGATGGAGTAGCCCACGATGCGCCCGGAGTAGACGTCCTTGATGGCGCAGAGGTAGAGCTTGGCCTCCCTGGTCGGGTGCTCGGTGATGTCGGTCAACCAAAGCCGGTTCGGGGCCGTGGCGGTGAACTCTTGTCGGACGAGGTCGCCGTGGGCTGGTGGGCCGGGCTTCCGGCCGTCGGCGCCGCGCTTCTTGCCGAACGCTCTCCACCACCGGTTGTCCCGGCAGGTCCGCCAGCTGGTCCGGTCGCAGCGGTCATGACCGGCCTCACGGACCTCGTCGGCCAGGAGCCGGTAGCCGTACTCGGGCTCCTCGCGGTGGGTGTCGAACAGCGCGTCGGCGAGGTAGGCCTACTGCCGGTCGCGGGCAGGTTTCGGCGCGGCGAGCCAGCGGTAGGAGGGCTGTCTAGCGAGGTTCAGGACCCGGCCCGTGAGGGCGACGGGGATACCGTCGCCGGCGAGCTCTCTCACGAGCGGGAAGCGCCTTTTCCCGGCAAGTTCGCCTGACTCAGGGAGGCCGCGGCGCGGCGGAGGGCCTCGTTCTCCTGCTCTGAGCAGCCGGTTGCGGCGGCCGGCTCGCGCAGCTCCGCGGACTCGGTCGCGGTCAGGCCGGGATCGTTGCCGTCCTCGACGTCGGCAGCTCGCATCCAGTTGCGCAGGCAGGAGTCGGAGATCCCTGAGTCCTTCGCGATCCGCTGCAGTGGGGCCTCGCCCTTCCGGGCGATCGCGATGACGTCGTCTCTGAACTCTTTCGGGTGGGGCTTAGTGGTCTGGGTCTGAAGTTCGTGGGGGGTTACGCGGCCCTTGCTGTGGCGGGTCCTTCGTGGGCGTCGAGGCGGGCCAGGAAGTCGGCGAGGTCGGTGGCGGTGAACTTCCAGTCGAAGGGCCTGGCGGTGGCGTTAAAGCGGGTCTCGAAGGCGCTGAGTCGGGTCTTGATCTGGGCCACGTCGTGGAAGTCGTTGGGTGAGACGACTGTGCGTTGGACGATGGAGAAGACGACCTCGACCTGGTTGAGCCATAAGGCGTGGACCGGGGTGTGCACGAGGATGCAGGTGGGCCAGCGCTGGGCCATCCGCTCGACGGAGGCTTGGCCCCGGTGGGACGAACCGTTGTCGACGACCCAGAACACTCGTTTCGCGCTGGCGTAGGGCTGTCGGGTCATGACCTGCTCCACGAGCGCCTCGAAGGGCTTGATGCCGGTGCTGGGTTCGCAGCGGCCCATCAGGTGGGCCCGGTGGACGTCGTAGGCGGCGAGGTAGGCCACCGCGCCGCCTCGGTCGTACTCGTGCTCGACCCGCATCATCCGCGCGATCCCGGGTGGCAGGGTCGGGTGGCAGCGGCACCGGGCCTGGATGGAGGTCTTCTCATCGCAGGAGATGACGTACTCCTCGTCGCCGAGCGGCTGGACGTGCCAGGTCCGGGCGTAGAGGTCGAGCACGCGGGTGGCCTTGGCCGCGAAGTCAGGGTCACGGATGGAGATCCAGGACCGCTACTGCCACGGCTTTATCGCGTCACGCGCCAGGATCCGGCGCACCGTGGACGCCGACATCGCGGGTGTGATCCCGGCGGCCACGACCTCGCTGGCCAGCTCCTGGCAGCTCCACCTCGACAGCGGGATCCCATAGGTAGCAGGCAGTTGGCAGGCCATCGCCTTCACCTGCGCGCGCTGCACCGGGGTGAAGCGGGGTGGCCGTCCGGACCGTGGGCGGTCCTTGAGGCCGTCGAGGCGGTCGGTAGCGAACCGGCCCCGCCACTTGCGGACGGTGTCGACCTGCAACCCGAGCCGGCTGGCGATCACCGCATTCGCCAGGCCGGTTGCGGCCAGCCGCACGATCGTGGCTCTCATCACCAGGCGGTGCGGCATCGAGGGGCTGCTCGAGCAGGTCGTGAGTCGGTGGCGTTCGGAGGCGGACAGCTGCAGGACAACAGCGCAGGCGGAGGGCATGGGGAAACTCCCTGACCGATGATCGACCGGACCCTTCCAGGGTCGCGACGTCACCACCATCGCGACGTCAGGCGCGCTGGGGGAACCTCACGCCGCTGGCAACGAGTCAATCCGGTGCGCGACGATGCTTCGGATGCCCACACCACCGGAGTCCACCAAGTCGTCGCTGAGTCAGCGCCTACGCAGCCACGCCGCCGTGCACTGGCCACACCTCACCGTCCACGTGCGGTTCCGCGGCGCGTTCGCCTACGTCGATGGTCACGTCGGCGACGACGAACCATTCCCGCTATTCCGGCTCCGCTACGGCGGCTCAGCCCGCATCTGGGGGTTCTCCCTCTACCTCTACAGCAGCGGCAAGTACGAGGACCAGATCCTGCCCACCGGAAGCTTCGCCGGCAGCCCCGAAGACGCCCTCGACTGCGCCTGCAACCTCTACCTCAGCTGAGGGCCCGGGTATCCGACCCCCGAGCCCACGAAGACCCCCCACGAACTTCCGACCCAGACCACTTAGTGTGGGCCGTTCCGGACCTGGTCCACTGCTCAGACCAATCTGACCGCGGCGGCATCCGCCGCCCTGGCCGGGTCCGGTTGCTGACGGCCGCTGCGAGCGGGAACCTGCACTCAGCCGAGGACCTGCGCTTCGCGTTGTGGCGCCGCCGTCAGGCGAAACACGTTTCACCCCGCCCGGTGGTTGACGTTCGCGTCGCCCAGGCGCATCCACGTCGCGTGGACAATCCGTCGTGGGTGCAAGGCCCGGAGGCCGCGCAGGAGGTCGACCTGGCGCTGGCCACGCTGGAACAGGCGCAGCAACGGCCCTACCTCGACGTCGAGGCCGACGCGCGGGTTGCGCGTGCGTACTACGGGGACGTACCGGTCGCCGGCTGGCGGGACTTGGTCACGGCCACGCACGAGCGCAGGCCCCGGTACCGCCCCAGCGTGGAGTTGTACCCGTGGGTGGACCTGCAGCCCGACCTCACCCTGACGAGCCTGTACACCGGCCGAATTGATCCGCGCGGACGCGGCGGTCCTGGACCGACGGCACCGGCGGGCGGCATCTCTCGAGGGCCTCACGGAGCAGACCCACGACCAGCTGGTGGACCAGCTGGAGGAGGTGCTCCCTTACAACTGCGAGCACGTCGTCCCGCAGAGCTGGTTCGGCAAGGCCGAGCCGATGCGGGGCGACCTACACCACCTGTTCGCCTGCGAGTCGCGCTGCAACAGCTTTCGCGGGAACACCCCGTTCGTCGAGCTGTCCCACTGGCCGCCCGAGCCCGAGCAGGCGGCGGAGCCCGACCTACCGGATGGCGTCGTGGCCGACGCCGTCCGACCGGATTGCGGCAAGCGGACCAACGCGGGCTTCGAGCCCGATCAGGGCGAGGGGGTGGCGGCGCGGGCCCTGCTGTTCGTCACGCTGCGCTACCCGGAGGTGATCGAGCCCGATGAGCTCGACCCCGCCCGCTACGACGACCTGCTGGCCTGGCACGCCCAAGACCCGGTCGCGGAGTGGGAGCGCCACCGCAACGCCACGATCCACGAGCGCCAGGGCAACCGCAACCCGTTCATCGACCACCCCGACCGCGCGGCGGCCCTCGTCACGTCGCTGCGTCAGTGACTGATGACCCCGCTCAGGCAGTGACTGAATGCCAACTGCTCCAGGGCCAGGTCCTGCCGGTCAGACCGTGCATCTCTAGACCACACGACGAGTTCCCCTACGAGTTGGCCGGGCCGTGGCCGAGGGCCAGTCAGGCGGCTGCAGAGCGCTGCCGCTGTGGCCGTGAGCGCGGAATGCGCCCGGCCGATCGTCGGCGACGTCGTACACGATCAGTGTCGCTGTCTCGCCCCAGCCAGCTGCCTGGCCCCACTGGCCGCGGTCCTTGGCGACCCGCAGATCTGACCGCGCACGCGAGCTGGGCGGTGCCCTCGAGCCACACGCCCTGCGGGTGCACCTGGATGCCGTTGTACTTCGCGGTTGAGGTGAGGCTTGCTGAGCTGATCGTTGCATCGGACACCCACGCACCGTCAGGCAGCTGGCTCGCCGGCTGGAACGCGTCGTCGGTGGTGAGCTCGCGGGCGGCCCAGTCCACCGCGCTGGCGTACTCCTCGTCCTGCAGCGCGAGCCATCTGCAGGTCTGCGGGTCAAACGGCAGCGGCTCCGGGTTGATGGTGGTGCCCTCGTCGCTGACGGCGTAGAAGAAGCCCTCGACGGGCCCTTGAACCGCCTGGGCTCAGGCGTCGGTAGGCGCGGGCGGGATGTCCGGGCAGTTCGTGCGGCACACCAGCTCACGCCGTCGGCGCTGACGTGCGGTCGACGACGCTGCGAGCGTCGCCACGGTGTACCCGGACGCACTGCTCGAGTCGATCATGAGAGCGGACCTCTTCGTCGAGCTGGTGTGCGAGGCGGCGACGGGAACGGCTTGATCAGATCCCTCGGCCGGAGGATCGTGGTGCCGGCAGCCACAGGGAGCATGCCGATGGACCAGCAGGTGAGGGTCGAGATCCTCGAGGACGGCGCCGACGCCGAGCGGCTCGATACGGTTACGCGGTACCTGCTTGAGGAGCTGGAGCGGCTCGACGTGGAGGACGTCTCCCCCACCCGCGGCGGCGTAGCGCCGGACGGCTCAAAGGGCTTCGACCTGATCGCCGTCGGCGGCCTGGTCCTCAGCGTCGGCAACTCGGCGATGCTCCGGGCCGTCGTGATGACGGTGCGCGGCTGGCTCGGGCGCAGTCCCCAGCCCGACCGGAAGGTCCGCCTGGAGCTCGACGGTGACGTGCTGGAGCTGTCGGGCGCGACGTCGGCGGAGCAGGAGCGGCTGGTCGGGCTCTTCGTCGCCCGCCACGCCCAGGAGGCGCCGTCGGCATGAGCGGCGCGCGGAAGGCCCTGCTGGTCACCAGCGACTCCTACGAGAACGAGGGGCTGCGAGACCTCCGCTCGCCCCAGGCCGACGCCTCGGCACTGGCCGCAGTCCTTGGCGACCCGCAGATCGGTGACTTCGAGGTTGACGTCATCCACAACGAGCCGTCCTACCGGGTGCAGGCCCGGGTAGAGGAGCTGTTCGCCGAGAGCCGGCCCGACGACCTGCTGCTGCTCCACCTGTCGTGCCACGGGCTCAAGAGCGAGTCCGGCGAGCTCTTCTTCGCCGCCAGCAACACCCGTCTGGGTCGGTTGGAGTCCACGGCTGTGTCGGCCGACTTCGTGCAGCGGTGCATGCGGGCGAGCCGTTCCCGCAGCGTCGTGCTCCTGCTCGACTGTTGCTACGGCGGGGCCTTCGGGGCGGGGGTCGCCGTACGTGCCGCCGGCTCGGTCGACGTCACCGGCAGCTTCCCGAC
>CAZEYA010000158.1:0-8809 GCA_964516515.1 uncultured Kineosporiaceae bacterium | reverse complement strand
CCGGGCGCGCCCGGGCCCGTCGGTGGGCGCCCATCATCGCCACGCTGTTCGTGCTCAATGTCGTCGGCTGGGTGCTGTGGACCTCGGTCACGGGTCGGGTGCTCGTCGCCGTGGTCACCGTCGCGCTGCTCCCGCTCATCGCCATCTGGTTGACCGATGCCGAGCGCCGCGGACCAGGTCGCTACGGTCGCCGGCTGTGACCGATCCTGTTGTGACCCACGCTGTCGGGACCGATTCCGTTGTGACCGATTCCGTTGCGACCGACGCCGAGGGCACTCCGCCGCTGATCCTGCTGCCTGCCGTCGACGTCGCAGGCGGTGTCGCGGTGCGGCTGGTGCAGGGGGCCGCCGGCTCGGAGACCGGGTACGGCGACCCGCTGGAGGCAGCGCTGCAATGGCACCAGCAGGGTGCCGCGTGGATCCACCTGGTGGACCTCGACGCGGCCTTCGGGCGTGGTTCCAACGCCGATGTCATGGGTGCCGTCACCGCCGAGATGACCGTGTTGGGGGTCTGCGTCGAGCTGTCCGGTGGGATCCGGGACGACGAGTCGCTGGCCAGGGCGCTGGCGACCGGCTGTGCGCGGGTCAACCTAGGCACCGCGGCGCTGGAGCACCCCGACTGGACCCGGCGCGTCATTGCCCGGCACGGCGAGCGGATCGCCGTCGGATTGGACGTCCGCGGCGAGACGCTCTCGGCCCGGGGGTGGACCCGTGACGGCGGCGACCTGTGGCAGACCCTGGCGCGCCTCGACGCCGACGGCTGCACCCGCTACGTGGTGACCGATGTCCGCCGAGACGGCACGATGACCGGCCCCAACCTCGACCTGCTGACGCGAATCTGCCAGGCGACGACCGCTCCCGTCGTGGCCTCCGGCGGCGTCAGCTCGCTGGCCGACCTCGTGGCCCTGCGCGGGCTCACCGGCCTGGGTGTGGAGGGCGCCATCGTCGGCAAGGCGTTGTACGCGCAGGCGTTCACGCTGACGCAGGCGCTGGCGGCGGCGAGGGGGTAGACGGGAGTACGGGGCCGGTCCACTTCTCGCCCGGCCCGGCTCCGGGTTCGTCGGGAACGAGCGAGGCCTCGCGGAAAGCCAACTGCAGGCTGCGGAGCCCGTCGCGCAGCGATCGAGCGTGCATCGAGCCCAGATCCGGGGCGGCCGCCGTGATCAGCCCGGCGAGGGCAGTGATCAGCTTACGCGCCTCGTCGAGGTCGGCATGGCCGGCCGAATCCGTCAGGCCACCGGCGCCGGGCTCGTCGGCGGGCCCGTCAGCCAGGTCGTCGGCCAGGTGGTCGGCCAGGCCGACCGCGACCGCTGCCGCGGACATCAGGTGCACCGCCGCCGTCGTGATGATCTCCACGGCACCGACCTCCGCGATGTCCCGGGTCTGTGCCGCCAGCGCGGTCCGAGCCTCGCGCGGTGCTCGATCGTGGTCCTCGGAGCTCATGCTGCTACCCTGGCGTCGACCACTCGGGACAGTAACACCGGTCTGCGACGACCACGCCGCCGGCCGGGGCCCCGGGCAGCAAGCGGAGGAGACTCCCACCTCAACGGCGTCACGCCGTCCGGGTCGGTCCCGCGGTTTGCCGCGGTTCCTCTCGGTGATCCCTGGGTTGGGCCGTCTCCTACGTCGGCGTGGTTGCGGGGGCCTGCACGTGGCTCCCACCACCTGTCACCCACCTGAGGAGCACACATCACCGAGACGCGCATCAACGACCGTATCCGAGTCCCCGAAGTCCGACTGGTCGGCCCCAACGGCGAACAGGTCGGCATCGTCCGCATCGAGGACGCACTGCGCCTGGCCCAGGAGTCCGAGCTGGACCTCGTCGAGGTGGCGCCGCAGGCGCGGCCACCAGTCGCCAAGCTGATGGATTTCGGGAAGTTCAAGTACGAGTCCGCGATCAAAGAGCGCGAAGCGCGCAAGAACCAGACCAACACCGTGCTGAAGGAGATCCGGCTCCGGCTGAAGATCGACTCGCACGACTACGAGACCAAGAAGGGCCACGTCGTCCGCTTCCTCAAGGGCGGCGACAAGGTCAAGGTGATGATCATGTTCCGTGGCCGGGAGCAATCCCGGCCGGAGATGGGCCTGCGGCTGCTGCAGCGAATGGCCGAGGATGTCAGCGACCTCGGTGCGGTGGAGTCCGCACCGCGCGTCGACGGCCGCAACATGGTCATGGTCATCGGTCCGCACCGCAAGAAGGCGGACGCCAAGGCCGAGCAGCGCCGGCAGCGCGAGTCGGAGGTGGCCGGCGAGACCAGTCCCACCGGGTCGGCACCGGCGGCACATCAGTCCACCGCGGTGGAGGGTTGAGGGCCAGCACGTAGCGATTCAGTCATACAGCTATCCGCACCAGTAGGCGCGTCACCCCGGCGCACTCGAGAGGAGGCACTTCGTGCCCAAGCAGAAGACACACAGCGGCGCCAAGAAGCGCATGAAGATCACCGGTTCCGGCAAGATCATGCGTGAGCGTGCCAACCGTCGGCACCTGTTCGAGCACAAGTCCTCACGCCGGACCCGTCGACTCGCCGTCGACGTGGAGATCGCGCCGGCCGATGCCCGCCGGGCGCGCCGGCTGCTCGGTCACTGACCACCGGGCCGAGGCGATGGTCCCGCGACTCGCGGACCTCGCGTCTGCCCCCCAATCACAAGGAGGTCACACGTGGCACGTGTGAAGCGCGCAGTCAATGCGCAGAAGAAGCGTCGCGAGATCCTCGAGCAGGCCAGCGGGTACCGGGGCCAGCGGTCGAGGCTGTACCGCAAGGCCAAGGAACAGGTCATGCACTCGGGCGTGTACGCCTATCGCGACCGACGGGCCCGTAAGGGCGACTTCCGCCGGCTGTGGATCCAGCGGATCAACGCCGCCGCCCGTTCCCATGGCCTGACGTACAACCGGTTCATTCAGGGTCTGAAGATCGCCGGCATCGAGGTCGACCGCCGCATGCTGGCCGAGCTGGCCGTCAGCGACATGCCCGCCTTCACGGTGCTGGTCCGAGCGGCGCAGGCCGCGTTGCCCACGACCGCCGGCGATGGCACCACCGCCGCTGTCACCACGGCCGCTGGCACCCCGAACGCCGCCGCTGCCTGATCCTCACCTGGTCGCGCCGCTGGACAACCCGCGTGCCGACCGGGTGCTCGCCGTTGCGCACCTGGCCACGGCGGCGGGCCGCCGGCGATCCGGGCAATTCCTCGTCGAGGGGCCGCACGCCGTCACTGAGCTGCTGCTGGCCGCCGACCGGGCGGGCCGGTGGCATGTCAGCGCGATGTACGCCACGGCGGCCGCCGTGGCGCGGCATCCGGAGGTCGTGGCGGCGGCAGCCGACGGCACTCGGCTCGTGGAGGTCAGCGACCGGGTAATGGCGGCGATGTCGAGCGCCGCCGCACCCTCCGGAGTGCTGGCGATCGCCCGGATACCCGAGCCGCAACCCTTGCAGCTACCCGCCGTCGGCTTCGGGGCGTTGCTCGTGTCGGTGCGTGACCCGGGCAACGTCGGCACCGTGATCCGGGCGGCGGATGCGTCGGGCGCGGCCGTGGTGGCGCTGAGCCCGGGCTGTGCCGACCCGTTCTCTCCCAAGGTCGTGCGGTCGACTGCCGGCAGTCTCTTCCACCTACCCGTCACCCGGGTCGCCGACACGCATCGGGCGATAGCGGAAGCCCGGGGTCGGGGATGGCGGATCCTTGCGACCGCGGCCGACGGTGAACTGTCACTGGACGACCTCGCCCGCGGAGCCGGCCCTGCACCCACGGCACCGCAGCTGTGGCTGCTGGGCAACGAGGCCCACGGCCTCGATGTCGACGTCAGGGCGGAAGCCGACGCCGTGGTGCGGATCCCGATCCGCGGTCACGCCGAGAGTCTCAACCTGGCGATGGCCGCGACGCTGGTGCTGTTCGCCTCCGCCCGGCTCGGCTGAAGCTCAGCGGAAACTCAGACGTGCGCTGCCCACACGTCGACGGCGTGCCGTCTCAGCGGCCGGCGCGAACGGCGCTCTGCAGGGACTCGTCCTTGACCGGTCCAGCGCTCTCGCCCGGGCCGCTGGAGTCCACCGTGCGTGCGCCGAAGTCGTCAGCCGTCGTCACGTCCGGTGAGGTGAGCGGCTCGCCACCACCCAGATCCCCGGCACCGGAGAGGTGGCTGTCGACGTCGGCTGCGACGGGCGTGTCCGCCGTCGACCCGAGGGCAACCGCCGCCGAGGTCGACGTCCCCCCGACAGGGACACGGTCACCGTTGACACCGGGCGGCCGCTCGGCCACCTCCCCGGTGGACACCGCGTCGACCTCCGCCTCCAGCGCCGGCCGGCCCGACTCCTCGCCAAGGACACCGACCAGCGCGTCGCGGATCTCCGACAGCCGCCGCACTGTCTCGGTGTGGCGCTCGTCCATCATCGCCAGGCGGCGGTTGGCTATGTCGTTGACGGCGACCGCGCGACGCTCGGCGGCCGAGACCAGTCGGTGGGCACGCTCCTGGGCTGTCGCCACGGAGCGCTCGGCCTCGTCGCGCGAGGTGGCCACGAGACTCTGCGCCTCGTCCTGCGCGGCCTTGAGGTCACGGTTGGACTGCTCGCGCGCCGCGGCGATGGTGCGCTCGGATTCCGCGGCCGCGTCCTCGCGCAGCCGTTGGACCGAGGTCGCCGCCTCGGCACGCATATCCGCGATGGCCGCCTCGGCCGCCGTCCGTTCCTGGTCGGCCTCCTCCGCGGCCAACCGGAGGATCTGCGACAGCCGTTCACTGACCGCCGCATGGGCCGGCTTGGCGTCGCTGCGCTGTACTTCTAGCTCGCGCTGCGTGGCGGCGAGGTCCTTGCGAACCCGCTCGGTCTCCCGCCGGGCGACCGCCAGCCGCTGCTCCAGGTCCCCGAGCTCGGCGCGGGTACGGGCGACGAAGTCGTCGACCTGCGCGCGGTTGTAACCACGCATCACGGTGTCGAAGTCGTCCTCGCCCGTCATGATCGCTGGATCGTCGTGAAGTGCGTCCATGGAAGCCTCGTCCTCGTCTGCGGTCGTTGTCATGCAGGACATGTCGGTTCGGTGGTCATCATGTCCTCCGGCGCGCTGCTGCGGGAAGTAGCAAGAGCGCACGAGGTCACTGACATCATGGCCTGCCCCACTGGCCCACGAGGACGGAACCGCACGTCTGGGCGAACAGTGGTCACCGTGTGCTGCCCTTGAGGACCTAAACTCGGGATCCGTGTCCGGGCCCAATACGACGTATGACCCCGTAGCGGTAGCGCCGCTGCAAGCCGCCGCGGTCGAGGAGGCTCGGGATCTGGCTGTTGCGGCGGTTACCGGTGCCGTCGATCTGGACGACCTGAAGGCTGTCCGGCTCGCCCACGACGGTGACCGCAGCCCGCTGGCGCTGGCCAATCGCGAGATCGGCGCGTTGCCCCCGGCGGCCAAGGCCGAGACGGGCAAGCGAGTAAGTGCAGCCCGGGCCGTGGTCCGGGCGGCGCTCGCCGAGCGCACAGCCGAGCTGACCGCACATGCCGAGCAGCGGATGCTCGCCTCGGAGCGGGTCGACGTGACGCTGGCGACGGAGCGGGCCCCGCAAGGGGCGAGGCACCCGCTGGCGACCGTCGCCGACCTGATCGCCGACACCTTCACCGCGATGGGCTGGCAGGTCGCCGAAGGCCCCGAGGTGGAGGCGGAGTGGTTCAACTTCGACGCGCTGAACTTCGCGCCGGATCACCCGGCGCGGCAGATGCAGGACACGTTCTTCATCGACCCGCCCGAGCGTGGGCTGGTACTGCGGACGCACACCTCGCCGGTGCAGGCCCGGGCGCTGCTGGCCCGCGGCGCGCCGGTCTACGTCATCGCGCCCGGCCGGGTGTTCCGCACCGACGAGCTCGACGCCACTCACTCGCCGGTGTTCCACCAGGTCGAGGGGCTGGCCGTCGCCGAGGGCCTGACCATGGCGCACCTGAAGGGCACGCTCGACCATTTCGCCGCGGCCATGTTCGGTGCCGGGGTCACCACCCGACTGCGGCCGTCCTTCTTTCCCTTCACCGAGCCCAGCGCGGAGATGGACTTCCGCTGCTTCCGCTGCCGGGGGGCCGACCCCGCGTGCCGGACCTGCAAGGGCACCGGCTGGATCGAGTGGGGCGGCTGCGGCATGGTGCACCCCAACGTCCTGGTGGCGTGCGGGGTCGATCCGGATCGCTACAGCGGGTTCGCCTTCGGTATGGGGCTGGAGCGCACCCTCATGCTGCGCCATGGCATCGCCGACATGCGCGACATGATCGAGGGCGACGCCCGGTTCTCACGGCAGTTCGGGATGGAGATCTGATGCGCGCCCCGCTGCCCTGGCTGGCCGAGTACGTCACGCTGTCCGCCAGCACCACCGCGGCCGATGTCGCAGCGGATCTGGTACGGGTGGGTCTGGAGGAGGAGGCGATCCACGGCGGTGACGTCCGTGGCCCCGTCGTCGTCGGCCGGGTCGTCACGTTCGAGCCCGAGCCGCAGCGCAACGGCAAGACGATCCGCTGGTGCCAGGTCGATGTCGGTGAGGCGCAGCCTCGCGGAATCGTCTGCGGGGCGGCCAACTTCGACGTCGGCGACCTCGTCGTGGTCAGCCTGCCGGGCGCGGTCCTGGCCGGGGGCTTCGCCATCACCGCCCGCCGCACCTACGGGCACACCTCCGACGGCATGATCTGTTCGGCCCGCGAGTTGGGGATCGGCGAGGATCATGACGGCATCATCGTGCTCGCCGGGATCGGTCACGGTGACGTCGCGGTGGGCTCGGACGCCATCAGGCTGCTCGGGTTGGACGAGGAGACCGTCGAGGTCAACGTCACTCCCGACCGCGGCTACGCGTTCAGCATCCGCGGCATCGCCCGCGAGTACGGCCACGCCACCGGTGCCACCTTCACCGATCCCGCCCCGCGGGACACGCCGCCGCCGACCGCCGACGGGTTCGCCGTCGAGATCGACGATGCCGCGGGGTGCGACCGCTTCGTCGCCCGGGTGGTCCGCGGAGTCCGCTCCGACGCGGGTTCGCCGCCGTGGCTGCGGCGCCGTCTCGAGCAGGCCGGGATGCGGCCGATCTCGATGCCGGTCGACGTGACCAACTACGTCATGCTCGCCCTGGGCCAGCCGCTGCACGCCTACGATCTGGCCACCCTCACCGCACCCATCGTCGTACGGCCGGCCCTGGAGGGCGCGACCCTGGTAACGCTGGACGGCGTCACCAGGTCGCTGCACGCCGAGGACCTGCTCATCACCGACAGCCGGGGTGGCAGGGGCGCCCGGCCGCTGGGTCTGGCCGGCGTGATGGGCGGGGCCGACAGCGAGGTGTCCGCTACGACGACCGACCTGCTGGTCGAGGCCGCGCACTTCGATCCGGTGTCGATAGCGCGGACCTCGCGGCGCCACGGCCTGAGCAGTGAGGCGAGCCGCCGCTTCGAGCGGGGCGTGGACACCGATCTCGCCCACCGCGCAGCGCAGCTGGCCGTGGACCTGCTCATCGAGTTCGGCGGTGGCACCGCCGGCCAGGTCACCGACACCGATCGGCGCCAGGAAGTACCGGCTATCCGGATGCCGGCCGACCTGCCCGCCCGCGTCGTCGGGCTGCCCTACACCCCGGCCGAGGTCCAGGAGACCCTGACCGCGATCGGCTGCGACGTCGCGGGGGCCGGCGCGGATCTCGTGGTGACGGCGCCGTCATGGCGGCCCGACCTCCGGCTCGGAGTCGATCTGGTCGAGGAGGTGGCGCGGCTGCGCGGCTATGACCGGATACCGTCGGTGCTGCCGATCGCTCCGCCCGGCGGCGGCCTCACCGGTCCGCAGCGGGCCCGACGATCGGTGGCGCGTGCGCTCGCCGAGCGCGGCCTGGTCGAGGTGCTGTCCTACCCGTTCGTCTCGCCGGGCATCCATGACGTCTTCGGCCTGAGTTCCGACGATCCCCGCCGGCAGGCGCTGACGGTGGCCAACCCGATCTCTGCCGAGCAGCCGCAGCTGCGCACCTCGCTGCTGCCACCCCTGCTGGACACGCTGCGGCGCAACGTCGCCCGGGGGCTCCTCGATGTGGGGCTGTTCGAGGTCGGCCTGGTGTTCCGCCCCGACGGCGGGGATGCCGTGGCCCGGGTCCTGCCCGCCACCGGCCGGCCGAGTGAGGCGGAGCTCGCCGATCTCGACAAGGCGCTGCCGTCGCAGCCACGCCGGGTGGCGGTCGTGCTCACCGGGCAGCACGTGCCTGCCTCGTGGTCGATGCCGGCCCGGCCGGCGGATTGGGCCGACGCCGTGTCGATGGCCCAGGTGGTTGCGCGGACGGTCGGGGCCGAGCTGGAGGTGTCGCAGGACGAGCACCCGCCGTGGCATCCCGGCCGGTGCGCCCGGCTGGTGCTGGCGGGGACGCAGGAGCTGGTGGGTCACGCCGGCGAGCTGGACCCCCGGGTCCTTGCCCGGCTGGGGCTGCCGCCACGGATCGTCGCTGCCGAGCTGGACCTGGACCGGGTCGTCGCCGCCGCTCCCGGCGAGCTGTCGGCGAGGCCGATCTCGACGTTCCCGGTGGCGAAGGAGGACGTGGCACTCGTCGTCGACGAGCCGGTCCCGGCCGCCACCGTCACCGCCGCCTTGCGCGAGGGAGCGGGTGACCTGCTGGAGTCGGTACGGTTGTTCGACGTGTACACCGGAGACCAGGTGGGGCCAGGCCGCAAGTCACTCGCCTTCTCGCTACGGTTTCGTGCCCCGGACCGCACGCTCAAGGCGGCCGAGATCGCATCGGTGCGCGACGCGGCCGTCGCATCGGCGAGTAGCAGGACGGGTGCCGTCCTGCGCACGGCCTGAGGTGCGCCGTACGAGTGGTGGGCGAGTGGCGCCCG
>CAZEYA010000157.1:0-8827 GCA_964516515.1 uncultured Kineosporiaceae bacterium | reverse complement strand
AGCTGATGTTCGCCACACCGGTGGTGGGGGACATCGCCCGTCGCGCCGGCGCGACCCTCGCGGCGGCGGCAGATGCCGAACGGCTGCTGTCCGCGGGCGAACTGGTGGGGGTGTGGCCGGAGGGCTTCAAGGGGATCGGCAAGCTGTATCGCGACCGCTACCGACTCCAGCGCTTCGGCCGCGGTGGATTCGTGTCCTCGGCGATCCGGACCGGCGCGCCGATCATCCCGGTATCCGTGGTCGGCGCGGAGGAGACCTACCCGATGCTCGCCGATGTCTCGCCACTGGCCAAGCTCACCGGAATGCCGTATTGGCCGTTGACCCCGACGTGGCCGTGGTTGGGACCGCTCGGGCTGGTCCCGCTGCCGAGCAAGTGGATCATAGACTTCGGGATGCCCGTCCCGACCGACATCCACCAGCCGTCGGACGCCGATGATCCGCTGGTCGTGCTGGAGATGACGGACCACATCCGGGAGATCATCCAGCGCACGCTCTACGCCCTCCTGGTGCAGCGAGGACCCGCGTTCGGCTGACGACCCCGAGACTTTGTGCTTTCCTTCACAAGCACGTAATCTGACCGGGCATCCAGTGAGGAGTGGTCACGCATGCCGTTGCGCCCGACCGTCGACCTCCGCCGTGTCACGAGCGCAGCCACACCGGTGACCTCGGACCCGACGGTCGCCGATGACCCACGCGCCGTGCCCGAGGCCACGGTGGGACGGTTGCCCGGGTACCTGCACGCGCTGCGCCAGATCGCAGCCGACGGTGTCACCACGGTGTCCAGTCAGGCGCTCGCCGTGCAGGTGGGGGAATCCGCGGTCAAGGTCCGAAAGGACCTCTCCTACTTAGGCTCGTTCGGCACCCGTGGCGTCGGCTATGACGTCGGTCATCTGGTCCACGCCATCTCGATGACGCTGGGCGTCGCCGACGACTGGGAGGTGGCGATCGCCGGCCTGGGCAACCTGGGGCGCGCCCTGGCCGGATACGTCGGCTTCGCGCACCGCGGGCTGCGCGTAGCGGCGCTGTTCGAGATCGACCCGGCTGTGGTCGGTAGCGAGGTCGCCGGCATCCGGGTGCACCACATGGACGAGGCCCCCGAGGTGCTGCGCCTGGCCGGGATCCGGATCGCGGTGATCGCTGCGCCGGCCGAGGCCGCCCAGTCCGTCGCCGACCGGATGGTCGCGGGCGGTGTGACGAGCCTGCTCAGTTTCGCGACCGCCGCCATCGGGGTGCCGCCAGGCGTGCACGTGCGCCACGTCGACCTCTCGGCCGAATTGCAGATCCTCGGGTTCCGCGAGTCCCGCCGCCGCGAGGACACCGAGTCCGGAGTCGCGACCCGGCAAGCTGTGTCGGGAGCGGGCCGATGAGCCTCATCGCCGTCGGGGTCTCCCATCGCAGCGCGCCGCTGCCCCTGTTGGAGCGAGCTGCCCTGGGCGCCGCGCACCCGGGTTTCCAGGCCGAACTCGCGGCAGGCGTTCACCTGGCCGACGCGGTCGTGCTGGCCACGTGCAACCGGATCGAGGTGTACGCCGAAGCCGACCGCTTCCACGGCGGCGTCGCTCAGATCGCGGGCGCGCTGGCCCGCTACAGCGAGGTCGACCTCGACACGCTGGCCGGGTTCCTCTATGCGCACTACGACGCGGCGGCCGCCGAGCACCTGTTCACGGTGGCGGCCGGGCTGGACTCGATGGCGATCGGCGAGAGCCAGATCCTCGGTCAGGTCCGCGCGGCGTGGCAAACGGCCCGCGCCGACGGTGGTTCGCTGTCACGCGAACTCGAGGAGGTCTTCCAACAGGCGCTGCGAGCCGGCAAGCGGGCGCAGAGCGAGACCGGCCTGGACCGGCTGAGCAACGCCCTGGTCGAGCACGCGCTGGACCGGGCTGAGCAGTACCTGGATGGACCGGCCGGCCGGGTGGTCCTCGTGGGCGCCGGCGCCATGGCCACGGTGGTGGCCAGTTCACTGGGTCGCCGAGCCGCGGGCGGTGCTGGGACTCTGGCCGTTGTCAACCGCAGCGGCGACGCGGCCCGGCGGCTCGTGTCGGCCGCCGGCGGGGCTGCCGAGGCCGCCGGCTTGGAGCAGCTGTCGGAACTGTTGCGCACGGCTGACCTGGTGATCTGCTGCACCGGCGCGGTCGGCCATGTCGTGGAGGCCACCATGGTGGCCGCCGCGCGCCAGGGTTTGGGCACCCCACTCGTCCTGGTCGATCTCGCCCTGCCCCGCGACGTGGACCCGCTGGCCGAACAGGTCGACGGCGTGACGGTGATCGACCTCGAAGGTCTCGGCGCCGATCTCGCCGGCCTGGGCATCCGCCCGGAGGCCGTCGCAGCCCGGACGATCGTCACCGAGGAGGTCACGCTGTGGCGGGCTGCCCGCGCGGCCGCTGATGTCGCCCCTACCGTCGTGGCACTTCGGGAGCAGGCGGCGGGGATCCTGGACGCTGAGCTCGCCCGGCTGCGGCGGCGCCTGCCGGATGTCACGCCGGAGGTGGCGGCCGAGGTCGAGCGCACTGTTCGGCGGGCGATGGACAAGGTGCTGCACACCCCCACCGTGCGGGTGAAGCAACTCGCCGACGCGCCGGGCGGCAGCCTGTACGCCGAGGCGCTGCGGACGCTCTTCGACCTCGACGTCACCGACGTCTCGACCGTCGACCGGGTACTGCCATGACCGCCGTCACCCGATCCGACACCCCGGCGCCGGGCATCGCCGCTCGCCTCGCCCGCAGCGGGGTGCTGCGAGTCGGCACCCGGGCCAGCGCGCTCGCCAGGGCGCAGTCCGGCGGGGTGGCCTCGGCGCTGAGCGGCTCGGGACGCGAGAGCGTCCTTGTCGACATCCGTACCCATGGCGACGCGTCCCAGGCGCCGCTGAGCGAGCTGGGCCGCACCCTCGGCCTCGTCGGCGTCTTCGTCTCGGCGCTGCGCGAGGCGCTGCTGGACGGCCGAGTCGATGTCGCCGTGCACAGCCTCAAGGACCTGCCGACCGCTGCGCCCGAGGGAATCGCGCTCGCGGCGGTGCCGATGCGCGAGGACCCGCGCGACGCCCTCGTCAGCGCGGGCGGCCGGCTGCTGCACGATCTGCCGGCCGGCGCGAGGATCGGTACCGGGTCGCCACGGCGGGCGGCCGCGTTGGCGGCACTCGGGATGGGTTTCGAGGTGGTCGACATCCGCGGCAATGTCGACTCCCGGTTGGGGCGCGTCGGCGACGACCTGGACGCCGTCGTCGTGGCGCTGGCCGGGCTGCGGCGGCTGGGCCGCGACGCCGAGGCGAGCGAGCTGCTCGACCCGCTGCGCATGCTGCCGGCCCCCGGGCAGGGCGCACTGGCGATCGAGACCCGGCTGGACGACCCGTTGACCGATTGGGTGCGCGACCTCCTCGACCATCCGCCGACCCGGTGGGCGGTCGCGGCCGAGCGGGCCGTGCTCGCCACGCTGGCCGCGGGTTGCTCGGCGCCGATCGGCGCACTGGCCGACGCGGGTATCGCCGAGACCGGCGGGCCAGACGCCGTCGAGCTCTATCTCCGGGCGTCTCTCGGGTTGCCGAGCCCGCCGGAGCCGACCGGCGCACGGTCCTGGTCGGGCGTGGCTCGCGCGTCCTCCTCGGCGGTCGTCACCGATACCTCGGGCGCCGAGATGCTGGGTGGCGATGTCGCGAGGACGCTGGCTGCCACGGCCGCCATCGACATGGACGCCCTGCCCGCGACGTTGCGGGACCCGGCGTCTCTCCCGCCTGATCCACAGTTGTGAACCACCCGCCACAACCCGATGTCCCGACGACTGATATCCCGACGAACCAGACCATCCGTTGCGAACCAGGGAAGACGATGAAACCCGTGACCTTGCTGCCCACTACACCCGGCAACCGCCCGGGGTCGGTGTCGTTCGTCGGCGGTGGACCAGGCGATCCTGGCCTGCTGACGCTGCGTGCCGCACGCCTCCTCGCCGATGCGGACGTGATCATCGTCGACATCCTCGATCGAGCCGATGTGCTCACCCGCCACGCCCGGCCCGACGTCAGGGTCGTCGACGGCGGCCGGGACATCGACGGCACCCCGCTGGGCCGGGCCGCCCGTGCCAAGTCCGTGGTGAACGCGGCCTCCGGGGGTGCCCGCGTGGTGCGCATCATCGATGGTGACTCCACGACGTTCTCCAGCATCGTCGAGGAGGTCGCCGCCTGCCGGAAGGCCGGTATCGACATCGAGATCGTGCCCGGCGTGCCGATCGCCACCGCCGTTCCTGTCTATGCCGGGGTGCCGATCGCACCCGGCGGCCACACCTCGGCTGTCCACGTCGTCTACGCCAACGATCACGGCGACGGACCGATCACACGCGGGGCCGACGCCAAGCATGACGCCGTGGTGGTGCTGGGCGCCGGTGAGCAGCTCGCGGCCGCGGCCACCCGGCTCGCCGCCGAGGGGTGGGCGGACAGCACCCCGGCGATGCTGATCAGCAACGGCACGACACTGGACCAGACGTCGCGGTTGCTGACGCTGTCCCAGGTTCCCGCTCACGCCGTCGCTGCCGTGGGACCCACCACGCTGGTGGTCGGTAGTGCGGTGGCCCACCGCGATTCGTTGAGCTGGTTCGAGACCCGGCCGCTGTTCGGATGGCGGGTGCTGGTGCCCCGCACCAAGGAGCAGTCCGAGAGCGTCGTCGACCGGCTCACCGAGTACGGCGCGTCCGCGGTCGTGGTGCCGACGATCTCCGTCGAGCAGCCCAGGACGCCGCAGCACATGGACAAGGCGGTGCGAGGCCTGGTCACCGGCCGCTACGACTGGGTCGGGTTCACCAGCATCAACGCCGTGCGTGCGGTCCGTGAGCGACTGGAGGCGCTGGGCCTCGACGCCCGGGCGTTCTCCGGGCTCAAGATCGCCGCGGTCGGGGGCGTCACGGCCGCGTCACTGCGCGAGTGGGGCATCGAGCCGGATCTGGTGCCATCGGGTGAGCAGTCCGCGATGGGCCTGCTCGCCGACTGGCCGGAGTACGACGAGCAGACCGACCCGATCAACCGGGTACTGCTGCCGCGCGCCGACATCGCCACCGAGACGCTGGTCGCCGGACTGCAGGAGCTGGGCTGGGAGGTGGACGACGTCACCGCCTACCGCACGGTCCGGGCGGCACCGCCACCCGCTCCGCTGCGCGACGCCATCAAGGCCGGCGGCTTCGACGCGGTGCTGTTCACCTCCAGTTCGACGGTGCGCAACCTGGTCGGCATCGCCGGCAAGCCGCACCCGTTGACGGTGGTGGCCTGCATCGGGCCCAACACAGCCAAGACTGCCGAAGAGCACGGGCTGCGGGTCGACGTGTTGTCACCCACGCCGAGTGCCCTTGAGCTGGCCGATGCGCTGGCCTCCTACGGGGCCAGGTTGCGGGCCGCGGCCCTGGAGACCGGTGAGGAGCCGGTCCGGCCGTCGCAGCGGCGCCCCTCGCAGCGCCGCCGGGCACGATGAGCGAGCCGCTCGGCTCGAGCGCGCTGACGCGCCTCGCGCCGTCGGCGCCCGGTCCGACCCGGCGGCCCCGGCGGCTGCGGGCGTCGGCAGCGATGCGCGAGCTGGTGGCGCAGACCAGGCTTCACCCGAGCGACCTCGTGCTGCCGGTCTTCGTCAAGGAGGGCATCGACGAGCCGCGGGCGATCGCCAGCCTGCCCGGGGTGGTGCAGCACTCGCGAAAGTCGCTGGTCGAGGCGGCCCGCGAGGCGGCCGCCGCGGGCCTGGGCGGGCTGATGGTCTTCGGTGTTCCGGCGCGTCGCGACGCCGTCGGAAGCGGCGCGGACGACCCGGACGGCGTGCTGAACGTGGCCCTGGCGGACCTCGCCGCGACGGTTGGGGACGACCTGGTGGTGATGGCGGACCTGTGTCTGGACGAGTTCACCGATCATGGTCACTGCGGCGTGCTCGATTCCCGGGGACGGGTCGACAACGACGCCACGCTGCAGCGTTATGCCTCGGTGGCGGCGGCCCAGGCGGCGGCGGGCGCCGCCGTGGTCGGGACCAGTGGGATGATGGACGGCCAAGTGGGGGTGGTCCGTGCCGCCCTGGACGACGCCGGGTTCAGCGACACCGCCGTGCTCGCGTATGCGGCGAAGTACGCCTCGGCGTTCTACGGGCCCTTCCGCGAGGCCGTGGAGTCGGCGCTGACCGGCGACCGCCTGACGTACCAGCAGGACCCGCGCAACGCGGCGGAGTCCCTGCTGGAGGTGACGCTGGACGTGGCGCAGGACGCCGACATCGTCATGATCAAGCCCGCGCTGCCGTATCTGGACGTGGTCCGGCGGGTGGCCGACGCCGTGTCGGTGCCGGTCGCGGCCTATCAGGTGTCCGGCGAGTACGCGATGGTCGCAGCCGCGGGCGCGAACGGCTGGATCGACGCCGAGCGGGTCATGATGGAGTCGGTCATGGCCATCAGGCGCGCGGGTGCGGGCATCATCCTGACGTATGCAGCACTCGACGTCGCCCGGCGGCTCTAGGCCGGCTGGGGTGGGTGACGTGTCGACGAGCGAGCCTCCGCCTCCTCCGCCGGCGGACGGCGCCGTCGACGGCGGGATCCGCTGGCTGGATGACGACGAGCAGCGTGCCTGGCGGTCCTTCCTCGATGGTTCGGCACTGCTCTCCGAACGGCTGGACCGGGTACTGGGCGCCGCCAAGCTGTCTCTGGCCGAGTACGAGATCCTGGTGCGGCTCTCGGAACGCCCCTGCCACGAGTTGCGGATGAGCGAGCTGGCCGCGGCCGTCGTGCATTCCAAGAGCCGACTGACGCACACCGTGTCCCGGATGGAGTCTGCCGGTCTGGTGCGGCGGGTGGCCACTCCGGACGACCGGCGCGGTGTCCTGTGCCGGCTGACGTGCGATGGCGAGGGTCTGCTCGCCCGCACTGCGCCGCTGCACGTGACCAGCGTCCGCGAGGCACTGCTGGACGCCATGACCCGTGAGGAGTTCCTCACCCTGGGTACCGCCATGGGCCGCGTGGCACAGCGGCTGCGCGAGGGCTGACGGCGTGCCGGGGACATTGGAGTCCCCACGACCCGGTGACCGGTCCGGGGCGGGGCTTGACACACTGGGGGATGTGACTGCACCCACCACGACCGCCACCTACGCGCCCACGACCGATCGTTCGGTCGAGCTGTTCGAGCGGGCCCGTCATGTCATCCCGGGCGGCGTGAACTCACCGGTCAGGGCCTTCCGGGCGGTCGGCGGCACACCGCGTTTCATAGCCAGCGCTCACGGGCCCTACCTGACCGACGCCGACGGGACCGAGTACGTGGACCTGGTGTGCTCGTGGGGACCGATGCTGCTCGGTCACGCCCACCCGGCGGTCCTGGAGGCCGTGACGACGGCGGCGACCAAGGGGTTCTCGTTCGGCGCGCCGTCGGAGGGCGAGATCGAGCTGGCCGAGGAGATCGTCGGCCGGGTCGGCCCGGTCGAGCAGGTCCGGCTGGTCAACTCCGGTACCGAGGCGACGATGAGTGCGGTGCGGCTGGCCCGTGGCTTCACCGGCCGCTCGGTCATCGTCAAGTTCGCCGGTCACTACCACGGTCACGTCGATGCACTGCTGGCGCAGGCCGGGTCGGGGGTGGCCACATTCTCACTGCCCAGCAGCCCCGGGGTCACCGGTGCGGCGGCTGCGGACACGGTGGTGCTGCCGTACAACGACACCGCGGCGGTCACCGAGCTGTTCGAGGCCCGCGGCGCCGAGATCTCCTGCGTCATCACCGAGGCCGCAGCCGGCAACATGGGCGTGGTGTCCCCGGCACCCGGGTTCTCGCGGCTGCTGCGCGACCTGACCACCCAATCCGGGGCGCTGCTGATCCACGACGAGGTGATGACCGGGTTCCGGGTCAGCCCAGCCGGCTGGTTCGGATTGGAAGGCGCGGTACAAGGCTTCGATCCGGACCTGTTCACGTTCGGCAAGGTGATGGGCGGGGGGTTCCCGGCGGCGGCGTTCGGTGGCCGGGCCGACGTCATGGCCCACCTGGCTCCCTCGGGACCGGTGTACCAGGCGGGCACGCTGAGCGGGAACCCCGTGGCGGTCGCCGCCGGCCTGACCACGCTGCGCAACTGCACCGCCGAGGTGTACGCGGCGGTGGACGCTGCGGCCGCAACGGTGTCGCAAGCCGCGCACGAGGCACTGGAAGCGGCCGGTGTGCCGCACGTCCTCGGTCATGCGGGCAGCATGTTCAGCGTGTTCTTCACCGGCGAGCATGGTGCCGGCGAGGTGAGCGACTACGCGGGCGCGCAGCAGCAGGACACCGCAGCCTTCGCGGCCTTCTTCCACGCCATGCTGGAGCGTGGCGTCTACCTGCCACCGAGCGCCTTCGAGGCGTGGTTCCTCTCCGCGGCCCACGACAGCGCTGCTCTGGACCGGGTGCTCGACGCCCTGCCGCACGCCGCCAGGGCCGCCGCGGCCGCGTCGTGACCGGTGATCGCAGCGTGGTCGTCCTGATGCGCCACGGCGAGGTCGAGAACCCCGACGACATCCTCTACGGCCGGCTGCCCGGTTTTCACCTGTCCGAACGCGGGCAGCGGCAGGCCAAGGCCGTTGCCGCTCACCTGGCCCAGGAATGCGAGCCGTTCGCCGCGATCGTGTCCAGTCCACTGGAGCGGGCGCAGGAGACCGCGCAACCCCTGGCGGACGCGCTCGGCCCGGTGGTCACCCTCGACGACCGGCTGATCGAGAGCGGCGACAGCGTGTTCGAGGGCAGGCCGCACGCTTCCCGATGGTCCTCCCTGCGTGCCGGTGACCTGTGGCACCTTCGCAACCCGTGGCGCCCGTCCTGGGGCGAGGCCTACCGCGATATCGCGGGCCGGGTACACGCCGCGATCGACGACGCCCGCCG
>CAZEYA010000156.1:0-8980 GCA_964516515.1 uncultured Kineosporiaceae bacterium | reverse complement strand
GAGTGGGCGGCAACACCACGGTCTTCTTCGATACCGACGGTGGGCAGTGGGGCGGCGGCAGCCTGACCGGGCCGAGCGAGGGCTTCGCGCGGGGGCGGGGAACCGTCGGCTTCGACTGCTCCGGGCTGACCCGCTACGCCTACGCCCAGGCGGGGATCACCCTGCCGAGGGTCAGCACGGATCAGTTCCGGGCGGGCAGCCGGGTGCCGCGCGAGGCGGGGGTCGCCGCCCTGGTACCCGGTGACCTCGTGTTCTTCGCCTTCAACCCGGTCACCGGCGCTGGGGTCCACCATGTCGGGATTTACGTGGGCGGCGGTCGGATGGTCAATGCGCCGCGCACCGGGACCACGGTGCGGGTGGAGCCGATGTGGTTGGACAGCTACGCCGGCGGGGTGCGGCTGACCGGGGGGCGCCGTGAGGCCGCCCAGCCCGGTGGTGTTGTGGGGGGCGGCAGCTGCACTCGCCGTCGCGGGGGTGGGGTTGTTGCTGTCACCGGATCGCAGCGGCGTCGAGGCAGCAGGCGACGCGGCACTCGCGACCGCGCCCCACCAAATCCCCGCGTCGGTGACCACCCCGCCCGACCCCACCGCTGCGTCGGTGACCACCGCAGCGGCCGGGTCCCTGGCTCGTGATCCCGGACCGACGACCGCCGCCACCGTTGCCTCGGCGGCCGACCGGCTGGCCGGGCCGGTGCCCGACGACGAGATCGCGCTGGCCTTCACCGTCGCGGTGCCGGCCGAGCAGAACGTGGACGCGGCCGTCGCGTCAGCGATCCTCGGCGTCACCGACCGGCGGTACGCCACAGTCACCCTCAGCGCCGATGCATCCGCCGACGACCCGGGTACTCCTGGGTCGTCGACCTGATTGAAGGAGGAGCCAACGTTGGCTAGCTGCGAATGCTGCGACGACCCGGAACCGGGCGAGTTCCGACTGTTAATTTTCATCGCCATCCTGGCCCTGGTGACCGGCTCGGTGGTACTGCTGCGGCCGTGGTTCGCGGCCGCCCTGACCTGGCTGCGTGAGCAGGACTTGCTGGTGCCGGCGGCGGAATCGGCGTCGCGGTTGCCCGGTGATGTTGGTGTCACGTGGCTGACTCTGGGTATCGGCTTCGGTGTTCTGGTTGCGGCGGCGTGGTTGGTCGTTCAGGTGCTGCGCCTGCTGGGTGTGCGAAAGACCTGACGCTCACCCGGCTATGCCCAGGCTATGCCCGGGTGGGTGAGCGTCAGGTCAGGATGTGTTCGCTCAGGTCAGGGGGCGGGGGTGAGCTCCTGGCCATTGACCGTGTTGCTGATGCCGAACCGGGAACTGTCCGAACCGGTACGCCCGGCCTCATCGGTGACGATGGCCGTAACGGTGAGGGTCTTCTGGTCCTTGGCCAGTTCCACGGAGCCACCAACCACCCAGTCGGCGGTCGTCAGTACCTTGCCCCTGCGGTTGGCCTCGCTGCCTACGATATTGAACAGCGGGGCGAGGTTTTGACCGGCGGGGATGAGGTTTCCATTGGGCTGACGAAGCGGGGCGTCGAAGGTCATGACCAGGCCCGGGAAGTTTCGGTTGGGCCCAGCCGTGGCTATGGAGGCCGCGTCGAGGATCGAGCCGAAGGCATTGACCTCGCCAGGTCCATTGCCGGGGCCGTTCTCGCTGACGCCAATGCCGGCGCCAGTGCGGTCCAGTGCGCTTACTTCAATGAAGAAGAGCGATCCGGCGGGGTTGACCGGGGTACCGAGGGGTCCGGTAGCGATGCGGCTCTTCTCGCGGGGACCAGACAACGTGACGCGGGGGCCGTCGCGGTCGTCGCGATTGTCGCCGAGGACGACGCCGGGCGGTGGGGTGAGCGCCTGCCCGGAGGCGGGGCCGTCGCGGTCCACCCGGACCTTGACCTCGTCCTTGCCTACCCTGCCGTTGTCGTCGGTGACCGTTGAGGTGATGGTGAACTTGTCGATGCTGGCAGGAATGGACTCCAGGACGTGCCAGCCCGCCCATACGGTGACGCCCGGTCCCGGGGTGTCGTCGGTGCCAGCGATGTTGAACAAAGTCGCGAGGTTGGTGTTGGCGGGGATGATTCCACCGTCAGGCGTGATCAAGTCGATGTCGGTGCGGACGTCCAGGCCCGGGTAGTTGGGGTTGGACGCGCCCAGCAGTTCGGGGTTACGAATGTCGAGGGATTCGTTGACTAAGATCGGGACGTCATCGCGGGTGATGGCCTCGACGTTGATGACGAAGCCTGACCCCTCGAATGTGCCCGCGCCCACCACACCGGTGCCCGGGGCGACGGACTTGCTCGGGGCAGTGAGGTTGACCGTGGGGCCTTTACCGTTGTTGGGGCCGTGTGCGTTGGCGGGCCCAGCGCCAGCGAGTGCCAGGGCCACGGACGCGCTGGCCACGAGCAGCGCGACGGCCGTCCGCTGCCGAGGTCCGAAGATGGTCGTGGTGATAGGGGATCGCATGCTGATGTCCTTTGCTTGTCGGGTCGGAACGCTGACGACGGGGATACGCCACGACCACGCCCACACATTCAGCCGGCGCCCAGGACGCTGCGGATGAACGGTTGCTGCCCGCCCGTCGTATCTCCTTCGCCACACATCGATCTGACGGCGTAGAGAGGCGGTATCTGGTGCGACTTACGCTGCGTTCCGTACCGATGGCCGGGCGCCTGGACGA
Organism: uncultured Kineosporiaceae bacterium; assembly: GCA_964516515.1. GTDB lineage: Bacteria > Actinomycetota > Actinomycetes > Actinomycetales > JBBAYJ01 > JANNOG01. The sequence goes on along the minus strand of CAZEYA010000156.1, from coordinate 6,319 downwards.
CGACGCCGTCCTGCGCGCCGCATATGACGAGCACGCCGCCGAACTGCTCGGGTTCGCGGGCCGCAGCCTGGGTGACGGTGGCCTCGCGGAGGAGGCAGTCCAGGAGACCTTCGTCCGCGCCTGGAGAGCGGCCGGACGCTTCGACCCTCAGCTCGGGTCTTTGCGGACGTGGTTGTACGCGATCTGCCGCAACGTGGTGATCGACGTGTCGCGGGCCCGGTCACGGCGCCCACTGGTCGGGCTGCCGGACGTGCAGACCGAGGATCCGGTGGCTGCGGCCACACTGGACCGGCTGTTGGTCTCCTTCCAGGTCGAGGAGGCCCTGCGCCGTCTGACCGAGCCGCACCGGGTCGCCCTCGTCGAGGTCTACCTGCGCGGTCGCCCGGCTCGTGAGGTCGGTCTCGCGCTCGGTGTGCCGGAGGCGACGGTTCGCACCCGGGTGTTCTACGGGCTCAAGGCCTTGCGCGTGGTGCTCGACGAGATGGGATGGGTCGATGACGAGTGACGACTGCCGCCCTTGGCGGTCTCAGCTGGGGATGCTGGCAGGTGGATTGCTCGACGACCACGAGCAGCTCGCGCTGGAGGCCCATCTCGACGGCTGCGCCCAGTGCCGCGCCGAACTCGCCGAGATCGCTCCGGTGGCACGCCTGCTTTCGCTTGCGGACCCCGACCGGGTGGCGGACCGCACCGTGCCCAGTACCCGGTTCACATTGCAGGTTCTCGGCGCAGTGGCCGGTGAACGGCGTGCCCGCAAACGGCGTCGGCTCGCGCAGGTGGCTGCCAGCGTGGCCGTCGCGGCGGCCTTCGCCCTCGGGTTCTTCGTGCTGACCGCACCAGGCCCGGGTCGCCTCGTGGAGTTCACCCAGGCACCGCCAGGGGTCACGGCGGCGGTAGAACTGGAGGATCGCCCGTGGGGCACCCAGGTTGAGCTCACGGTGGCGGGTCTCGATGACGGGATCGAGCACGCCCTGTGGCTGGAGCGATCCGATGGCAGCCGCGTCCGGGCGGGCACCTTCACCGCCGATGGCGCCCGCACCTTGCGGGTGACGATGGCAGCGTCCCTCTCCACCGGAGACGTCGTAGCGGTCGGCATCAACGATGTCACCGGCAACCTGGTTCTGCGTTCGCAGAGCTAGCCAAACTGGCTGGTGGTACTCCGGAGGCAGCAAGGTAGGGTTGGATACTGCAGAATGGTAGTGTTTGGATCTGCAATTAGGTAGGGTAGAAACTTGGACTACCGTTTCCAGGGTCATCGACGGCGAGCTCGACCGGCTGCTGAGAGACCTACCCGCAGTAGCAGTTGAGGGGCCGAAGGGAGTCGGCAAGACTGCGACGGCGATGCGGCGGGCGACCCGGACCATACGTCTCGACTATCCTGACGAGGTCGAGCTGATGCGGGCCGATCCGAGTATCACGGGTTCGGCCGTCCCCACCTTGCTCATCGACGAATGGCAGCGTTACCCCCCGGTCTGGGATGAGGTGCGTCGCGCCGTTGACGAGGGGGCAGCGGGCGGCTCCTATCTGCTGACCGGGAGCGCCGCGCCTGCCGGAGCACCCGTGCACTCAGGTGCCGGGCGGATCGTCAGCCTTCGGATGCGGCCGCTGTCACTGGCTGAACGCGCTCTAGGTGACTGGTGTCTTATCGATGTGGTGGCGTTGCAGACCAACGACGCCGACGGCGAGACGACGTTGACCGTCCCACGCGCCGCGCTCGACCTGCTGGCCCAGATCCTGGGCACATGAGCAAAGGCCGGGGCGTGTCGATCGTGCCGTCCACGGCCGAGCTGACCACCCAGCAGGCAGCCGACATGCTCAACGTGTCCAGACCCTTCCTCATCGGCCTGCTGAGCGCCGGTGAGATTCCGTACCGCACCGTCGGTAGCCACCGCCGCATCACGGCAGAGGATCTACTGGCCTACAAGGACGACGACGACCGTCGTCGTCGAGCGGCGGCTGACGAACTCACCGCGCTGGCGCAGGAGACGGAGCTGCTCTGAGGTGCCGTTCACCGCGGTGTACGACGCCTGCGTGCTCTACCCGAGCACACTGCGGGATCTTCTGATCAGGATCGCGCAGACCGGTCTGGTGCAGGCCCGCTGGACGAACGAGATCCTTGACGAGGTCTTCGCCAGCCTTGTCCGGCAACGACCCGACCTGGATCCGAAGAAGCTGGCCCGCACCCGGGAGCTGATGTCCGGCGCGATCCGCGACGCCCTCATCGTCAATTACCAGGATCTCGTGCCGGTGCTGCACCTGCCCGACGCCAAAGACAAGGCACGTGCTGGCGGCAGCGATCCGAGCCAGGGCACAGCTGATAGTCACGCACAATCTCCGGGACTTCCCCGACGACCGCTTGACGCCGTGGGACGTCCGCGCAGTCAGTCCCGACGACTTCGTGCTCGCGCAGATCGACCTCGATAAGGAGGTCGTCTACGCCGAGGTCACGCGCATCGCGGACTCGATGCGCAAGCCGGCCGCGACCGTCGAGGACGTCCTGCTGCGCCTCGAACGCGACGGCCTGATCGCCTCCGTGGCGACCCTGCGAGATTAGAACCGGTCACGCCAAAACTGGCGCAACGGCGTAGGCCTAGTCCGGCGCCCGCACCGTCGGACAGGTCGGGTGAGGCCACACAGGACCGATGCGCAGGACTCACCGAACTCGCGGGTGCGGGATCGGCCGGCGGAGCAGATCGAGGTGCCCCGGTGATGGTGGAACCGGTGCTACCGCCTGACCCGGACTCCACCAACCCGGCGCTACCGTGACCTATGGCCACCAACGTCCTCGGCGGCGACCTCGTGATCTGCGGCACCGACCCGATGACAGGCTGGACGCGCAGCGGTTGCTGCGAGACCGGACCGGACGACGTCGGCACCCACACCGTCTGCTCGGTGGTGACGGCGGAGTTCCTCACCTTCTCGGCCTCGCGCGGCAACGACCTGACCCGTCCGGGGCCGTCGTTCCCCGGCCTGGTCCCCGGCGACCGGTGGTGCCTGTGCGCCTCGCGCTGGCAAGAGGCGCTCGTCGCGGGGCTGGCGCCGCCGGTGGTTCTGGCGGGCTGTGACATCGGGTCGCTGCGACTGGTGTCGCTAGAGGATCTGCAGGCGCACGCCATCGAGTGAGCTGCCGCGACGCAGGCGATGTCTGGGATCCTGACGCGCGTCGTCGGCGGACGCCAACGTGGAGATCGGAGGCAACGGTGGCCAAGACCTCAGCCCGCCGCGGCGGAGCACCAGGCGGTGGGCCAGACCCGACCTTTCCCTTCATGGGCGCCGAGGAGGCCTCAACCGTCCGCTCGCTCGCTCAGCGGGCCTGTGCCGAAGCCGGTGTCGAGGTAGTCATCCACGCCGGTCACCTGGTAGGGCTGGGAGGGGCGGAGGCCGGCCTGCGCAATCTGATGACCGAGTGCCGGCATGCCCCGGGCGGGCGACGCGACTGGCCCGAGGTGGTCAACCGTCACGTCCAGGCGCTGGTGGCCGTGACCGCCGCCCCGCATCCCCTGGACGGGATGAGTCGCGACAAGGGGCTGTCCCGGACGTACCTGCGAGTCATCACCGCCCCGGCGCCCGCCGCGCTCGCACCACACATCACCTACGCCCGCTCGCCGGCCGCCGGGTTGGTCGAGACGCTCGTCGTCGACACCACCAACGCCCTGATCACGCTCACCGACGCCGACCTCTCCCGATGGGGAGCCGAGGCGACCAGGACCGCCGGGGAGACGAACCTGCGACGGGCACAGATCGATGCGGCGGACGAGCTGCCGATGGGTGACGGCGTCTACATCCGGCTCGTCCGGGGTGGCACCCACACCGCCAGCTTGGTCTTGGTTCTCACGGACCTGCTCAGCCGGCTCGACCGCCATCGCGAGCATCCCGACGGGGTCCTCGTGGGCGTGCCCTTCCGGAATGTCCTGGCGATCCATCCGCTGGCGGGGCCCGAGGCCGCCCTAGCGCTCACCAAGCTGGCCGGCTTCACCCGCCTGGCCTACGACAACGAGTCGGGTCCGGTGTCACCTGCCGCCTATTGGTGGCGTGACGGCACGATGCGCCTGGTGTGCCTGATGGACGAGGGTGGCCGCACAACGGTGACCGACGATGAGGAGTTCGAGGACCTGCTTCGCCGGCTGGCGGCGCGGGGGCGATGAAGGAGCCTGCATGACGGTCACAAACGATTCGACGCCGCCGTCCGGGTTCGGCGTGGACATCGGAGGGTCGGGCGTCAAGGCCGCCCCCGTGGACCTGCAGGCCGGCGCGTTCAGCCATGAGCGGCTGAGGATCCCGACCCCGTCTCCCTCCATGCCCGCCGCGGTGGCCACCGTGGTGCGTGACGTGGTGACGCACTTCGGTTCGGCGTCCGGAGACGGGCCGATTGGGGTCACTTTTCCCGCCGTGATCCAGAACGGGGTGGCGAGGACCGCCGCCAACGTCGACGCCAGCTGGATCGGCACGGACGTCGCCCAACTCTTCACCGCCACCCTGGGCCGGTCCGTCCACGTCATCAATGACGCCGACGCGGCTGGTCTGGCCGAGGCCCGCTACGGCGCCGCGCGCGGGATTCGCGGTGTCGTGGTCATGGCCACGCTCGGCACCGGGATCGGGTCGGCCTTAGTGATCGACGGGACGCTCGTACCCAACACCGAACTCGGCCACCTCCAGGTCGACGGCCACGACGCCGAGACGCGTGCGGCCGACAGCGCGCGCGAGCGCGAGTGCCTCTCGTGGCACGAGTGGGCGAAACGGCTGCAGCGGTACTTCTCGGTGGTCGAGGACCTGTTCTGGCCGGATCTCATCATCGTGGGCGGAGGCGTCAGCAAGAAGGCCGCGGAGTTCCTACCGCTGCTGCACCTGCGGGCGCCCATCGTCCCGGCTCAGCTGCGCAACGACGCCGGGATCATCGGGGCCGCCGCGCTGGCCGCCGACCGCGGCTGAGGACCAGCCGCAGCCCTCGCGGCGCTCGAAGTCCAACGTGCCGGCGGCCTGGTCGAGGATGGGCAGGGACTGGACGCTGATGAACTGCACCTCGGCGTGGCTGACAACGCCGTGGAAGACACCGGCGTTGACGCGCATCCGGGTGCCGGGCGACACCGGAACCTCCTCGTCGTCGAGGATGACGGTCGCGTCACCGCGGAGAAAGTAGAGGACGGTCTCAGCCCGGTTGTGCCGGTGGATGCCGGAGCGCTGGCCCGGGTCCATGGCGACGAGGTCCGCGGCAATGAAGCCGGCAAGCAGGGTGTCCTGGGTCAGCTGCGTGACGTGGAAGACGTCCTCGTGCGCAACGGCCACGTCGGTATCGGTGACCGGGAACGACATGGGGCCTCCTCAAGCGGGTGGGGATCGGATCGCGACGCCGGGGGCCTCCGTCAGTCGCCGGTCCACCCCCTGATCACCGCCACAACGCCGAGATCGGGGCCGCCCACAGACCCCCGCCGAGCCGGTGCGCCCGCCTCGTGGTGCACAGCAGGACACCACCCACGAAACGTTTGCCGATCTGGGAACGCAGCCATGTGAGCTGACGCGCGTCACTGGGCTTCGGCGCCGCGGTCGCCTTGACCTCGATGGCCAGCAGCTCCCCATCCGGGAGGTCGATGACAATGTCCATCTCCGCCCGCCCGCCCTCCGTGCGTAGGTGGTGCATCCGCGCACCGGGCACCGCGTCGACATAGGGCTGAGGCTGACCGGGGTCGGCCCCCTTCCGCGACGGCGAGCCCGCCCTGGCCGTCACGTCCGCCGTCGTTGCGACGGTCCACGAAGGTCGCCTGCTGATGGCGTTCCCGTCGCAGACGCAGGTCTCGCAGACGCAGGTCTCGGAGACGCAGCAGGGGTGATGGGGGCGACCGGTGCGCAGGAATGGCGGGCATCGGCAATGACGATGGCCTGCGGTAGTCACCCGTGGGACCGCGTCGTTCCCCGACCCAATCGTCGATCGCGGCGACGGCCCGCAGCGCGGTCGGACGGTCACGTGCCCGCGCTGAGCTCATCGAGCTCCATGATCAACGACCGAGGGATGCCTCAATAGAGCGAGGTCCAGCCCCGCCGTGCGGTCCATCGGCATTGCGGAGGTGTCATCCAGATCGGCGCGCAGCCGCCTCAGCTGCGCCGCTGTACGTGGACAGCGTCGGTTGAGATGCAGTAGCACCATCCTGAACCTGACTTTGCTCACGGTGTTGGGGTTCGCCGAGTCGTAGGCCTTTGACCAGCGGTTCTGCTCGTGGAACGGGCAGAATGTGTGCACTAACCGGGTCGTAGGGTGCGGGGTCGTGGCCTACGTGCGGACGGTGAAGACCGCGTCGGGGGCCACCGCGGTGCAGATCGTGCACTCCTC
>CAZEYA010000155.1:0-9039 GCA_964516515.1 uncultured Kineosporiaceae bacterium | reverse complement strand
GCGGCTGCGCCCGCGAGAAGTCCACCCAGGCGTACACGTCGCCGCTCGGTGCCACCTCCACGACCTCACCCTGGACGGCCGCCGCTCCACCCGCGGCCGCGTCGGCACCGTCGGTCCCGCTGATGCCGAGCTCACTGGCCGGGTATCGGGCCAGCGAGACCCGAGTCCCCTCGTCCAGTCCCGCCCGATAGACCTGCGGCGGGACCGGCACGGTGACCCGCGCCCCGGCGTCGTCGCCCGAAACCACCTCCACGACCGCCGTGACGCACTGCGCGGTCAGGGGAATGGTGCCGTCCGGCAACCGGTCGGGCGGCGCGCCGGGGCAGGTCTGCGACGTCGCCGAGCGAACCACGCCTGTCTCGAGGTCCTCGCTGACGTCGAGTCGCTGAGGCGAGTCCTGGGCTGTCGCCCCGGACGGCCAGAACCACACGATGCCCACCACGGCGACCAGGAGGAGGGGCGCCAGCACCAGCAGCAGACCGCCGTGCGTCCGCCCTCCGATTGCCCTTGGCTGCTCGGCATCGCCCCGATGCGAACCGGTCATGACGATCCCCCACCGCGCGGCGTCCTCATCCCCCCAGCTTGCCTGACCCATGACAGCTGCCGCAGGGTAAGGGATTGGGCTCGTCCGTACCGTCCGCACGCAGTCCCGGCACCGCACGACCAGCTCGAAGACGCGCTTGACATCGTCGTGGCCGTGCTCGGCAGAGACCGAGCGGGCCCATGTCTCGGTGGCAGCGCCGTCGATCTCGGCCGTGCGGCCACAGTCCCGGCAGGTCAGGTGGTGATGATGGCCCTCGCTGCACCGCCGGTAGGTGGACTCACCGTCCGGGTCGCGCAGGGTGTCGACATCGCTCGTCCGCCATCAGCTGCATCGAGGCGTCCGCGTCGAAGACGACGGGTCGCCAGCTCTTGGCTGTACTGCCCCGGGCAGCCCCTGCGGGGAGACCAGCCCCTTCGGGGATCACAAGCACTGTTGGCCGGCCACCACCGCGTCGATGTTCACCCGCATGATCGAGGGGTAGTCCGTGCCCGCGGACTGGTCCGTGATGCCCTCCAGCGGGTCCAGCACCGCGGTCTTGGCGCCGGTCTCGGCCGCCACCGTTTCGGCGATGTCGGGCGCCGCGAGAGTCTCGGTGTAGATCGTCGTGACCCCCTTCGCCCGGACGATATCGGTCACCTCGGCCAGCGCCGACGCCGACGGCTCGGCCTCGGGAGAGATCCCAGCAATGGGCACGTTGTCAAAACCGTAGCGGTCGGCGAAGTACCCGAAGGCCTCGTGCCCGGTTACCAGGGTCGTGATGGCACACGATGACAGAGCCTCGGCTGCCTCCTCGTCGATGGCGGTGAGCTCGGCCACCAGTGCGTCGGCATTGGCCCGGTAGGCGTCCTCACCCTCCGGGTCGGCAGCCACGAGTGCGTCGGCGACCAGCATCGCGGCGTCCGCGTAGATCGAGGGATCATTCCAGAAGTGGGGATCTAGGCCGGGCTTGTACTCCGCCTCCTCGCCCTGCGCCGGTGCCTCCTCCTGTCCCAACGTGCGTGTCGCGACGGGTGAGAGGTCGAGGACGTTCCCGTCCCGCGCGGCCAGCGCGTCGTCGACGGCTGGCTGGAACCCCTCCTGGAAGACGACGAGGTCCGCCTCCTCCAAGGTCACCAGAGCGTCGGCGGCGAGTTCGAGGTCGTGCGGCTCGGTACCGGGGGGCGTCAGGTCGCTCAGCTCGACCCGGTCACCACCCACCTGCTCGACCAGGAACGCCAGCGGGTAGAACGCCGCGGCGACCGAGACAGGGGCGCCCGCCGTCGCTGCCGAGCTCTCGCCGTCGGACGCCGTATCGGAGTCGGAGCCACACGCAGCGAGCAAGAGGGCCGTGGAGGAGGCAAGGGCGAGGACAGCGAGGCTCTTCATGCGACTGATTATCACTTGCATCGAGGTCCATGGGCAAATCAATCGTCTGCGATCGCCCGCGCCAGTCGCCCAGTGGTCGAGATCGTCACGAGGCAGGGCCTGCTCGGCGGCCGCAGTCAGGAGAGGGGGATCGCCCAGGTCACCGCAGCACCTGGACGCGAGCCCGCGTCCACGCGTCTGACGCCGTCGGGCGACCAGACACCGGACCGGCCGGGCGCCCCCGAGGGCCAATCGGCACTGGCCGGACCGGCAGCGCTGGCAAAGGCCACCCAGGCGCCGCTGGCCACGGCGATCGCCTGGGCCCGGCGCTCGAGCTCCAGGACCTCGTGGGGGCTGTGGACGAGCCCTGCCGCGTAAATGTCCGGCCTCTGCCCCGCCACGTGCTGGATGTGCGCGGCCTGCCCGGTGTCTCGGCAAACACCGACGGCGACCCGGACGTTGCCCAACAACAGGGGGTTCTCATCGACCCCGGGCTCGTAGTGGAGGGGCTCGGCGCCCCCCAGATGCACCTTCTTGTAGGCGAGGCTGACACCGTCGCCGTCCACCCGGTAGATCCCGATGCTCCGCGCCCCACCCTCTCCACTTGGGACAGGAGCACCGACCAACGCGACGGCGGCCGCGCCACGACACGCCGCGACGAGCAGCAGGAGCCGGTCGTCGTCGTCCGATACCGCACGTGCGTCCAGCGTGTAGCCGGTCAGTGACAGTTCCGGGAAGACCACCAGACCCTGCCCGGCCGCATTGATCAGACGAACGTGCTCGGCGACGTTCGCCGCGACGTCGCCGCAGAGAGTGACCGGCTGAGCCACGGTCACTCGCAGGAGGCCCGCTGTCGTCTGTGCGTTCACGGCCCCATGATGACGGGCGCGCAGGCAGCCATGCAGGGCCAGTAGAAGACCACCGCCCTGCTGTGTGGGCGCCGGACCTATCTTGACCTGGTCGACACTGGCTCGACGACGAGCCCAACTCCTTCAGGGACGTGCTCACCCAGACCCCCACCCTACGTTGCATCGGGCACTTTTACCGACCCGTTGCCGGTATGGGTCGATAAGGGCGAGCGGGGGCACCTGAGGGGCGTGACTGTAAAGACGCTGCGAGGTCTCAGGGGCGTGATCAGGGGCCCAGGATGAACCGAGGGAAGCCGGCGAGACGCGCGCCCGGATCGGCCCGAGCGGCGAGAGGTCCCTCGCCTCGTCGTGCCCGATCACACCGTTAGGATTACAGGCAACGCACGTCGTCAGATCTTGATCGCCTCGACCCGGCCCGAGCGCTCTCGAATAGGGTGGTGGGGGTGGTGATCCCGTCGCGTGGGCCGAATCTGCGATCTGCCGCGCCGGTGTCGGGTGGTGCAAGGCTGGCCTAGCCACCGCGTAGCAATGCCGCCGCGAAGCGGCTCGGCCCGGATGCGGCCGGTGCCGGTGTGGCTGTCTTTGGCGGCCGGTGCGGTGGGAGCGCTGCTCTGTGGTGACCTACCCCCCTGATCCCAGAGCGAGGGCCGGGGTACAGGGGCGAAGCCTCGGTGTTGTTCCCCGGACTGGATGGTCGACGTCAGCGGTCCTCGGTGAGGTCGGTGATGATGTCGGCGGCGCTGTATCGCCAGCCGTAGCGGTGAACGGCGGCGTCCTGATCTGCCTCGCGCAGTGTGAGCAGCGCTTTCCAGAGGGCCCAGCCGCGTCCGCGGGCCCAGGTGCCGGCGTCGACGTCGAGCTGCCCTCGAAAGGTGTGGCGGGCGTCGGCGTCCAGAAAGGTCCAGGCGATGACGAGGTCGCAGGCGGGGTCGCCAACACCGCAGGTGCCGAAGTCGATGACGGCTGCGAGACGTCCGTCCCGGACAAGGAGGTTGCTCGGTGCCATGTCGCCGTGGAACCAGCAGGGTTCGGTGTCAAGCAGTGAGGACAGGGCGGCGTCCCAGGTGTCGAGGACGCACTCAGGGGTGATGTGGGCGGGCAGGGCGTCCAGGCAGGCGTGTACGCCGGCGTCGTAAAGGGAGAGAGGACCGCCGCGGCCGAGGGAGTGGGCGCCAGCTGCGGGCCCGCTCTCCGGGTCGACGGCCCTCAGGGCGTTCAAGAATCGTGCGACGTCACGGGCGAAGGTGTCGAGGTCGGTCACGTGGTCGATCGAGGCGGTGTCACCGGGGAGCCACCGGTAGACCGACCATGGTCGGGGAAAGCCGCATCCGGGGGCTCCGAGGGCGACGGGTACGGGGATGGGTACTGGGAGTTGGGGGCCGAGGACGGGCAGCCAGCGGTGTTCCTTGGCCACGGCGGGCACGTAGCCGTCGTCGGTGGGTAGCCGTGCGGTGTGGGTAGAGCCGACCCGGAACGAGCTGTTGTCCCAGCCGTCGACGTCCATCGGGGTGACGGGAAGGTGGGTCGGGTGGGGGAACTGCTCGCGCAGGAGGCAGGTGACGACGTCTGCCGTGATGTCGGGCTTTTTCACGTTGGACGACACTGCCGAGCGGTGGCTGGCTGCGCAACAGCGTTTCGTGCGGCGGGCCGGCGGCGGCGCCTGATCTACGAGAATTCAACTCAGCAGGAGCGATTTCCAGAACACGACCTTGTCGTCGCCCGGACCGTAGAACTCACGGACGCGTGCCTCACGGTCGAAGCCCTCTCGCTCGTAGAGGCGCCGGGCCCCCTCGTAGTCGTCGCTGCTAGAGGTTTCGACGATCAGCACCCGGGCGACCTGCTCTCCGGCTGTGCGTGACGTCTGCTCGACGTGCCGGACCAGGGTGGTGCCGAGGCCCGCGCGATGGCGGTCGGGATGCACGGCGAGGAAGTACAGATTCCAGACCCGGTCAGCGAACGGCTCGGGGGCGTAATACGCCGAACCGGCCAGGCGACCCACTGCGTCATCGGCAACGATCCACCGATGCTGGTCCAGGGAACCATCCAGATAGCCGCGCAGCATGTCGTCGAAGCCAGCCATATCATCGGGAGGGAACATCCCGTTGTCCACGGCAAGCCCGTGAATCGCCGCGACATCTCGGGTGTTGGCCGGCCTTACGGCAGGTGGAGCACCAGTGAGTTCGGGCGTGCTCACGCGCCCACCTTGCCCGGGTCCCGTGCCTCGCGCAATGCATTTTTCCTGGTCCGTTCGGCCGACGCGGCCTAGCTACCTGCGGGCCATTCGGTGTCGATGATGCCGTACCAGATGCAGTGGCGGTGGCGACATACCTGGCCACGCCACCGCTACGGGGCTGTGAGCTGGAGCACCCGCGGGAGCCGCCTGTGGGAATCGAACCCACGACCTACGCTTTACGAGAGCGTCGCTCTGGCCGACTGAGCTAAGGCGGCGTGCCAGTAGTCCACGACCACGCAACGGCCGGGGCAACTCGCAGGAGTCTAGTCGTACTGCGCCTCACAACGAAGGCCGACCCTTGGCACCGTCCCCTCAAGCAAGAACGTGTCCACGACGGTATCGATGCACTCCGACCCGGTCGTCAGGTACGCCGTGTGGCCATCCCCGTCGAAGGTCAACAGGACACCGGAGTCGAGCGCTTCCGCCAGCCGCTGCGCCCAGACGTACGGCGTGGCCGGGTCCCGGGTCGTCCCGATCACGAGGATGGGATCAGCCCCCACGGCGCGGATGGCCGGGGTCCCGACCCCGTCGAAAGGCCAGTCCTCGCACGCGTCGTAGGCGAGGTCGAAGAACCGGCCGAACACCGGCGCGGCCGCCTTCAGCTCCCGTTGCGCCGACATCACGTCCAGTTCGACACGTTCGGCGCGCGGCGGCAGATCCACGCAATTGACCGCCGGAAAAGCCTCCAGCGAATTGTTGAGATACGACCCGTCGGGCGCCCGGCCCGAGTACGAGTCGGCCAACAGCAACAACGTCGAGGCGCTGCCGTCGAAGGCCTCGGTCAGCCCCACCCGCAGCACCTCCCAGGTGTCGACTGCATACAACGGCGCGAACACGCCGTAGGTGGCAAGGCCCTGCGTCAGCGGCCGTTCCTCGTCATCGGTGGGCATCGGCGCGACATCCAGCCGGTCGACGAACTCCGCGATCTGCGACATTCCCTGGTCCACGTCGCCGCTCAGCGGGCAGTCGTCGCGGGTCAAGCAGTCCTCGACGAAGGCCCGCGCGGCGACCTCGAACCCGCCGATCTGCTCGACGGTCCCCTGCCCGCTGGCCAGGTCCAGCTCCGGATCCACCGCACCGTCGAGCACCATGCGACCGACGTTGTCCGGAAACAGCTCGGCGTACACCGACCCCAGTTGGGTGCCGTAGGACTTCCCCAGGTAGTTCAGCTTCGGCTGCTCCATCGCGGCCCGGAGGATGTCCAGGTCACGGGCCACCGACACCGTGTCCATCTGCTCCGCGAGCGGCGCCTGCGTGCTGCACCCCACCGCCATCCCCGCCAACTGATCGGAGTACTCCAGCCGTTCGGCGGGAGCGTCCGGTGTCAGATCGACCGAGAGGTAAGCGTCCAGATCAGAGTCGCTGAGGCAGTCGATTCCCTCCGATCGAGACACCCCGCGCGGATCGAACCCGACGAGATCCATCTGCTCCAGCACGTCGGACCTGACCACGAGCGTCTCGAAGAAGGCGTAGTCCACGCCGGAGGCTCCTGGCCCGCCGGGGTTGTAGAACAGCGACCCGATGCTCTCGCCCCTCGCCGGCCGTCTCGTGACGGCGATCGAGACTCGTTCCCCCGCCGGCTCGTCATAGTCCAGCGGCACCTGCGCGAAGCCGCACTCGAAACCGTCGGTGGTCGCGCCCTGCGGCGGCTCGAAGTCCTCGCAGCCACCCCACTCGATGACCTGCCCCTCGTAGTCGGCAAGCGTCTCGAACACCTGCGACGTGGCCGACGCCTCACTGACCGACGAGGCGGCCGTGGCGGACGGGCCCTGCTCTCCCTGGCCGACCACCGAGCAGCCTGCAGCGAGCTCGACGACCGCGCCGCCCGCCGCCGCCGCCGCCATCAGGTGCCGAGACCGCGAGTCCCCTGTCCGCCTCACCCCGCCCATCCTGCCTGCTGCCCGATCGGTCCACCCACCCGACGTCGGCCCCACGACCCGACGTCGGCCCCACGACAACCCCGGCCTCACCGGTGGACCAACCTGACAGCCATCGCCTCCAGCGCCAGCGGCAGCGCCGCGTTCTGGGTCAGCCGCGTCCTGGTCAGCGCAATCACGTCGATCGCGGCGAGCACGCGCGCCGGATCGGTGGCCGCTGCCAGCGACTCGATCTCCGCGCGCAGGTCCGCGTTGACCAGTGGCACGGTCGACCCGAACTGCACGATGAGGACATCGCGGTACAGCGAGGTCAGATCCAGCAGCGCCCGGTCCAGCCCGTCGGTGGTGGTCCGGCGGACCCGGCGCTTCTGCGAGGCGAGCAGGTCGCGCCACTGCGGCTTGAGCTGCTTCGGCAGTTCCTCGGCCGAGGCCACCCCCATCGCGTGCAGCCAATCTGCCTGCTCGGCGTGCTGATGCTGCTCCAGCTCCGCGGCGGAGTCCTCGGTCGCGATGTCCTTGAGCTCGGCCGCCGCATCCACTGCGTCGGGCACCGAGCGCACCGCCAGCGGCAGCCGGAGCACGTCCCGGCGGCGGCGGCGGGCGTCGACGTCGGTCGCCAGCCGTCGCGCGATCCCGATGTGCCCCTGCGCGGCGGCCGCCGCCCACCCCGCTTCCGCGGGGGACACGCCGAGCCGTTTCACGAGAAACGCCACGATGGCCTCGGGATTCGGGATGCCGAGAGTGACCGCGCGACAGCGGCTCCGGATCGTGGGCAGCAGGTCCTCGGGAAACGGCGCGCACAGCACCCACACGGTCCGCCGTGGCGGCTCCTCGATCTCCTTCAGCAGCATGTTGGCGATGACCTCTTGGATGCGGTCGGCGTCCTCGACGACCACGACCGTCCACCGGCCGCGGGTCGGCGCCGTGGCGGCGCGACGGATCAGCCCGACGACCGCCTCCTTGCGGACCTGCATCTCCTCGGTGGCAAGCACGGTCACGTCCGGGTGGGCACCTGCGAGCACCTCCCGACACTGCACACACAACCCACAGCCGTCGTCCGAACATTGCAGCGCCGCCGCGAACGCCCGCGCCGCGACCGACCGACCCGACCCCGGCGGCCCGGTGAGCAGCCAGGCGTGGGGCATCCCGGCTCCCTCGTGCTCGCGGGCCACAGCGCGGCGCAGCACGTCGACGGCCCGCGGCTGCCCGATGACGGCGTCCCACACGCTCACAGCACGTTCGCTCAGCAAAGTGGCCTTCACTGTCAGGTCACCGCTGCTCACGGCCGGCCGGATCCCAGAACGGGATCTCGCGCCGGTCGAGTACATCCAGCACCTGCGTCGCCTCGCTGGTCGCGTCCCACGCCGTCGCACCGCTCGACGCGCGACCCGGGGAGGCGTCGACGGCGCCCGGGTCAGCCCCGGACTGCCACGGCGGCACCTGCGGCGGGTGGGTGTCCAGGTTGACCAACCACACCCGGGCCTCGGCGACCGCAGCGTGCTCGCGGGCCTGCCTGGCCCGTTCGTCCGCGGCCAGCCGGCCGTGCAGGATCTTTCGCTGCAATGGCGACAGCGGCGCGATCTGTCGGACCGCGTCGCGGATCCGGTCCGCGACGTCTGCCGTGCGACCAGAGGCGTCGACGACGACGTAGCGGTACGGGTTGGCCGCGGCCAGATCGAGGAACGTCTGCCGCACCTGCTGGTGGTACCCCATCGGCTCGGCCTCGATCCGGTCATCCTCCGAACCGGTGCTGGTGCGCCGGTCGGCCAGTCGGGCTGCGGCCGCCACCGGGTCGATGTCCAGCACGATCGTGAGGTCCGGCTGCAGACCGTGCGTCGCCCACCGCGACAGCGAGGCGATGTCGCCCGGGTCCAGCTCACCGCGCGCGCCCTGGTAGGCCAGCGAGGAGTCGATGTAGCGGTCACTGACCACGATCGCCCCTCGGCCCAGCGCGGGGCGGACGACGGACGAGACGTGCTGCGCCCGGTCTGCCGCGAACAGCAGCGCCTCGGCCCTCGGCACCGGAGCCGTGCCGTCGATGCTGCGGCCCAGCAACAGGTGCCGGATGCCGCGGCCCACTGCCGTACCGCCCGGCTCACGGGTCATCAGGGTGTCGTGGCCCAGCTCGGTGATCAACCAGTCGACGAGCAGTTGCACCTGGGTCGTCTTGCC
>CAZEYA010000154.1:0-9131 GCA_964516515.1 uncultured Kineosporiaceae bacterium | reverse complement strand
CCGATTACACGTCTCTGGGTGAGGTGTCGCGGTCGTTGGTGTCGATGACGGCGGGGCCGGTTCGTCACTGAGGAACGGACGTATGAGGAGGGGACTCGTCGGTTGGCCCGGCAGGTGGTGGCCCGGGTCGCCCCGAACTGGGGGGCCACGACCACTGCCACCCCGGCGCCGGTCCGCGACGCCAGCTACGCTCTCCTCCACAGTGGCTGTTTGCCTCCACCCTGACCTGATCGTGGCCCCGGCGGCAGAGGAGCGCTTATCGGGGGACCAGCCGTCCCTGGCTCACGAGGTCACCGGCGGCCATCCTGGTTGAGTGGACCGGGCGGGCTTGGCCGACTTCCTGCGGCGCAGCCGCGCCCGGCTGTCGCCGTCCGATGTCGGGTTGGTGGCCGGAGTTCGCCGCCGCACGCCGGGGCTGCGACGCGAGGAGGTCGCGGCGCTGTCCGGCATCTCCGCCGACTACTACACCCGACTGGAGCAGACCCGGGGTCCGCATCCATCGGAGCAGGTCCTGACGGCGCTCGCCCGAGCGCTACGACTGTCGCAGGACGAGCGGGATCACGTGTTCTGGCTCGCCGAGCGCCGCCCACCGCTGCGGGGTCGCAGCACGCACGTCCGGCCCGGACTGCTCAGTCTCATCGACAGCGTCGAGGGCGGCGCGCTGCGATTGATCTGCGACATCGGCGAGGTCCTGGCACAGAACGACCTGGCGCTGGCACTCCTCGGCGATCCGACCCACCACCACGGACGCGCGGCGAGTTTCTACTGACGATGGTTCACGGATGTCGGTGAGCGCGGGATCCACCTCGCCGAGGACCACGATCGGTTCAGTCGCGGCTATGTCGCCGACTTGCGCGCGACGGCAGCGCGAAGGCGGGGGGACGCCGATGTCGACGGGCTGGTGGGCGACCTGCTATCGGCTAGTCCGGAGTTCGCCTCGCTGTGGGGCGAGCATGAGGTGGCAGTCCGCCGTGGCGAGCGCAAGCGCGTCGTCCACCCGAGCATCGGCGTGATCGAGTTGAACTGCGAGGTCCTGCTGACCGTCGAACAGGACCAGTTTCTCATCGTCTACACCGCACCACCCGGCAGCCCGGCGGTCGAGCAGTTGACGCTGGTCGGTGTCCTGGGAGTGCAGAATATGGCGCGTTCCACCCGCTGACTGCGGGCAGACGCATCTGCTGAAGTCGCCAGGCGGAGGAGGAGTTGCACCGGATCTGCACATGTTCACCGTCGGGAGCGCACAGGCTTCGGTCTAGCGTCGGCGTCGATGACCACCACCCCGACCCCCACGCCGACGGCCGGCCGGCTGCTCGTCGTCGAGGACGACCACGCCATCGCCGACGCGATCGCCCGCCGACTCGTCAGCGCGGGCTACCAGGTGGACACGGTCCACGACGGGCCTGCCGCCGTTCGCGCGTGCGAGGAGACCCGCTACGGCGCGGTGGTGCTGGACGTGTCGCTACCCGGCTTCGACGGCCTGGAGGTCTGCCGCCGCGTCCAGGCCCGAGAGCCGATCCCGGTGATCATGGTCACCGCCCGCGACGAGGAGGCCGACCGGCTGGTCGGTCTCGGCGTGGGCGCCGATGACTACCTGGTCAAGCCGTTCAGTCCCCGCGAGCTTGTCGCCCGGGTGGCGGCCCTGCTGCGCCGCGTCGAGCGCGCCGAAGCGATGGCGCTCGCCGCCCGGGATACGCCCATCACACGGGTCGGGGCGATCGAGATCGACGCCCGCACCCGCCGGGTCCGGGTCGACGACGTCGAGGTGCACCTCACGCGCACCGAGTTCGACCTGCTGGCTGCCCTCGCCCGTTCGCCCGGCGACGTCGTCCAGCGTGATCGGCTGTTGGTCGACGTCTGGCAGTGGCCGACCACCGCGGCGACGCTGAGTTCGGGGTCCCGGCGCACCGTGGACAGCCACGTGCGAGCGCTGCGGCGCAAGGTGGGCGCGCACCGGATCCGCACTGTCAGCGGTGTCGGCTACGCGCTGGAGCCCGGCGAGTGACCACGCGTGAGCGGGCGTCGGGTGGTGCCGGGCCAAGCCGGCCGTCATCGGACCGACTGTCACCGTTCTGGTCATGGTGGTCGTGGCGGCCGCTGGACCCGGTCCGCTCCATCAAGGCCAAGCTGGGTCTGCTGGTGACCGCAAGCGTCATCGCCGCTGTCACCTTCACCTGGTTCGGCTTGGTCGTGCTCGGTTGGTGGTTGCGCTGGACGCTGCCGCTTGCCGTGCTGCTCTCGCTGCTCGTCACGCAGGTGCTGGCGCACGGCATGACCCGTCCGCTGCGACAGATGACCGTGGCCGCGCGACGGATGGCCGTCGGCGACCCGGCGCCTGCGGTCGACGTCTCCAGCCGGGACGAGGTGGGTGAGCTCGCCCGGGCGTTCACGGCGATGGCGGCCGACCTGGCTACCGCCGACGCCCAGCGCCGCGAGCTGCTCGCCAATGTCGCGCATGAGCTGCGCACTCCGGTGGCAGGCCTGCGGGCGCAGGTGGAGAACCTCGTCGACGGCGTCCGGCCCGCCGACGCCGAAGCGCTCGGCGAGGTCTCCGACGGTGTGGCGCGGCTGGCGACCCTGGTCGAGGACCTGCTCGACCTGGCGAGGGCCCAGGCCGGAGCGGCGCCGTTCCGGCCGGTCGAGACCATCGTGGCGAGTGTGGTGGCCGAAGCGGTGCGCGACGTCCGGCACGCCCACCCGGACGTGGCGGTCTCGGTCGAGGTAGCTCCTGACCTGGCCGCGGTGGTCGATCCGGCCCGGCTGCGCCAGGTGCTGCTCAACTTGCTCGACAATGCCGCTCGGCACGGCCGGGGCAGCGATCCCGTGGTGATACGTGCGGGGAGGGTCACCGGCCAGGGCGCCGATCTTGTAATCGACGTGATCGACGACGGACCCGGCATCGGTGCGCCTCACCGCGAGGCCGTGTTCGAGCGGTTCCGGCACCGCAGCGAGCACGGCAGCGGCCTCGGGCTGGCGATCGCCCGCTGGGCAGTGGCGCTGCACCGCGGCCGGATCCACATCCTCGACACCCCCCGCGGGTGCCATGTCCGAGTCGAACTGCCCCAACCGCCGCCGACAGACACCTCAGAGGAGGATCACCAGTGAGTTCTGATCCCACGCCGGCAGCAGCCCCGGTCACTGCACCGCCGAGTGCGCCACCGGGCGCGCCGGTGGTGGCACCGACTGCCGTGTCGATCGCCCCCGCCGTCGCGCCAGTGGTGACGCCGGTGCCTGCGGCGCAGCCGTCCTGGGCGGCTCGCAACTGGCCACTGCCGCAGCGCTCGGCCCCGAGCGCAGCGCTTGTCGGCGCCGTGCTCACCGGGCTGGTCGTGGCGCTGACCTACGTCGGAGCGCCGCCGGGCAGCCACGTCACCGCCACGGTGGTGCTGGTCGCTGCCGTGGTGCTCGTGGCCGCCGGCAGCGCGAGAGCGACGCGGCGGCCATCCGCTGTGGTGATCGGGGTGATGATCCTGGCGCTGGGAGCCGTGCCGGTGTTCCGTGATGCGCCCTGGCTGATCGCGCTGTGCCTGACTGCCGCGCTGGGGCTCGGCGCGCTGCTCGCCCTCGATGGCCGGACGTGGCTGTCTGGGGTGCTGGCGCTGCCCGCGTTGGGCGCCGCCACCGGCCGAGCCGTGCCGTGGGTCGCCGACCGGCTGCGCCAGGACCGCCAGGCCCGACGCACTGCCCCCTGGTTGCCGGGCACGCTGATCAGCCTGGTACTGCTGGTCGTGCTCAGTGCCCTGCTGGCCTCGGCCGATGCCGTCTTCGGTCGGCTCATCGGCTCGGTGCTGCCCGAGGTGACGCTGGCAAGTGTCATCGGGCGCGCAATCCTGTTGTGCCTGGTGACGCTGCTGGTGCTCGGGCTTGCCTTCGCCGCCGCGTCGCCACCGAGGTGGGAGCGCCTGTCGATCCCGCGCGGCCGTGGCGCCGCCGCGGAGTGGGCCGTGCCGCTGGTGGTGACGGTGTTGGTGTTGGCTGCATTCGTCGCGCTGCAGATCGTCGCGCTCGTCGACCCCGAGCGCGGGCTCGCCGGCACGGGCGTCACTCCTGCGGAGCGGGCCCGGCAAGGCTTCGGCCAACTCGTCGCGGTGACCGTGATCGTCTTCTTGTTACTGGCGTGGGCCGGCCGTCGGTCCGATGCCACCGACCGGGGGCACCGGGCGCTGCTGGCCGGTCTCGGTGGGCCGTTGATCGTCCTGCTGCTCGGCGTCACGGCCACCGCGCTGCAGCGGATGTGGGCGTACGACTCCGTCTTCGGGGCGACCGTCCTGCGACTGCTGGTCGCCACTTTCGAGGTGTGGCTGGGCGTCCTCGTCGTCCTCGTCGCCATCGCCTGGGCCACCCGCCAGTTGGCGCACCTGCCGCGGGCGACCGCCGTCTCGGCTGGCCTTGTCCTGTTGGCGCTGGCTGCGATCAACCCGGAGGGCGCCGTCGCGACCCGCAACATCGACCGCTTCGTCGCCGGGCAGGAGCTCGACACGCGTTACCTGTCGGGGCTGTCGGACGATGCCGTTCCTGCAATCGCCCGGCTGTCCGGGTTCGAACGAGCGTGCTCGCTCGGGCCACGCGAGACCACCGACGCCGCCTGGTACGCCTTCAACCTGGCGCGGCACCGCAGCCAGCCGGTGCTGGCCGACCACGAGCCGATCTATTCACGTGAGGTCTTCTTTGACGTGCCGGAGCCGGACGGCACCTCCGCAGGAGTGGCCACATCGTGCCCGTGAGTCGCTACCGGGCTTGACTGTTTAGCAACTACTGAAATAAATTCCAGGCCGTGACCAGCCGTCAGATGTCCGACGCGCTGTTCCTGGCCATCGCGCACCCCTCCCGGCGGGCGGCGCTGGAGATCCTGCTGGAGCGGGGGGAGGCAAGCGCCGGCGACCTGGCGCGGAAGTTGTCGCTGTCGGCCTCGGCGGCATCGCAGCACCTGCGCGTGCTGATCGACGCGGACCTGGTCGCCGGTCGCGGCGACGGTCGGCACCGCTACTACCACCTGACCCCTGAGCCACTGCTCCGCATCGTCGCCTGGATGCAGGGCTTCGAGCGCGCCTGGCGCGATCACCCCGACCGGCTCGGCGAGTTCCTGGCCGGCCGTCACACCACCGACACCCCACCCGAGGCGCCGAACGCGCGCGAGGAGACACCATGGACCTGACCTTCCACCGCACCTACCCCCACCCGGTCGCGGCCGTCTGGCAAGCCCTCACCGACCAGCGGGCCATCCGCCAGTGGTGGCTCGACACCGATTTCGAGCCGGTGGCCGGGCGTGAGTTCTACTTCCAGGACAAGCCGCAGGGCGGTTGGGACGGCCGGGTGACGGGGTCTGTCCTCGCGGTCGACGCTCCCCGTCTCGTGCGGTTCACCTGGGTCGGGTCCGGGGTCGACTCGACGGTGGAGTACCGCCTGGCCGAGACCGCGTCGAGTGGCACCGAGTTCACCCTCGTGCACCGTGGCTTCAGCGGTGTCCGGGGTCTGGCCATCGGGACGATGCTGCGGTTCGGGTGGCGCGGGTATGTCCGCCGGGACGTGCCGGCCTATGCAGCGCACATCAGCGAACACGGCATCGACATCCCCTTCCCGCAGTCGTCGAAGGCGCGACGTCAGGCAGCCGCTGCCGGTGACCGCCCCGGCTCGTCGTAGTCGACGGCGCGCGTGTTGGGCAGCGGCCCCCTATGGCCGCCAGGACGCCTGACAGTGGTGGTAGTCAATGGCCGCGGCGCCGGTGGCCGGGTTGACGGCGTTGAAGGTGAGTCGCCCCAGGTAGGTCGTTGCGCTGGTCTGGTTGGCAACGACCCCGGTGTTGCGGCCGGTGGCCGGCTGCACCCAGCGATCGGATCCGTACACCACGCCGCGGGGAGATGTGGCGACGAAAGCGGGTTGACCAGAGCACGAGTCGCTTTGTAGCTCTCTCGCATTCGTCCACGGTCCCAGGGGATACGGAGCGTCCAGGATCATGGACGAAACGACTCCATACGGCCTCGCGGGCTCATACACCAGTTGCCAGCCGCCAACCGGTGACTCGAACAGAGCAGGTGCTTCGACCATCGCACCCGCCGCCTCGACGGCCGTGTATTCACCGGTACCGGTCAGCAGGTCCGACGACAGTCGTTCGACGACCAGCCGATGAGCGTTGTCTCCTCGGTCGATGTCGGTGTAAACGATCCATCCGGTGCCGTCAGAATCGACTGTGATGTCGAAGTCGCCGTGCACCAGTCCCCCGTCGGCACGGTCGACCGCCAGGCTCGGCATCACGGCCGATGGGACGAACGGTCCGGCCGGGCTGTCGGCCACGAGGGTCCGGTAACCCTCCTCGTGGTGCACATTGACCCACATGACCCAGCGGCCGTCGGAAGGCCGACGCACGACGTGAGGGCGGAAACAGCCTGACCGCGGGCGCGTGCAGGCGTCCTGCCAGGAGGGGGCGGCGTGGTCGAACATCGGACCTATACGCGTCCACCGGACGAGGTCACGCGAGCGGTACGCCTGCACGCCGCAGTACGGCGATTCATAGTCGTATCTGTAGCCGCAGCCATATGCCGTGCCGTATAGATACCAGCTCCTGCCCGCGTCGACCAGGTCGCCGTCGTGGGCATCCAGTGGACGTCCCCACGTGTCAAGGGTCACCCGTGTGTTGTCGACTACGCCACTCCGGATGGGAACTGCACGACCCGCGGCTGGGGCGGGTGCGGCAAACACGAACGCGGTGGCGGCCAGTCCCGCTGCGGCTACCAGTCGTTGAAGGAAACGGCCAGACAGGATCCTTCGGCCGGTGACTGTCGGTGCGTTCCACCGGGTCCTTCGCGTTCGTCGTGGCCCCACATGCCGCACCTTAGGGGGACATAGGGCTCATGTCTGTAGTGTCTGGGCACGCCAACTGCACATGGATTGGAGTGGCGGGCAATCGGGGGCCCGAACGGCAGACTGTGGTGGCCGCCTGGATCTCGATGCCGTGGACCGGCCCCTCCAGCACCCCATCGACTTCGACCGCTTGTACTGCCGTCCTGCCCCCACCTGCACCGGCACTCGTCAAGTTTCTGCTGGGATCCGCAGCGCTCGCACTGAATGGCCTTCACAGTGCTGGGAGAAGAAGCACGTCCCTCGACGCCTCCTGGGCGAGCCCTTCGTCCAACGTCGCGATGCGAGAGTCGGGGCGCGCTCGCACCAGTCCAAGCAGGTAGGCATCGGATACCTGCCGGTGGCCGCGGACATATGAGAGGTCGATGTCGGCGTATGAGAGGGAGTCCGGCCAGAACTCGTAACCCTGCCTGCCGCGGAGCCCGCGGAGCACTTCCTGAACGGCTCCTGTCGGTTCACCGACTCGTACGAGGAACCGTACGAGCGCGCCCTCGA
This sequence comes from uncultured Kineosporiaceae bacterium, assembly GCA_964516515.1. Lineage (GTDB taxonomy): Bacteria > Actinomycetota > Actinomycetes > Actinomycetales > JBBAYJ01 > JANNOG01. The sequence continues at coordinate 1,784 of CAZEYA010000154.1, read as the reverse complement.
CGACCGGGCAGACCGCGAACCTGCCCACGGTGCCTGCCCAGGCGCTCACTCGGGAGTGATGCTCGTGCTCCAGAACGGACGCCGCGATGAGCACGTTCGCGTCGAGGAGAAAGGTCACTCCTCGTCCAGGATCGCCGCCACCTCAGCTGAGGTGATCCGCCGTCCGATGCTCACGACGGGGAACCCTGAGACAGGGTCCTCGGAGACAGCGAGGGGTTCGTCGAGCTGGCTCAACCCACGAGACGTGAGTTCGGCGATGACTGCCGACAGGGTCTTGCCCTGCCGCCGCGCGAGCTCCCGGACGAGCCGATCCGTGGCCGGCGGCAGGTCAACCGTCGTTCGCATGTCAGCATCATATGCGCATCAGGTAGGATTCGGAACGTGAGCAGATAGGCAATTTTCGCTGGAAGTCGCCCCGCTCTCAGGTGACCCCGCCCGAGAGCTGCAACCTCCATGGCGGCGGCACCAAACCTGAGAGGTCCGCTCGACGGCCACGCCTCGGTCACCCTGCCCAGTCCGTTGTAGCGGAAACACTCCGACCGCGACGACACCATCGCGTCCACCGCCCCGGTACCGGTCACGCTCCACACGTCACCGGCGGGGGCGTAGGAGTAGCTCGCGTGGCGGACCGTGACCGGGGTGGCATCGTCCTGGCCCCCCAACTCGGGGCCACCCTGGCCACCACCTGCCGAGACAAGTGACGGGTGCCGTCCTCAACAGTGGGCTGTGTCATGGTTTGTCCTTGAGCTTGGAAAGTCGCCTGCTCGTTCTCTCCTCACGCATTTCAACTCGTCGCCACTTAGGAATAAGAAACGACGGTTGATCAAATAATATGACGGGAATAAGAACAAACACGAATTGTAACGCTATCCAACCAGCAGATGCGCCCAGAACCCAAATCGGAACCTCGACCCTCATGGATTGCAATGCAAGACCCCACATGGCAACAAGGAGTGGAACTCCACCGATGAGCATGGCCAAGCCCCACTCCGGTAGAACAACGTACGCCCTTGTCATCCGTCGCGGGCGACGCTCGGGGTGAAAGTCCCAATAAACCAGGACAGCATTCCAGGCCATGCCCGCGGTGAGGAAGAGGGAGAAAAGTAGCATCATCTCGACTCAAGCTCCCTAGATATCCTGGCCTCCACTCGGCCCGCGTACTCGTGCGTCCACGGTTGTAACGCGCCGCTCAGTGCATTGCCTCCAATGTCACCACCGGCAGCGAATGCGAATCCGAGAACTCCACCAATAGCAGGGGCCGCGATGACTGCGCCCGGACCGAACAACAAGCCTAGCGAAACCCCCATTCGCACTCCCAGGGCGCCCGCCAGGATAGATGCACCTGATTCGATGGATGTGTTCACGACGGCTTCAGAGACGTACTGCTCCGCGTCATTCAAGTTAGCGCCAAGGTTGACGGCCACAGACAGTACCGTAAGCCCTCGCCCTCCCCACTTATAAAGGGGTTGCTTGTCCAACCAGACAAGAGCGCGTACGGCCGGGTTGTTCTGGCGTCGAGAGTTCATCAGAACCCTGGCGGCCTCGCTTCGTTGCTCCGGTGTCGAAGATTTGCTTCCAAGGGTACGGCCCGCGTGAGACAACGTCCTTTGAATAGACGCCCCAGCCGTCCCTACGGCCCCTGCGGCAACCCCGCCCGCGAAGCTCGCCCGATCCGCTGCGTCCGCGGCATTAGGGCTCACGAATCGTCCGCTTGATGGCCTCTGGACTACCGGCGATCTACTGGTGGTGATACCACCTTGGGCGGTGGGTTTGAGGCTGCCACT
>CAZEYA010000153.1:0-9151 GCA_964516515.1 uncultured Kineosporiaceae bacterium | reverse complement strand
ACGGCTGGTTCAAGCGCCATCTCATGAAGGCGATCACCGCGCGGGAGGGTGGACCGACGGATACGAGCCGCGACTACGACTTCACCGACTGGCCCGCGGTCGACCAGTTCGCCGACGACGCTGCTGACCCGTTCGGGAACCGGCTGGAGTTCCTCCAGCCCCTCACGGTCAGGGTTGGGTGAGCGAGGATCGGCCTGGGTTGCTGAGGGGCGTGGCCTATTCGTCCTGCGCGATAGGTGCCGGCCGCTTGCTTGATGGGGGCCGCTCACGGCGTCGTGGGTGTCGGGGCTGCTGTGATGCGGGCGGCGGCGGCGCGGCCAGGACTTGTCTCGGTCTCCGACCATTCACGCCAGGACATCTGCGGGGTGAGGCGGTGGACGGTGCCGTCGTCGGGGTCGACGGCGGCGAGGCTCATCCACTCGTTTCTCAACAACGTGTCCACACTGGGGTTGGCGGTGACGATCCGGTGGATGTGTTCCGGTCTGGCCCAGACGAGGACGATCTGGCGCAGGGGTTCGTGCTGGGTGCTGTGGGGGTGCTGGTGCGGGTCGTTGGTGAACAGGGCCTGCCAGGGCAGGCCGAGTCGAAGGTCGCCGTGGGCGCCGCTGAGGACCCCGACGTCGCCGACGACGTTGTGGGTGGCCTTGTCGCCGGCGCCGAAGACCTCGTGGTCCACGGTGGAGGCGTAGTACTGGGCGTTGATCCACTGCGTGACGATGGCGGGGGCGGTGAGGATCGTGGTGAGGATCGCGCCGTCCGGGTCGAGGGCGGGGTCGTAGTCGTGCAGGAACACCCGGCCCTGCAGGTCGAGGCCCCGGGTGAGCGCCCGGGGTCCGACGACGAAGGCGGCGTTGCCGGCCAGGCCCCACTCCGGGGCCGGTTGCGCCCAGTCGCCGGCTCGGGCCCGGAAGTGACGCAGCAGCGACCGCCGCTTGGTGCCCGTACCCGTGTCTCGCGATCGCGTGGTGGGCATACCTGGCAGCGATGGGCGCCGCTCTAGGCGGACCGCTTCGCCGGCTCGGCCGAGGTCGTCGCGGAACCGCTTCACGAAGTCGTGGATGTCGCCTTGGGCGTCTGTTCCGGCGAAGGGGTCGATGGTCACCTCGTCGGTGGTGGTGTCGTGCACCGCGGCGACGGCGGTCGTGCTCGCCGGGATGGTGATGCCGCGGGCGAGCAGCCCGGTCCGAACGGCGGGATCGTTCAGGATGAAGGCGAGGACGCGGGCGTTGACGTGCCCGCTGTTGCCGCCGCAGGCGCCGCAGTCGTAGGCCGAGGCGAAGGCGTTGTTCTCCACCGTCGCGCCGTGCCCGCACAGGACGATCAAGCGGGCGAAGCCAGAGGTGAGGCCGATCGCCTGCAGGACGTCGTGGGCGGTGTCGACCTTCTGCTCGAGGGTTAGGCCGACGACCAGGTCACGGGGGCCCCACCGGTTGTGCCCGCGGTGCCACCGCTGGACCAGGCTGTGCCAGCGAGCCGGTGAGAAGGTACGCGCGATGGTTGCGGCGCCGGCGATGGCACCGCCTGCTTCGGCGACGAGCAGCGCGGTCAGGGGAGAGGAGTGCGCCGCGGACAGCGCGGCTGCGAGCCCGGGTGCCCGAGTGTGCCCGGGGGCTCGCCGGTCGGGGCCCGGCGGGGAGGACGCAACCGTGAACGCCGGCCGGATCAGGGCCGGGCACTGTGCGAAGCCTTGGCCCTCGGGCGTGGTGTAGTGCAGCGCCACCCCGAAGAACCCTGCGAAGCCGAAGGTCTCGTAGGCGCCGGCGGCCTCTACGGCACGTCGCATCCGCTCCGAGCGCACGTCGATGCAGAAGACCAGCTGCGCATCCGGACCCTCCGCCGGGGAGGCGGCTGCTGCGTGCAGTGCCCTGGCCAGGTCTCTCGCCTGGGGACGTAGCCTGGCGACGAGCACGTTCTGGAACCCGAGCTCGTAGGCCCGTTGCCACACTGCCGCCGACCCCAGACCGTCGCGGTCCAGGCCGACGGCGGGATGCTGGTGGGCGGCTGGGGCTTCCTGTCGCTTGTCGGCGTGAGCCCAGATAACGCGGTGGAAGACGGTGGGGTCGACACTGCCTGCGACCAGGATGTCCAGAGCCGCTCGCAGGGCCAGCAGCTGCACCAGGGGCGTCGTGTCGGCCTGTTCCCGGGCGCGCCACGCGGCGTGGGCGGCCCAACCCGGGGCCGCGCTCAGCAGGGCCGACAGGTAGGCCGCGTGCGAGGACTCCTCGAGACCCGCTCGATGCAGCAGCTGAGCCAGGGCGGCGTACGGGTCCGCGGGCAGGCTCTGGACGACGTCGCGCAGTCCCGGCATCCCCACCCAGCGGTCGTGGGCAGGGTCCGCCGCCGCGCTCCGCCACAGCCCCCACGGCCCCCCCGCGGGCTCCACGAGGGCACGCGACCATGCTCGTGCGCACCACAGGGCGGCGTGGTCGTCCACGAACCGGCGCGCGCGTTCCTGGCCGGTGTGGTCGTGGAGTTCGATGTGGTCCACGAGGCGCTGGGCGGTGCGCGGCCGCCCACCGAGCGGATCTGATGTGCTCACCGTGCGTCTGGCGTCTTCGAGGAGCCGCTCGGCTCGGAGGTGTTCGCGGTCTGCGTCCGGGTCCTCGCCGCGTTCGTGGCTGAGCTGGCCCGAGGCTTCCAGCAGGTGCTCGCGGCTGATGCGACCGTCCAGGTGCAGCTGCTGGTAAGCGGGCAGCGGCAGGTACCCGCGTGTCCCGTGCAGGCGGGCGGACAGGAACATGGCGTCTTGGTGGGTGAATCCCTCGAAGCCTGCCAGCGGGTTGGCCGCGACCATCTCCCGCAAGGGCCAGGCGGGTCCTACCCCCATGACCGCCACCTGCACCTGGTGCCGGACCCGGGCCGGGTCGTCGGCCGGCGCAGACGGGTGGGCGTTCGCGAGAGCCGTCGGCACTACGAGACGGCGGTCAGGGCTGCGGTCAAGGTTGAGGTTGTGGTTGTGGTTGTGGGTGGGGATGTGGTTGTGGGTGGGGTCGGGATGGATGTATCCGTTGACACTGCCGGCCCCTGTGCTGGGTGGTGCGACTGGCGACTTGGCCGAGATGCCGAGGCGTCGGGACCACGGCGGTAGCGCGCTGAGGGTCAGGCGTAGCGAGAGTCGACCGGTCGGATCGGCGTGCACCCTGCGCAGCAGCACGGCGACCACGACAGCGACCGCCGCGGTGCCTGCCAGCAGAACGACGCCGATCGGGTTCGACCAGAGGGGGACCAGCGGCATGGAGGGGGCCAGCCCGGACTCGAAGGCGACCAGCGCCCACGCATACACCGTTACGGCCGCTGCGCCCGCGCCGCCGAGCACGCTCAGGGAACCGAACCCCGCCGGAGCCGTGTCGACGGTGCGGGGGCGTGCGGCAGCCCGAAGGGCGACCACGAGCGTGGCCAGGGCTGCCGAGGTCGGCAGCAACGCAGCAGGTCCCAGCGATCCGACGGCGATCACGACTGCCGGCAGCGCCCCGCCAGCGGCAAGGACCGTCGCCGCCACCACGAGGACCTGGTCGTGGCGGCGAGGGCGCTGGGGTGAGCCCGCATGTCCGGGAAGATCACGGGCAGGACCGGCGGAAGGCACTGTGGCGGGCTCTCGGCGTGCCCGTGTGACGGCACCACCGGCCCGGAGGAACAGCCACGCCTTGTAGCAACCGTGGCCGATGAGGTGCGCGACGGCGGCGGCGGGCAGGCCGATCCCCAGCTGGACGGCCATGTAGCCCATCTGCGTCGTCGTGGAGCCGGCGAGTCGACCCTTGACGTCCGTGCGGAAGCTCAGCGTGAGGGCACCGACGATCACGGAGGCCGCGCCGAGGAGGAGGAGGGCCAGCAGTGCGCCCGGCGCGGCGGCGAACAGCGCCCAGAACAGGCACACCATGACACCGGCGCCGTTGACCATGCCTGCGTGCAGCAGCGCCGACACGGGTGAGGGGGCCTCTGCGGTTTCCACCAGCCACGACTGGGCCGGGAACAGCGCCGAGCGGACCAGGCACCCGAGGACCAGCAGGCCTGCGACCGCCAGCGTGGGCCACAGCGGAAGTTCGGCTGTCGGCAGCTCGGAGCGGTTCAGCGTGGGGAGCAGAACCAAGCCCGCACCCACCGCGGCCCACACGGCCACATCACCCAACAGCAGTCGTCGCCTGACGTAGCCGCCGGCGCGTCGGGCCGCAGTCGTGTGCGCATGACTGACCAGGGCCGCCAGCGCCAGGCCGCTGCTGGTCCAACCCAGCGCCACCACCGGCAGGCTCGCCCCGAGGAGCATGACCACGAGCGAGGCGAGGGCCCCGAGCAGCAGCCACCCGAAGTGCGCCGCCCCACCGCGACCAGCGAGGTTGCGGATGGAGTACGACGCCACCAGCACCACCACGCCGGCCACGAACCCGAGCAGGAGCACGCTCAAGACGTCGAACCTGAACCCCACCTCCACCCCGGCGGGACTGGCGAGGACCCAGGAGAACGGCCCCACGACCACGACCCGGACTCCCAGCAGGAGCGCCAGGACGACCAGGACCACAGACACCGAGCGGACCGCATGCACCATGACCACCGCGGCAACATACATGCATTGCGTTACAGGTGTTGTGTTTCCTGATCTAAGGTGTGCCCACAACCGCTCGCAGCGGAGAATCGACATCGCAGGAGGAGCCTGTGCCATTGACGCGTGAGTCCAGGTCGGCAGGGTCCCAGACGGAGCCGACGTCTCGGTGGCGGTTCCTCACCAACCACGGCCACGTGCTCGTCTATCTGTCCCGGCACCCGGAGTCGCGGGTTCGTGACATCGCCCTGGCCATCGGGATCACCGAGCGGTCGACGCAGTCGATCCTGTCCGACCTCGAGACCGACAGCTACGTCAGCAAGGTGCGCCACGGACGCCGCAACCGCTACGAGCTGCACCCCGAGCTGCACTTCCGGCACCCGCAGGAAGCCGACCACCAGATCGGTGAGCTGCTCGCCATCTTCCACTGAAGTAGCGCAACGACGCCCCCTTGCCGGCCGTTCTCACTCGTCCTGGCGCGCAGTCTCGTGACTGGGTGCTCGTGGAGCCTCCGCCATCGTTGGCGAGGCACTGCGCACTCTGATGTGGCGGGCAGGACGAAGCACACCGCGAGACCGAACGCTGTCCCCGGCGCCGACGGACGGCGTGGAACAGGAAGGTGCCTGATCTGCAGGCGGGGTCAAGGACCCGTTGGGTGAGCGGTTCGGGTACCGGAGTCGTGACGATCTGCTCGGCGAGCCAGTTGGGGGTGTAGTACTCCCCCAGCCGCTTACGCGTCTCAGTGCCAATGACCGACTCGTACAGGACCTTGAGGACGTCGTGCGCCACGGCCGCCCAGGCGAACCGGGACAGCCGGCGGGCCATGGTCCGGATGAACGAGGCGCCGCCGGGGACCTCGAGGACAGGTGAGCGGTGATCCCGTCGCTGACGAGCATCGTGTGCTCGGGGAGCAGGTCCGACGGTCGCCGACGACGTGACTTGCGGTGTCGTAACCGGCCCGGCCGGGCCCACGCATCGCGTGTCCCTCCCGTGAGCCGGGGCCGCCCGCCACGGTTGACTCATGCCAGCAGCCGGGCGCACAGGACACCACCGGGCGTCGGACATCCGACTTGTGACGGTCCGGGAACGGATTCGTCTCGATCGTCCCCGGTGCTGGCTCGCGTCATAGCCTCGGCCCGTCGAGGCACGTCCCTCGCGGCCGTCGGACCCGATCGTGGCCAGCATGTTCATCGAAACACGGGAGGGGCCAATGGACCGCAGGAGATGGGCGAGAACCGCCGCCGGTGCTGGTGCGGGGGTCATGGGAGGGGTCGTCTACGCCCTTGCCCTGTCGAGGATGGACATGTTCTCGTCCATTGCCGAGATCTTCCATCTTCGGGGCGACGTGGTCGGCTGGGTGCTGCACCTGTGCGTCAGTGCCGTCCTCGGTGGGCTCTATGGGCTCGTGAACGTCCCCGCCACCGGCCCCTCCCGCCTCGGCGACGGCCTGGCGATCGGCACCGTGTACGGCCTCGTCTGGTGGTGCCTCGGCTCCCTCACCCTGAGCCCGCTGCTGCGTTCCGGCCAGGTGGGCTGGTCCATGGCGCAGGCCGGTGCCGAGTTCCCGAACCTGCTCGGGCACCTGGCCTACGGCGCCGTGACGGGGCTGGTCTTCCAGGTGGTCGCGCTCACGCTGGCCGAACGCGAGCCGTTGCCGCGCGACGGGGTCGCGACCCGCCATCGCGTGGTGATCCTGGGAGGTGGCTTCGGCGGCATGGCGGCGGCGATGCGATGGGAGAAGCTCCTGCGCCGCCGACCGGAGATCGACGTGACGCTGGTGAGCGACAGCAACTACTCGCTGTTCACGCCGATGCTCGCGGAGGTGGCGGGCGGTGGCCTCGAGCCCGCTCACATCAGCAGTTCTGTGCGGTCCTTCCTCGGACGCGTACAGTTCCGCCGCGCCTTGGTGGACGAGATCGACCTCGTCACGCGGACCGTCAGCGTGCGGTCCTCGGAGACCTCGCCGCCGAGCGACATCGCCTTCGACCAGATCCTGGTGTCGCTCGGGTCGACGTCGCACGACTTCGGACTGCCCGGCATCGCCGAGCACGCCTACACCCTCAAGACGCTCGAAGACGCGATCCTGCTGCGCGAGCACGTCATCACGACGCTGGAACTCGCCGATGCCACGCCGGGTCCGCCGTCTCCGGGCCTGCTGACGTTCGTCGTCGCCGGTGGCGGCTTCTCTGGCATGGAGATCGTCGCGGAACTGCACGACCTCGTGCACCACGCGCTGCCCTACTACCCCCGGCTGACGCCGCAGGACATCCGGTTCGTGCTGGTCCATGGCGGAGCCCATGTCCTGCCCGAGCTCAGCGAACGCCTGGGTGACTACGCGCTGCGCAAGCTGCGCGAGCGCGGGATCGAGTTCCTGCTGGAGGCCAGGGTCGCCGGCTGCACCGCCGATCAGGTGATGATCGAGAACTCCGACCCGGTGGTCGCCCGGACGTTGATCTGGACGACGGGCAACCGTGCGCACCCGGTCGTGGAATCGCTCCAGATCGCCCGCGAGGCCCGACACATCACCACAGATCCTGCACTGCGGAGCGTGAGCGACGCGTGCGTCTGGGCGGTCGGCGACTGTGCCGCCAATCCGATGCCGGACGGTTCGCCCTATGCGCCGACCGCCCAGAACGCCTCCCGGAGCGGGAAGCTGGCAGCCGACAACATGCTGGCGGTCATCGACGGGCGACCGGTGCGGCCGTTCGTCTTCGCGCCGCTGGGACTGCTGGTCGTGCTCGGGCGGCGGACGGCGGCCGCGGAGATCGGCCGGTTCGAGTTCAGTGGGCTGCTCGCCTGGCTCCTCTGGCGCGGCATCTACCTCAGCAAGCTGCCCGGTCTGGAGAAGAAGGTGCGGGTGTTCCTGGACTGGACGGTCGAGTTCTTCTTTCCTCGCGACCTCGTCCTCGCCCAGCGGGTGACCGCGCCGGCCCGGCCCGAGCGGCAGTCCCCGACGCACTCCTCGACACAGCGGGTCGCCCCGTGAAGCTCCTGCCCCTCGGGCTGGCGTGCGCCGTCGCAGGCGCCCTGGCCCTCGGGCTCGCCGCCGTGCTCGCGGCTCAGGCCGGACTGCCCGGGAGCTGGGGGGTCGACATCGGGTTCGGCGCCCTGTGGGCCGTCGCGTTCGTTCTGGTAATCGGCGAGCAGCGAGTGCCGGTGCGCGACGGGATCCTGTGGGGAGCCGCATTCGGCTTCCTCGGCTGGTTCGTGGGTCCCCTGAGCCTCGGTGGGCTGATCGCCGGGGACGGTGTCCGGTGGGAGCTCTCGCAGGCCGCGAGCCGGTTCCCGGAGCTATGCGGCTTCATCGCCTACGGGCTCGTCATCGGCGTCACCCGGTCGACGGCCGACCGGATCCGGAACCGGCGGGTACCATCGCCGGCCGGACTGCGCTCGGGCGCGCTCACGCGAGGCGGCCTGGCCGCTGCGCTCACGCGAGGCGGCGTGGCGGGGCTGGTGGCGGGCCTGGTGCTGATCCGCCGGTTGCCGAGCATGTCGCTGTTCGGGGGGTCGGGCACCGACGGCCTACCGCTCGGGAGCCCTATCGACCTCTTGCTGGCCTTGGCCGCGGGGGCGTTACTCGCAGCTGTGATCGCGCAGGCGCAGGAGCGCGCCGGCGTCAGCCTGATCCGCGGGTTCGCCTACGGACTCCTCTGGTGGTTCGTCGTGCAGTTGACGATGCTGCCGCTCCTGCGCGGCGAGGCAGTCACCTGGGACGTCGGCACTGCCCGGGCGTCGATCGGCAGCCTGCTGTCCCTCATGCTGTTCGGGTCCATCGCCGCGCTGGTCTATCGCGGCCTGACCGCGCTGGAGCACGCCCTGTTCGCCGATGACGTCGGCCTCGGTGAGCGCGGCGACGGCATCGGGAGCCGCAATCTGCGGGCCATCGTCTGGGGAGCGACCGGCTCACTTCTCGGCGGGCTGGCCTTCACCGTCGTGATGGTGCAGGCGGGCGCCCTGCCGAGGATCGCCGGCATCGTCGGGGGCAGCAGCAGCGCGACCGGGTTGGTTGTCCACTTCGTTATCTCGATCATCATCGGGGCGCTCTACGCACTGCTGTTCGGCGGGCGGACCACCTCCGTCGGCACCGCCGCCGTATGGGGGACCGTGTACGGGCTGTTCTGGTGGACGCTAGGTCCGGTCACGCTGCTGCCCATCCTCCTGGGCGAGGGCGACGGGCCGGTCCGCGCCGCGGCGCTGGCTGCCTTCCCGGGCAGCTTCATCGGACACATCGTCTACGGCGTCATGACCGCCGTGTACGTCCACCTGATCGGTCGGCGGCACCGCGAGGAGGATCGACCTCGCACGGTACCCGCTGACGCGACCGTGGCCCCGCTGTGGCTGGTCGTCTCGTCCTTCGCGGTGTTAGTGCCGGTGCTGCTCGGCTGAGCGCGGAGACCTCAAGCCGACGACGTCGGTCGCCTGGCAACGGGTGAACCAGGGTTGGGTGGCAACCAGTGGGGTGGTGCTCGTCCGCGCAGTGGCCGTCGTCGCGCTCGTGGTGAGGGTGGTGGCTGACGCGGCCCACAGGGGGTGGCCGGTGGTGACAGTCAACGTGCTGGCCTGCCCGGTGTCATCCACCAGGTCCCGGGTGATCAGGTGCCGGGTGCCGGTACCGGT
>CAZEYA010000152.1:0-9219 GCA_964516515.1 uncultured Kineosporiaceae bacterium | reverse complement strand
CCACGAGCGGCACCAAGGGTGTCAAGGGTGGCTCGGCGCGCTTGGTGGGCGCTCACCCCGGGTGAACCCCGTGTCCGCCACGAACGGGCAACGCCCTGACCTGTGGGCCTGACTGTGCCGACGGCTGACTGTGCTGACGGCTGACCAGTGCTGCTGTCCGTCAGCGCCCGTTGACGACCGACCTGACCCCGGAGTCGCCCTCTCCCGAGTCCTCGTCGACGTCATCGACGGGGTCGTCCTCGCCGACGTCGAACCCATCGGTCCGCTCGCCGGAGCCCCGTGTGGGACCCGCCGACGAGGAACCGCCGTGCAACTCTTTCGCCAGGGCGTCGTAGTCGGTGTCCGGGCTGAAATACTTCAGCTGCCGAGCAACCTTCGTCTGCTTCGCCTTTTGACGGCCGCGCCCCATGGCGTCGACCCCCTCAACGTCGATCGGGGCCGGCCCAACGGCTCGGCCCCGGAATGTTTATCCGGTCTCTTCGTAGGCTCAACGGTACAGCCTCCGGGGCTGTTCCCTCATCCCGACGCCTCCGGAGTCGCCGATCCCTGCCCGAGGCGACCTGACGGTGCTCGCGAACCGCTTGTGACCAGCACGGTGCCCGACCTGTCCGGAATCGTCCGATCGGATGATGTGCCATCCGCTGGTCGGTGCGACCAAACCGTCCGCACGGCGGTTCCGAACGAGTAGTAACGAGACGATGCTTTGGCCCGAGATCGGTCATCGGTCACATCAGGCCACGATCACCCGACGAGAGAATGCGAGAGGACCCTTGGCTACCATGACAACCCGCGACCTGCACGCCAGCAGCGATGACTCCCAGAGTGACGAACTGCTGACCCCTGCGGAGGTCGCAGCGATGTTCCGGGTGGACCCCAAGACCGTGACCCGGTGGGCGAAGGCAGGGAAGCTGTCGTCCATCCGTACCCTCGGGGGCCACCGCCGCTACCGCGCTTCCGAGGTTCGTGCCCTGCGCACTGGCATGGGCGCCCACGGCGAGCTGTAACACCGGCCCCACCGCTACCCCAGATCCGCCAGAACGCGCAGCTGTAGATTCCGGGCCACCACAAAGCCCCGGCCGCCATGGACGGCGACCGGGGCTTCGTCGTGCTCAGACGGGGGTCAGTCGAGCAGGTAGGACATCACCCGCCCGATCAGGTCGTCACGGTCGGCCTCGTCGGCCACCTGCTCCAGGCCGAAGCCCAGCAGCACGGTGTCCTCGGTGGCGATGGCGGCCTGAGCCGGGGGCACCAGTCCGGTCGAGACCGTGAAGTCGTTGCGGTTGCCGGGGCTGTCCGCGGGGGCACCCGGCACGGACCAGGCACCCAGACCTGCCTCGAATCCCTCGCTCTCGGTCGTGACGCCACCGACGACGACCCGGGTGTCATCGACGAAGACGCCGACGCCACCGGTACCGGGGTCGGTGACGTAGCTGACCGACACCTCGACCTGCGAACCGGCATACGCCGACAGGTCGAACGCCACCTGCTGCCAACCACCGGAGTTGCCGGTGAAGGCGTTCCATTCACCGGTGAGACCGGTCGGTGTGCACGGATCGCCGCCGGTCAGGTAGTTGGCGAGGAACGGGTGCTCGGCGAGCAGGAAGCCCGCCTCGCACTCGGTCGGCACATTGGTGGTGGTGCCGCCGTTGAGGTCCGGCAGCGTCGTCCAGTCGCTGCCACCGGCCGTCCGGGCTTCGACGATGACGTTGTCGTAGCCAAACTCGGTGTCGAACGACAGCTGCGCCTGCAACTGCGGCGACTGGCCCGCAGTGACCGCTGTCAGGTCCACGGTCCGGGTCAGTCGCATGTAGGCGTCGTCGACGTGGGTCGCGCCGGCGTACTGCGCGCCCTCGACGGGTGCGTACGGGTCGGGACCGCCGGCGGCGTACTCGGCGACGCCACTGCTGGCGAACTGCGGGAAGTCCGCGATCGGCAGCGCCTCGCTGGTCGGCGTGAAGGAACCGGCCTCGTCGACCGGGTTCGCCGATGCCAGCGCCGAACCGAGTGTGCCCTCGAGACCGGTCAGCGGGTCGCCGGTACCGAGGTAGCCCGCCGGATCGGCCGCATCGCTGCGGTCGAACGCTCCCAGGTAGTACTGGAAGAAGTCATCCGCCAGCAGCAGGCAGTCGCTGAAGAAGTCCTGCGTAACCACGCAGTCCTCCTCGGGTGCGCCGTCCAGGCCGTAGTAGATGCCGCCCACGGCGCCGCCCAGCAAGCCGGTGTAACCCGCCGTCTCGCCGGTCACCAGTGCCTTGCCGCCGGCGTTGAGGTAGTCCCGGACCGCCAACGTCAGGTACTGCTCCCGTTCGGCGACGGACAGATCGGGCAACGGCCCGAACAGGAAGGTGTCCGTGAGCTCGTCCTCGGGATCCTGGGTCAACCGGTTGTCACCCTGGTACCAGACCACCGCATCGAAGTGATCGAGCACTCCCAGGTCGTGCGGCACACCCTGCGAGGTGACATCCCACACGGATGCCTCGATGCCGTTGGCGGCCAGCGAGGCGACGTAGGCGTCGGCGTACTTCGGCGCGGTGATCGCCGGGTCGTAGATCGGGTTGACGCCGGTGTAGTCCTCGTTGGCGATGACGAGCACGTCGTTGCCGGTGTCCTCGGCGACGACGTAGGTGAAGTGCTCGCTCTCCCGGACCGACTGGTTGCGCCCTGGCCGGGTGCCCGTGAACCACACCTCGACGGAGTCACCGGCCCGAGCCTTGATCTTGGTGCGGTACTCGGCGTAGTAGAGGTCGCCCTCGTCGCCGTAGCGCTCGCCACCGCGCCAGCGCTTCATCTCGGTGATCTGCGTCGGCCCACCGTTGATGGAGTAGCGGGCCCGCAGCCGACGCAGGTCCTGCCTGGCGGTCACCGCGACGGTCTGCGGGCTGCCGTAGGACACCGAGAAGGCGTCCACCGCGAAGTCGGGAACTTCGAGCCCCAGGGCCGAGACCGGGTTGTCGGGGTCCTTGGCGGACTTGGCCACCGACAGCGCGAAGGGGATGTTCTTCTCGAACTCCGCCTGGACCAGGACCTCGGAGTCGGGGAAATTGAAGACGCTCTCGCAGTCCGCCGGGTCGAAGGCGTCCTCGGGGTCGACCGCGCTTGCGGTCTCGCAGGTCGCCATCTCCGGGGTGAACGCGAGCGTGCCGCGGGCGTTGTGGGCGTGCTCGGTGGTCTCGCCGTTGGTGGTGTACAGCTCGGCCGCGATGTCGGGGTCGTAGCCGGGCACTGCCGGGTTGGCGTCATCCCCGACCAGCGCCTCGTAGATGAGATCGTCGGGTGTCGGGGTGGCGACCTGCCAGCCGGTGCCGTAGAGCAGCAACTCGGCGGCTGAGTGGTAGTTGACCATGTACTCGAAGTCGATCCGCTGCATCAACCGGTCCATGGCTTGGGTCTCCGGCTCCGATGCCGGTGACGGGCCGCGATAGGTCTCGCTGAACGGGTCCGGCGAGGACCCCTCGTTGTCGTAGCCCCAGCGGGTGGGCCAGTTGCGGTTGGGGTCGACGCCGTCTCCGGCCTCGATGATCCCGTCGCCGTTGTTGTCCGCCAGGTTCTTGCGCCACAGCCGGTTGCCCTCGGTGAACGTGAAGTCGTAGCCGTCAGGGTTGGCCACCAGGACGAACCACAGTTCGGTCGTGTCGACGATCTTCGTGACCTCGGGGTCCGTGCCGTAGTTGTCCAGGTAGTAGTTCATCAGCCGGCGGGTCATCTCCGGCGTGATCCATTCCCGGGCGTGCTGGGCCGAGGCGTAGAGCACCGACTTGCGTGCCCCACGCCGTACGTTGTCGGCGTTCTTCGTGATCCTCATTGCCAGGATGTCCTGACCCTGCACGCTCTGGCCGATGGTGACCAGCTGGGTCAGCCCGTCGTTGTCCTCGGCGGTCGTGACCATCTCATCACGGAGGCCGCCCGGCTCCGACCACGAGCGGAAGACCTCGTACGCCGGCGCCGCCAGGGTGCGCAGTTGCGCGCGGGCAGCCGACTTGGCGACCAGATCGATTCCCTGGTCGAGCAGCCGCTGCGCCAGCACGCTGTTCATCACGACCTCGACCCGGATCAGGCCGCCGGAGTCCGACGGTGCCGCGGCGATGTCCTCGAAGTCGAGGCCCACGGCGCGGATCTGGCCCAGCTGCTCGGCCGTGACGTTGCCCGTGTACACCTGGGGTCCGGACGCCTGGTCGACATCGGGCGCTGCCGGCGCGTCGTCGACGGCGAATGATGGAGCCGCACTGCACGCGAGCAGTGCCGCGACGGCCAGCGCAGTCGATTTCAGGATTGACAACCGTTTCATGTGTAACCACCTCATTGGGGGGAATGGTGTGGTCATCCCATAGCGTCGTCTCCTGGCTGTCAACGGTGGACACGACGAGTGGTCGCCGTGGCGCCCGCGGTGGTGGGGCTATGCGGCGCGGGCGACCAGCGTGCCGGCGATCCGGCCGAAGGCCCGGGCCCTGGCGACGGCGGGCTCGTGGCGGCCGACGAGCACCTCGACGAGGGTGGGCGAGACGCCGGCGGCGCGGGCCTGCTCGACCAGCGTGGCTACGTAGCGAGGGTCGACGGCGGCCACGCCTGCGGCCTCGACGGTCATCGCGATGCTGTCGAGTTCGCGGCGGTCGAGGGTGTGGGCTGCCGAGTTGGTGGTTGCGGGGAATGTGGTGGTCATGACGGATGCCATCGTGTGTCCTCTCTTCGTGATGTCCACGCTACGCTGGCGGGGCCATCAGGCATAGCGATAGTTACTACTGCTGATGAGCAGCTAGACTGATGGCATGACGGCTCTGAAGGATCTCGAGATCCGCCACATGACGGCGCTGCGGGAAGTGGCGCGGACTCGCAATTTCGGCCGGGCGGCCGAGCGGCTGGGCTTCACACAATCGGCCATCAGCCAGCAGATCGCGGCACTGGAGCGGATCGTGGGCGGACCGGTCTTCGAGCGGCCCGGCGGGCCGCGCGCGGTCGAGCCCACGCCGTTGGGCAAGCTGCTGCTGGGGCATGCCGAGGCGGTGCTCGATCAGGTCGACGAGGCCGCGGGCAAGGTGACGGCGTTCCACGCCGGTCAGGCGGGCGCGCTGTCGATCGGGTCCTTCGAGAGCGTGTCCGTGCAACTGCTGCCCCACGTCATCGGCCGGTTCCGGCGATCCCGTCCGGAGGTCGAGCTGCGGTTGTTCGAGCACGACGACCAGGAGGTGCTGCTGTCGCAACTGCTGGGCGGAGTGCTCGACGTGGCGTTCCTGGTCGGACCGCTGGACGAGGCCGGCCTCTGCGTCCAACCGTTGCTCACTGACGTGTTCGTCCTGCTCAGTCCTCGACCCGGCCTGGGCTCACCGAACAGCGGCAGCTCGGCGCTGGCCGACGACGGCCTGACGTCGATCGACGTCCGGGAACTCTCCGGAGCGCCACTGATCGGCCAACGGGACAACGCCTGTCAGCGCCTCATCGAGGGTGGGCTGGTGGCGGCGGGGGTGGAGCTGAACACGGTCTTCCGGACCAACGACAACGCCGCCGTGCAGGCCATGGTCCGCGCCGGCCTTGGTCATGCCGTGATGCCCGCGCTGGCGGTGGACGCCGACGACCCCGATGTGGTCGTTCGCACGCTGTCGCCCGGCATCCCGGCCCGCCGCATCATCATCGCCACGTCGCAGGAGCGGACGCCGAGCCCGTCGGCGACGGCATTCATGGACACCACCGGTGAGATCTGCGCGGCAATGCCACCGCCGCGGATCAGCGGGTAGCCAGACGTGCGCGAAGGGGTCGCGATCGTGTCGTGATCCTGGGGCCGCGCCTGCCCGGCTTGCGTTCGGAGCGTCCCAACGGCGACCATCAGCGACAGAATGCCTAACTCTGACCCGATCTCGACCCGCGCCGGCATCGACCGCCGCACCGTGCTCCGTGGCGCCGGAGCTCTCGCCGCCGCCGGTGGCACCGCTGGCCTTGCCGGCTGCAGCCTCTTCAGTTCGTCACCCGACGGCGTCGGTGGGGACGCCCGTCCGATCAAGCTGGGCTACGTCACACCGTCGACCGGTCCGCTCGCACCCTTCGGGGAGGCTGACAGTTTCGTGGTGGAGGCGCTGACGGCCTACTTCGCCGAGAGCGGGGGTATCCGAACAGGCGCCGGTGTCAGCTCCGTGGAGATCGTCGTGCGCGACTCGGCGTCCGACCCCGCCCAGGCGGCCGCGGCCGCTACGGAGCTCATCGCCGACGGCGTGGACATGATGCTGGTGTCCTCCACACCTGACACCACCAATCCGGTCGCCGACCAGTGCGAGGCCAATGGCGTTCCCTGCATCTCGACGGTCGCGCCCTGGCAGCCGTTCTTCTTCGGCCGGGGCGCGTCGCCGGTCTCGTCGTTCCAATGGACATACCACTTCTTCTGGGGACTGGAGGATGTCGAAGCGGTCTTCATGGACATGTGGGATGGCGTGGACTCCAACGGCCAGGTCGCCGCCCTGTGGCCGAACGACGCCGACGGCAACGCCTGGGGCGACCCGGCGACGGGCTTCCTGCCCGTGGTCGCCCGGCGCGGCTACGACATCATCGACCCCGGCTTCTACAGCAACGGCACTGCGGACTTCACGGCCCAGATCACCCAGTTCAAGGAACGCAACACCGAGATCCTGGTCGGGGTGCCGATCCCTCCGGACTTCACGACGTTCTGGAACCAGGCGGCCCAGCAGGAGTTCCGGCCGCGGCTGGTGACGGTCGCCAAGGCACTGCTGTTCCCCTCCAGCCTGGAGGCGCTGGGGGACAGCGGCAACAACCTAGGCACCGAGGTGTGGTGGTCACCGGGGCACCCTTACACCTCGTCGTTGACCGGCGAGACCGCGCAGGAGCTGGCGGATGCCTACACGGCCTCGACGGGTCGGCAGTGGACCCAGCCGATCGGATTCGTGCACGCCCTGTTCGAGGTGGCGGTGGCCGCCCTCGGTGCGGCGGACAGTCCGGACGACAAGGCGGGAATGGTGGCGGCCCTGTCGCAGCTCCAGGTCGACACGGTCTGCGGGCGACTGGACTGGAATGCGGGCCCGGTTCCCAACGTGGCGAAAACCCCGCTGGTCGGCGGGCAGTGGCGGGTCACCGAGGGCGGCGCCGAGCTGGTCATCGTCTCCAACGCCCAGGCGCTGGACATCCCGAAGACGGGCAACATCCAACCTATGGCGTGAGGTCCGCAGGCACTCGCGCCATGGCGGCGGTTGGCGACGAATCAGCGGACCAGCGACGACTCCGCCGCGCCGGCCCGCAGCATCGCGTGCTCCACAAGCATGATCAGCGCGGCCTTGACCGAGTCCCGGTCCCGTGCATCGCAGGTCGTCATAGGCACGTCGTCGGGAATGGACAGCGCCTCGCGGACGTCGTCCACGGCGTGCGAGAGCAGGCCGTCGAAGGTGTTCAGGCCAACGATGTACGGCAGGTTCCGGTCCTCGAAGAAGTCCAACGCGCCGAAGCAGTCCGCGAGCCGGCGCGAGTCGACCAGCACGACCGCTCCGATGGCGCCCCGGACCAGGTCGTCCCACATGAACCAGAACCTGCTCTGGCCGGGGGTGCCGAACAGGTAGAGCACGAGGTCGGCATCGAGGGAGATCCGACCGAAGTCCATCGCCACCGTGGTCGTGGTCTTGTTCGGGGTGAGGCTGAGGTCGTCGGTGGCGAGGCTGGCGTCGGTCATCACCGCCTCCGTCGTCAGCGGAACGATCTCGGAGATGGCTCCGACGAACGTGGTCTTCCCGACACCGAAGCCCCCGGCAATGACGATCTTCGCGGACAACGTGGCGTTCGCGGCGCCGCCACCGAACTCGGCATCGTCGCCGTCAAAGCCGGTGTAGGCCATGCAGCACCCTTTCCATCAGAGCAGTGTCGGGCCGGTCGCGGCCCTGGCTGCCGTCGTGCACGGTCAGCAGACCCATCATGGCCATGTCACCGAGCAGCACTCGGGCCACGCCGATCGGCATCCGCAACAGGGCCGAGACCTCCGCAACAGACTTCGACCGGCGGCACAGTACGGCTATCTCGCGGTGCTCGGGCGCCAAGGCAACGTCGTCGGCCGTGTCGAGGTCCGCGCTGATGACCATTGCCTCGATAGCGAAGTTGTACAGGGGCTTGGTGCGTCCTCCGGTGCGGGCATACGGCCGTACCATGCCGGCCCCTTCGCTGCCGGAACCGCCGTCGCCACTCAAACCGCTGCCGCCCACCTCACCACTGTCTCCTTCACGGCCGGGCCAGCCGTGTGCGGCCGGTGAACTCACGAGCGGTCAGTTGGCGATCCTGCGATCGGCGACCCGCAGCCCTGGGGTGAGTGCTTCCCCGACGCGATCGACGAGCAGGGTCATCTCGTAGCCGACCAGACCGATGTCGCACGACGGATCCGCCAGAGTGATCAGGCTTGAGCCGTCGCTGATCGCCATGAGCATGACGAAGCCCCGCTCCATCTCGACCACCGTCTGCACCACGGGACCACCGTCGAAGCAGCGGGCTGCGCCGCCGGTGAGGCTGGACAGCCCCGAGGCGATGGCAGAGAGCTGGTCGGCCCGGTCCTTGGGAAGCGCGGACGACGCCGCCATCAGAAGTCCGTCGGAGGAGACGACCGCTGCATGTGCCACGCCCGGCGTTCGGGTGACGAAACCGTCCACCAGCCAGGTGTAGTCCATCGGGGCAGGTGTCATCGGGCGTATCTCCGTTCGTCGTCACGCAGCGTCTTGTGACGTCCGTGCAGTTCTTGATCGTTGGACTCCCCGGAGTCCGGCGCTTGGGAGTCCGTTGCGCTGGCGTCCGGGGCGGGGCCGGTGGCCGAGCCGGCGGTCCGTTGCCGACCCGATTGCAAACCACGCTGGTAACTGCTGAGCCGGCCACGGACGGCCTCGGCGTTGCGTGGCCGCGTCGTGATTGCCGGGGCCACGTCCGAGGAGGCCGACCCGGGTACGAGGTTGGCGCGTGGGCGCCGTTTCGGCAGGCCCGCCTGCGTGGTCTCGACGGCATGGCCGGCCATCGCTGCCTGCACGGCCCGCCATCCCGCGTCGGCTGCGGTATCGAAGGAGCGCCGGGTGGTGGTCGCGGCGGCAGGAGAGGACACGGGCTGCCGGGCCGGCTGCGGCGACCGCGGGAACTCGTGCACGGTGGCACCGATCGGTTCGGCCGGTGCTTCATGGCGCCGGGGGGCGCCGGCGGAGCGGCCCGTGGCGGCCGGCGCAGCCAAGATGCTCCCGATGTCACCGGTGAACCATGCAGACACCT
>CAZEYA010000151.1:0-9259 GCA_964516515.1 uncultured Kineosporiaceae bacterium | reverse complement strand
CGGCGCCCGGATTGACGTCCGGGTGCAGGGTGCGGGCGAGCTTGCGGTATGCGCGCTTGATGTCCTCGGGCGCCGCATCGCGCGACACACCGAGAACGCCGTAATGATCACTCACGTGGCTGTGGACCCCTTCTCGAGGACGCGTGTGACGTACCTCGCGACGGCACGGACGGCCGCCATGGTCGTTGGATAGTCCATCCGGGTCGGGCCGACGACGCCGAGGCGCGCGGCGACCTGACCACCCGTCGAGTATCCGCTCGACACGATGGTGGCGTGGGACAGGCTGTCATGTGCGTTCTCGTGACCGATCCGGACTGCGACCTCGGAGTCCTCCTCGGCCATGTCGTGCAGCAACCGAAGCAACACGACCTGCTCCTCCAACGCGTCGAGCACGCCGCCCAGTTCCGTGATGAATTCCACCCCGCGACGCACGAGGTGGGAGGTGCCGGCCACCACGATGCGCTCCTCGCGCTCCTCCCGGAGCAGATCGGCGACCGAGCGAACCAGGGTGTGCTCGGCGGGCGTGGGACGGACCTCCTCCAGCAGGCGGCGCAGTGCGGTCGCGGCGTCGGCCAGCCGCCGGTTCTCGACGGTGACATTGATCCGGGCGCGCCACTCGCCCAGCCGCTCCACGGTCAGTGCCTCGGCCTCGTCGACGGAGGATGCGGAGATGTCCGCGGCCAGCTCGACGATGCGCTGTTCGACCCGGCCGGATGAGGCGATGAGCACGACGAGCACCCGGTGCTCGCCCACCGGCACGAGTTCGATGTGGCGCACCGAGGCCAGCGAGGCCGCCGGGTACTGCACCACGGCGGTCTGCCGGGTGATCTGGCTGAGCAGGCGGCCGGTCCGGTCGAGGACCTCGTCAAGGCCGACCGCCCCGTCCAGGAACGCGGTGATGGCCCGGCGCTCGGCCGCGGTGAGCTGTCGCACGGCCGTCAACCGGTCGACGAAGAGCCGGTACCCCTTGTCGGTAGGGATCCGGCCCGCGCTGGTGTGTGGTTGCGCGATGTACCCCTGGTCCTCCAGTACGGCCATGTCGTTGCGGATCGTCGCGGGACTGACGCCGAGGCCGTGGCGCTCGACCAACGCCCGGGAGCCCACCGGCTCGCGGGTGGCGACGAAGTCCTCGACGATCGCGCGAAGCACGGCGAGTCGCCTGTCGTCGCTCATGGTCTCCTCCCTCCCTGGCACTGGCACGTCAGCGCACTGGCACTTGAGCGCATCGAGTGCCAAGTCTACCGGCCCCCGCAGCAGACCCAGGGGAGATGTCCCCAGGCCGGAATCGGTGGTCAGCCCCCTGGTGACGGTCATTCGCCAGACCTAGCGTTACGGGCATGGACCTCACCAAAAAAGGCACTCCCACCAGCACCTCCCTGCCTGGTGGGCCCACCGCGACACCGGCCGCCATCGGCCCGTCCAGCCCACCCTCGCAGCCCTACGCCGCCGCACCACCGATGAGCCCCGACTCCGAGATCACCTGGTCGACGCTGGCACACCTGAGCTGGATCCTCGGCACGCTGTTCGGCGGCCTGACCATCCTCGGACCGGTCATCGCCTGGTTCGTGCTGAAGGACCGGGGCCGCTTCGTCCGGCATCACGCCGCGGAGGCGCTCAACGCCAACCTGTCGTACCTGATCTACACCCTGGTGCTCGGCGCTGCTTCCTTCGTGTTCACGGTCATCACCTTCGGCATCGGGTTCGCATCGCTACTGGCACCGATCGCCGTCGCCGGAGTCGGCATCGTGTTCTCGATCGTCGCGGCGGTGTCGGCCAGCCGTGGGGCGTGGTACCGATACCCCCTGATCATCAGGTTCGCCTCCTGAATCGCGAGATTCGCGACGCAGAATGCGTCCGCGGCGGCCCGACAACCACTAGCGTTCGCTTCGCATCCTGGACAGGAGGACTTCCATGAGCGACTTCAACAAGCCGCCCGCACCAGACGAACCGCCAGTACCTGGCGCCTACAGCACTCCCCCGCCGCCGGCCGGTGGGTACGGCACTCCCCCACCCCCGCCCCCCTACGGCGGGGCACCGGCCGCCGGCGCTCCCGTGACCGATGCCGACGAGCGGCTGTGGGGCATGCTCGGCCACCTCGGCGGGATACTCATCGGGTTCATCTCCGGCCTGATCGTGTACCTGATCTACAAGGACCGCTCGCAGTACCTCAAGGAGCAGGGCACCGAGGCCCTCAACTTCCAGATCACCATGGCGATCGGATACGTGGTCGCCTCGGTGCTCCTCGTGGTGGCCGTCGGCGCTCTCCTGTACCCGGTCGTCTGGATCGTCCAGATCGTCTTCGGGATCATCGCCGGACTCGCGGCGAACAAGCACCAGAACTACCGCTACCCGTTCGCGATTCGCTTCATCAAGTGACGCACGTCGGCTCGCCGGTCACCCGGTGAGTGCACGGGCGATCACATCGGCCAGCAGCCGCCCCCGACGGGTCGGGACCACCCGCCCCGCGCGGGCGGCTGCGGGGTCGACGAGGCCGTCCGCCGCGAGCCGCATAACCACGGACTCGGCAGCGGGGCCCAGGCCAGCCAGCTCGATCCCGTCGGCCAGTCGGCTCCGCAGCATCACATCCTCCAGCCGCCGGTCGGCCGAAGTCAGAATCTCCCGAGCGGCGGCCGGGCTGCGTCCGGCCTCGACCGCGGCCGCCCACGGCCCCGGGTGCCGGACGTTCCACCACCGCACCCCACCGACGTGGCTGTGCGCACCCGGGCCGATGCCCCACCAGTCGCCGCCGTGCCAGTAGCCGAGGTTGTGCCGGCACGCATCGGCCGGGGTCCGGGCCCAGTTGCTCATCTCATACCAGGCCAGTCCCGCCGCACCGAGCACGTCGTCGGCCAGCTCGTACCGGTCGGCAAGGTCGTCGTCGTCCGGGGCCGGTAGCTCACCCCTGCGGACCTGGGCCGCCAGTCGAGTGCCGGCCTCGACGATCAGCGCATACGCCGAGATGTGGTCCGGGTCTGTGGCCAGGGCCGAGTCCAGACTGGCCCGCCAATCGGCCGGCGACTCCCCCGGCGTGCCGTAGATCAGGTCGAGGCTCACCGACAATCGCGCGTCGCGGGCCCAGCGCACCACATCGGGGATCCGCGCCGGGTCGTGGGTGCGGTCCAAGGTGGCCAGCACGTGCGGCACTGCCGACTGCATCCCGAATGAGACGCGGGTGAACCCGCCCGCGGCCAGCTCCGCCAGCGATCGCTGGGTCACCGAGTCGGGGTTGGCCTCGGTCGTCACCTCGGCACCGGCCAGCAGGCCGAACCGCCGCCGCAGACCCTCGAGCAGGCGCACCAGCTCCGCGGCGGGCAGCAGGGTGGGGGTACCGCCGCCGACGAACACCGTCGAGGCGGCACGGCTCGGCAGTCCCGACTCCTCGAGTACGCGCAGCGCGAGGTCCGCCTCGGCGAGGGCCCCGTCGACGTAGCCCGCCCGGCTGGCGCCGGCTGCGGCCCCCAGCTCGTCAGCGGTGTAGGTCGTGAAATCGCAGTAGCCGCAGCGCAACCGGCAGAACGGGACGTGGACGTAGACACCGAGCGCCCGCTCGCGTGCGCCGAGGAGTACCGACGCCGGCAACCGGCCGTCGGCAGGCGCGCGGTCACCGAGCAGGGACGTACCCGGCATCAGCCCGCTCTCGCCAGGGCCTTCGCGATCTCCGGACGGAACGCTTCTTGAAGCCGGATCTCGCCCGCCTCATGCGCGGCCAGCAGCGCGGCCGCGTCCGCAGGGTCGCGGCCGGTGAACCAGCGGCGGACGGTGACGCCGTGCTCGGGCCGCGAGACCACCTCGACGACGTCACCGGCGCTGACCCGGCCCGGCTCGATCACCCGCAGGTAGGCGCCGGTCAGGCCCACCTGCGTGAACCGCTTGACCCAATGCGCCTGGCCGGTGTGGCGCTGGAACTTGGCGCACGGCGTTCGCGGGCTGGTGACCTCCAGCAGCGGTCCCAGCCCCGGCTCACCGAGCTGCCACCGCTCACCGATCACCGCGTCGGAGACCGCCATACCGCCGATCCGAAGATTCTCCCCGAACGCTCCCGGCGTCAGGTCCCGAGCCAGTTCGGCCACCCAGACATCGGCATCGCTGTCGCCGTAGGCGTAGACCGCTTGGTCGAGGCCGCCGTGGAAGCGCCCGTCGATGATCGTGTCACCGTCGATGCCCAGCGGGCCAACCGTGACGGGTCCGGCGACCGCACGCTTGTCGATGCCGGTCGGACCCAGTCGCCCGCCGAAATCGAGTACGGCGTGCGTAGCGCACACCGCCGTCACAGTGCCCCTGCTGTCGCTGTGCAGCGAGCCGCCGCCCGCCTGGCCGACGATTCCGTTCACCGCCTGGCCTCCATCTCGCTGCGCCCTGACCCGCCGCCGTCGGAGGACAGCGCGGCGATGAACGCCTCCTGCGGCACCTCGACCCGCCCGACCATCTTCATCCGCTTCTTGCCCTCCTTCTGCTTCTCCAACAGCTTGCGCTTGCGGGTGATGTCACCGCCATAGCATTTCGCCAGGACGTCCTTGCGCATGGCGCGAATGTTCTCCCGCGCGATGACGCGGGCCCCGATGGCCGCCTGGATCGGCACCTCGAACTGCTGGCGCGGGATCAGCTCTTTGAGCTTGCCCGCCATCGCGACTCCATAGCTGTAGGCCTTGTCCTTGTGGACGATCGAGCTGAACGCGTCGACCGCCTCGCCCTGCAGGAGGATGTCCACCTTGACCAGGTCCGCGGTCTGCTCGCCCGACAGCTCGTAGTCGAAGGAGGCGTAGCC
Organism: uncultured Kineosporiaceae bacterium; assembly: GCA_964516515.1. Taxonomy (GTDB): domain Bacteria; phylum Actinomycetota; class Actinomycetes; order Actinomycetales; family JBBAYJ01; genus JANNOG01. The sequence continues at coordinate 4,494 of CAZEYA010000151.1, read as the reverse complement.
ACGGGTACGGGACTTCAGCACGTCGAAGAAGTCGAAGACGATCTCGGCCAGCGGCAGCATGTACCGCAGCTCGACGCGCTCCTCGGACAGGTAGTCCATGCCGAGCATCGACCCCCGGCGCGTCTGGCACAACTCCATGATCGCCCCGATGTACTCACTGGGGGCGATGACCGTGGAGCGGACGACGGGCTCGTGGACCGCGGCGATCTTGCCGCCGGTCGGGAACTCCGACGGGTTCATCACCATCCGCTGGCTGCCGTCCTCCATGCTGACCCGGTACACGACGTTGGGTGCCGTCGAGATGAGGTCGAGGTTGAACTCGCGCTCCAGCCGCTCGCGGACGATCTCCAGGTGGAGCAGTCCGAGGAAGCCGCACCGGAAGCCGAAGCCCAGGGCGGCGGAGGTCTCGGGCTCGTAGACCAGGGCCGCGTCGTTGAGCTTGAGCTTGTCGAGGGCGTCGCGCAGGTCCGGGTAGTCCGAGCCGTCGATCGGGTAAAGCCCGGAGAAGACCATCGGCTTGGGGTCCGCGTAGCCGGCCAGCGCCTGCGTGGCGGGTCGGGCGTGCAGGGTGACGGTGTCGCCGACCTTGGACTGCCGGACGTCCTTGACGCCGGTGATGAGGTAGCCGACCTCGCCGACACCCAGGCCCGCGGACGGCACCGGTTCGGGTGAGATGACGCCGATCTCCAACAGGTCGTGGACCGCGCGGGTCGACATCATGGCGATGCGCTCGCGGGCCTTGAGGGCGCCGTCGATGACTCGGACATAGGTCACGACGCCGCGGTAGGTGTCGTAGATCGAGTCGAAGATCATCGCACGGGTGGGGGCGTCGGGGTCGCCGACGGGTGGCGGCACCAGGTCGACGATCCGGTCGAGCAGCGCCTCGACCCCGGCGCCGGTCTTGCCGGAGACCTGCAGGCAGTCGGCGGCATCGCCGCCGATGAGGTTGGCGAGTTCCTCGGCGTACTTCTCCGGTTGCGCGGCGGGCAGATCGATCTTGTTGAGCACCGGGACGATGACAAGATCGTTCTCCATCGCCATGTAGAGGTTGGCCAGGGTCTGCGCCTCAATGCCCTGGGCAGCGTCGACCAGCAGCACCGCGCCCTCGCAGGCGGCGAGCGAGCGGGAGACCTCGTAGGAGAAGTCGACGTGGCCGGGGGTGTCGATCATGTTCAACGCCCAGGTGCCGGCGTCGGTCTGCCACGGCATCCGGACCGCCTGCGACTTGATGGTGATGCCGCGCTCGCGTTCGATGTCCATCCGGTCGAGGTACTGCGCCCGCATCTGCCGGGCCTCGACGATCCCCGTGATCTGCAGCATCCGGTCCGCCAGCGTCGACTTGCCGTGGTCGATGTGGGCGATGATGCAGAAGTTGCGGATCCGCTCCGGTGGCGTGGCGCTGACCGGTATGGGGGTTGTCGCGAGGGGCACGCCTCATGGTGGCACGGCCGCAGGCTCGCACCGCGGCGCTAGCCCGCAGGCCAGCCGATCGCGACGGCCAGCTCCTCGGTGCTCATCCCGAGGATGGCGCTACCCGGGCGCGCCTCGAATCGATGCCGGCCGCGACCCAACCACGAGACGGTGCGGCCGACGGGATCGACGACCACCAGCTCTGCCACGCCGTGGGCGAAGTAGAAGTCCTGCTTCGCCCACGTCTCATCGTCCGGCGACAGGATCTCCACGAGCATCGCCGCGGTCGCCACGAAGGTCTCCTCTGGCATCTCGCGTACGTAGCCGTGGTCAAGCACGCGGTAGTCGTCAGGGCGGCCGAGATCGAAGGCCGTGAGGCCGATGAGCCCAGCGGTTGCCGCTGGAGTCCGAAGAGCACCGAGCACCCGATACTCGATCGCACCATGCTGTGGGTGCGGTGCGGGTGCCACGTGATAAACCCCCTGCCAGACCTCGTCGAAGCGGTCTTGGCCCAGCGCACGACGCTTGTCGAGCCACGCTTGCAGCTCGACCGGCGGCGGCTCCAGGACGACCATTCGCACGTCGACCAGTGTGCCGCCTGTGGTCGAGGATGGACCACCACGTCTTCTGCCCTATGATTGGGGGTCGGTCCGGCGGTCCTGGGTGGGATCGTGGTCCATCGAGGCTTCCTCCATCACTACTGACATCACAGAAAGCTGGTACGGCGCGCGTGGCCAACATCAAGTCGCAGATCAAGCGGAACGGTCAGAACGAGAAGGCACGGCTGCGGAACAAGGCCGTGAAGTCCGAGCTGCGGACCCTCGTCCGCCGGTTCCGCGAGGTAGCGGCGGGTGGCGACACCGCCGAGACCCAGGCCGCGCTGCGCGACGCCTCCCGCAAGCTCGACAAGGCGGTGTCCAAGGGCGTCATCCACCGCAACCAGGCCGCCAACCGAAAGTCCGCGATGGCCGCGAAGGCCGCCTCGCTTTGACATCGAGATCCACCCGGGATCGCTGATCAGCGGCTCCGGGCGTCGATCAATTCCAGCGCCGCCCGCTCCAACGCGTAACCGGCTGGTAGGGCCCGCTGCTCGCCCTTGACGGCAGCGTCGGCGTCGGCCAATGCCGTCAAGGCCCTTGCCAGGCCGGTGGGGGTCCACTGCCGCAGGTCCCGTTGCGCGCGTTCGATCTGCCACGGCGAGATGCCCAGGTCCCTGGCCAGTGATGCTGCGGACCCGCGGCCTGCAGCAGCCACCCGCGCCATGGTTCGCAGCTTCGAGCCGAGCGCGCCGATGATGAGTACCGGCTCGACCCGCTGCAGCTGGGCGTGACGCAGCAGCGCCAGCCCATCGTTCTGGTCGCCGCCGATCAGGGCGTCGGCCACTGCGAAACCCGTGGCGTCCCGGCGGCCACCGACCAGCACCTCGGCATCGGCAAGGCTGATCGTGCGGCCGTCGACCATGTCGACGAGCTGCCGGGTCAGGGCCAGCAGTTCGGCGATATCACTGCCGGTCGCCTGCACCAACGCGGTCACCGCATCTCCGTCGATGGCCGTGCCCAGACTGCGGGCGCACGCGTAGGTGAGTTCGGCCCGGGCGCGGTCGTTCGACGGTGGGGTGCAGTTGACGTCGAGCGCGCCGGGCACCGAGCGCAGCGCCGCGAGCACCGATTTCCCGCCGGCGCCACCGGCGTGCCGGACGACGAGGGTGACGTCGTCGTGTGCCTCCCCGGCGGCCCACGCCGCAGCGACGCTCTGCAGGTCAGCGGCCACTGCCCCGGCAGCGGCTTCGAGGCCGGTGACCACCACGAGCCGGGCGCCGCCGAACAGCGACGGTGCCAGAGCTTCGAAGACGTCCCCGGGGGTGCCACGGGCGGTGTCCAGTTGGTGGCGCTCCACGTCGGCGTTACGCGCACGCACCGCCTGCTCGATGCGGCGGGTGGCGATATCGGCTAGCGCGGTGTCGGTGCCGGCGAGCACCACCACGGGCGCGGGTACTACGTCGAAGGGGGACACACCGCCGGTCACGGGCCTTGCGGCGGACTTGCGGGCAGGTGGCACTCGCCCAGCCTGCCACGGCACCGATGACGCATGTCCGGAGTCAACCGCCAGGCAGCACACGCACGGCACCACGGCCATCGACCACAAGGGCGATCGCGCCGGCGGTGGCGGTCGACAGCACGGCGGACCCCGTAGTGGCCACCATCGACATCGTCAGGGGGTCGGGGTGGCCGTAGTCGTTGTCCGCGCCGGCGCTGGCGATCGCCAACCGAGGACTGACCGCGTCGTACAACGCCGGAACCTGAACCCCGGATCCATGGTGCGCGATCGTCGTCACGTCGGCGTCCAGCAGGTGCGCCGTCGCGCGGGCACCCAGCAGTCGCGACTGCGACGCAATCTCCAGGTCCCCCAGGCACACCAGGGACAGCCCGGGCAGGTCGACCCGTACCACCACGCTCGCGTCGTTGATCGCCGTGCCGTCGTCGGCTGCCGCACCGCCGGGATCGAGCACCCGCTCCGGCCACAGCACCTCGATGACGACCTCACCTGCGCGGAACGTGTCCCCCCTGCGGGCCGCGCGCGAGGGCACTCCGGCCGTGACGAGGGCGGTCGCAACGGCCGCGGTGTTGGCTGCGGGCGAAGGCTGCGGGCTGTGCCATACCTCGGCCACGGCGGCGTGGGTGAGCACCGCGTCGACTCCCCCGACGTGGTCGGCGTGAAAATGGCTCAGCACCAGCAGCGGCACGCTGTCGATGTCGGCCTGGTCCAGGCACCGGGCCATCGCTGCCGGATCCGGCCCGGTGTCGAAGACGACCGCCGCAGATGGCCCGGTGCGAACCAGGAGCGCCTCGCCCTGCCCGACGTCGCAGACGATCACCGCCCAGCCTGGAACCGGCCAGCCTGCCCCCCATGGCCGCCCACCGCCGGCGGCTGCGGACCCCCAGACCAGCAGCACCGGAACGGCCGCCCCGGCGATCGCCCCAAGCACGGTACGGCGGCCGGCGGCCAGACCCGGTGCCGACGCAGCCGACCGCGCCGCCGCCCACCACCGAGCACCCCACAGCACCGCCGCAACAACCGCCGCAC
>CAZEYA010000150.1:0-9321 GCA_964516515.1 uncultured Kineosporiaceae bacterium | reverse complement strand
ATTGGCCCAGCGGCCCGCAGCGCTCAGGCCCGCCTGGTCGACGACAGGGCGGCCGCGGCGCAGCAGGGCGGGCTCGACGACCGTCGCGCCGCTGCGCCGCAGCAGCGCCGCGGCGCTGCCCGCCAGATCGGCGACCGGGTCGCCGCGCCGGCGCCACCGGGTCGACGCCCCGCTCGGTGGCGTCACGACGAGCAACACATTGGCCTGGCGCGCCTCGCCCCAAGCGACCTCGATCAGCGCGCGGGACAGGGCGTGGGCGAGGACGTCGCGGACGTCACGCCGCGCGCCCTCCTTCGCGGCGAGTACGAGAGCGCGGACCGGCCCGGCGTACCCGGTGGAGGCGACGCAGGGCGTCCCATCGGGCAGCAACCGCCGCCGCAACGGCCCGCCGCTCAGCCGGTGCGAGCACGCCTCGCACACCGGGCCCCGCCGGTCACCGCAGCCTGGGCAGGCGCCCGGCCAGACCGTCCCGGACAACGCCCGCCAATCCATCACGCCGCCATCCCAGCCGACCGTGCGGCGGCACATCCGCGCGCGACCCGTCGGGTTGGGTACGGGCAACGATCCTCGCTGCTGTGGAGACCTGGCGGCGGCCGGTCAGAAGCTGGGCGACCAGCCGGGTTGCGGGTCGCGGCTCCACGACCGGCCCTCCCGGCTGACCACGGTGCCATCGGATCGGCCGACGACGATCAGCCGCTCCCCGCGCCCGGCGGTGATCGAGCGGGCACCGTCGGTGGGCGGCAGTTCGTCGATAACGGTGCCACCGACCCGGGCGACGAAGGGACGCAACCCGCCGTCGTCGTCGGTTCCCAGGACGGCGACCACGTCAGCCGACACCCAGGTCCCGTCGACGGCGTCGACGAGGTCGGGCAGCAACCGGAACGCGGACACCGACAGGCTCCGGGGGCGCTGCCCGGCGTCACGCACCACGCCGACCACCAGCACCCGCAGCACGGTCCGGTCGCCGTCGAGACCCTGCACCACGAGCAGCGCACGGCTGCCGTCCCGGCTCAGCCGGAACGTGGTGACGGTGTCCGTCGCGACGAGCAACCGCGACAACGGGTATTCGACCCGCTCCCCGTCCTTGACCGCGATGGCGGCCGGGCCGGACCACTGCGGCTCGGTCGTAGCGCCGGTCGCAACCAGCGGGGCCGTCGCCTGCGTGACGGTCCACAGCCAGCCCTCGTCATCAAACGACGGCGGTGTCAATCCCACGCCATCGGCAACCACCCGCTGGACGTTGCCGGTCGGCGTGCTCGCCCAGATCGACGTCTCGCCTTCCGCGCGGCCCGCGGCCACGCCGCTGTCCAGCGGTGATACCGACAGGCCGTCGTCGATCCGTTCGGCCAGCCGGCGCAGCCGCTCGATCTCGGCCGGTTCCCCCGACTCTCCCACCTGCTCGATGCGGGGCCTGTCCACAGCTGTGGCCGGCACCGTCGGCTCGGCACCCAGATCCTGTCCGGGCGGACTGGGGTCCGCCTCGCCAGGCGTCGGCGCCGGCGTCGCGGACTCCGTGGCCACCGGACGGCGCAGCACCAGCGGACGGGTCAGCTTGACGTCGGGTTCGGTGCCCGGTTCGGCGCCCGTCGCCGGATCCCGAGTCGCACGGCCCTCCACGGAGATCCGGACGGAGCTGACCCCTGGCAATGCCGTCAGCGTCTCTTCCAGTTGCAGCCGGAGCAGTCGGTCCTCCCGGTCATCGGCCTGCGTGAAGACCTCGTTGAGGTCCACGGTCGCCACGCCTTCCTTGACGGCGACCCCGAGGTCCGTGATCGCCAGGTCGGGGATCGACACCCACTCGACCGATCCCTCCAGAGGTGCCGAGGGCCCGTCGAGCACCGCGCGCACCAGCGCCGTCGCCGATTCGCTGGTCGGCGGGAACCAGCGGACGTCGGGAACCAGGTAACGACCGAGGTCGCCCGACCCCGTCCCGCTGCGGTCGCCGAAGTACACGCGGTAGGGCGCCAGTAGCCGGTCTAGGTCGACCTCGGCGACGAGCACGGCCGCCGGCACCTCCGAAAGCCGCCATTCGCCGTCGACCGTGGTCAGGGTGTACTCGTTCGGTGGCAGGGCGGGGGGGCCCGGCACGACAGGCTCGTAGCGGCCCGCGGTGTCGATGACGGCGACTGGCGTCACGGTGACGGTCGCGCGACGACCGTCGTCGTACACGCTGAGTTCGCCCAGCGGTCCGGAGTAGACGATCCGGTCCCCCGGGACCCACTGCCGGTTGGCGTCCTCGGTGAGGTACTTCCGCGCCCCTTCCAGGCCACGGTCGCCCTGCGCTGCGGCGCCGATGAAGCCCGCGACGATCTCCGCCGGGTTAGCGCCTGGCTCTGGATCGGGCGGGATGACGCGCAACTGCCCCGGGCCTTCGGGACGCACCCGGTCACCGGCCACCACGGCGCCACCGTCCGGAATGCTCGCGCAACCGGCGACCAGTGCCGCCAACGTCACCACCGCCACGGCCCATGCGCTGCGACCCCTCACGCCCTGACCTCCAGTGGCTGCGCCGTCTTCGCCGCCACCACAGCCGCCGGTGCCTCCTCGCCGATCACCACAGCGGGCACGTCGTCGGCCGACTCGTCAGGCGTGACAGCGAGCGGCCCCGATCCGACCATGGCCCGGGCCCGGCGGGGCAGTGTGACGACGAAGTGAGCACCCTGCCCGAGCCGGCTCCACACCTCCAGCCGTCCCCCGTGCAGTCGGGCGTCCTCCATCGAGATCGCCAGGCCTAGACCCGACCCCCCCAGGGTGCGCCGCCGCGACGGGTCGCCGCGCCAGAACCTGTCGAAGACCCGGTCCAGATGCTCCGCGGACATTCCGACGCCGCGGTCGCGGACCCCGATCGCCACCGCCTGCGCATCGGCAACGACGGTCACAGTGATGTCGCGTCCTTCCGCGTGCTCGATGGCGTTGCTCAGCAGGTTGCGGACGATGCGCGAGACCCGCCGGGGGTCCGCCATCGCCCTGGTGTCACCCGGGCCGTCGACCGTCAGTACTCGCGTGGTGACCATGACCCGCACCCCGTAGCGCTCGCAGACCCCGGCGGTCAGGTCGACGCACTGCCGCACCACCTCGAGCAGGTCGACGGCTTCGAGGTCGAGCTCGGCAGCTCCGGCGTCGAAGCGGCTGACCTCCAGCAGGTCGGCCAGCAACGCCTCGAACCGGTCGATCTGGCCACCGAGCAGCACCACGCTGCGCACCAGGTCGGGATCGACCGCCTCGTCCGGCGCCATCCGGTCGTGCAGCACGTCGGCGGCCATCCGGATCGTGGTCAACGGGGTGCGCAACTCGTGGGAAACGTCGGAGACGAAACGCTGCTGCAGCCGTGACAGCGACTCCAGCCTGGTGATCTGGGCCTGCAGGCTGGCCGCCATGATGTTGAAACTCGCGGCCAGCCGTGCCACCTCGTCCTCGCCCCGCACGGTCATCCGGCGATCCAGCTCGCCGGCCGCCAGCCGCTCGGCGGTGCGCGCCGCCTCCCGTACCGGCGTCACAACCAATCTCGCCACCAGCCAGGCGATCGTCCCGACGAGCGCCACCAGCGCGATCCCACCGACGATGAAGGCGCGCTCAACGAGCCGCAAGGTGGCCACCTGATCGTCCATCCGATAGATCAGGTACAGCTCGTACTCGCCGGCCGACGGCAGCGTGATGACGGAGCCGACGACCACGGCCGGTACCTGCTGATCCTCACTGACCGCCAGCGAGACGTTCTGGGCCTGCTGCACGTCGGGCTCCTCGTTGACCGCCCGGCGCAGCTCGGGCGTGATGAGTTGCCCGGTCGTCACCTGATTCGCCAGCAGGGTGCCGCTGAATCTGCGGCCCACGACAAGCGGGCTGATGTTGTCCTCCGCGCGCAACAGCACGGCCTCCCTGGCAACCGGCGAACCCTGCGCCCTCTCGAGCAGATCATCGACCTGCGACTCCAGAGATCTGGCACCGCTGGGGTCGAAGTTGTCCAGGCCGTTCTGCACCTGCTGCGCAGCATCGGTCGACTCCGCGAAGGCCTGGTCGGTGCGCGCCTGGGCCAGTCCGGTGGCGACGTCGTTGAGCACGAAGTTGCCGACGCCCAGCACGACGATGGCGCCGAGCACGAGCGTGAGCCCGACGACCCGCACCCGCATCGAGCGCCGCGCCCAGCGCGGCACCGACCCGCGGACCGAACGTCGTGCCCAGGCCAAGACCGCCCGCCACCTCATCCTGGGTCTGAGCCCATCAGTCAGAGTCCATCAGAAGGGCCCAGCAGTCACAGTCACCAGTGGATGCCGGTCACGTGACGCCGGCCTTGTACCCGACACCGCGCACGGTCTGCACGATCCGCGGATTCTCCGGGTCCCGCTCGACCTTGGCGCGCAGTCGCTGGACGTGGACATTGACCAAGCGGGTGTCCGCGGCGTGACGGTAGCCCCAGACCTGCTCGAGCAGCGCCTCACGGGTGAAGACCTGCCACGGCCGCCGGGCCAGGGCGACCAGCAGGTCGAACTCCAGCGGTGTCAGCGAGATGGCCTCGCCGTCACGCGAGACGCTGTGCCCCGCGACGTCCAGCACGAGGTCCGCGAGCTCCAGCCGCTCGGGGGCGGCGGTGTCGGTGCGGCGCAGCCGTGCCCTGATCCGGGCGATCAGCTCCTTCGGCTTGAACGGCTTGACGATGTAGTCGTCGGCACCGTTCTCCAGCGCGAGCACCACATCGACGGTGTCGCCCTTCGCGCTGAGCATGACGATCGGCGTGCCGGCCTCGGCGCGGATCTGCTTGGCGACGCTGACCCCGTCCAGTCCCGGCAGCATGACGTCGAGCAGCACGAGGTCGGGTCTCGACGACCGGAATTCACCGATGGCACGGGCGCCGTCGGTGCAGAACACAGCTTCCAGACCCTCACCGCGCAGGACGATGCCCAGCATCTCGGCGAGGGCTGTGTCGTCATCGACGACGAGGACTCGGCCACGCATGGCCTCATGATGCCTCCTCGACCCACTGTCAGGCGTTTCTGGCAAGCTGACGGCCATGTCCGCCGACCAACCGAGCGCCACGCCACCCGAACCCTCAGGGTGGAGCGTGCCCGGTGCGACGACGGCTGCCGCCGGTCCCGTCAACCCGTGGTCGATGCCAGTGCCCGGATACCCGGCCACACCACCTGCAGGCCCGCAACCGGGCGGACCGATTGCTGCTGCGCCACCAGCCGCCCCACCAGCCGCCCCACCGGGCCACGGCTGGGCGGCGATGGGCGGTGCCACACCTGCCTATGGGGCGATCATCACTCGTCGCGGCATCGTGGCCATCAAGCCGCTCGGCCTGGGCGACATCCTCGACGGCGCGTTCAAGGCCATCCGGCACAACCCGCGGGTCATGATCGGGATGGCGCTGCTCGTGGTGACGCTCGCCACGATCCTCTCGGTGATCCCGGTCGCGCTGTCGTTCGCCAGCAGCTTCACCGCACTGACGGACGGTCTCGACTCGCTACCGACCGACGCGGCCCCCGACGAGGTCGTCAGCGCCATCGGCGGACCGCTGAGCGCGATACTCGGCGGCAGCGTGATCGGCAGCCTGATCGCCACGCTGGGGGCCCTGCTCCTCAATGGCATCCTGATCGTCAGCGTCGGCCAGAGTGTCATCGACCGCAGGATCAGTTTCAGTGATGCCTGGCACCGGGTCCGTGGCCGGATCCTCCCGCTGTTCGGCCAGAGCATCCTGCTCAGCCTGATCATCGCGACCCCGTTCGTGCTGGTCGTGCTGCTGGCGGCCTTTCTGGTATCCGTCGTCGACCCTGTGGTCGGCGTCGTCGTCGGCCTGGCGTTGCTCCTGGGCGCGATGGTGCTCGCCGTCTACCTGTCGGTGGTGTGGTCCCTGGGTCCGGCGGTGCTGGTCCTGGAACGGCTCGGCCCGATTGCCTCGCTGGGCCGCTCCCGGCGGCTGCTGCGCGGGGCGTTCTGGCGGACCTTGGGCATCCTGCTGCTGACCTCGCTCATCGTGGGAGTGCTGACCCAAGTGCTCTCGATCCCCATCAGCGTGATCGCTCAGATCATTCCCTTCCTGGGCACCGAGGATCAGGTGGCCACATTGACGGTGATCGCACTCGTCGTCAGCTACGTCGGGACGTCACTGGTCACCGTCCTGATCTACCCGTTCCTTGCCGCGGTCATCTCGCTGCTGTACATCGACCGCCGGATCCGTACCGAAGGGCTGGACGTCGCCTTGAACCGGGCCATGGCACAGTCGACGTGACCACACCGGGGGCAGCGTTGATGGTCGCGACCGCCGGGGCACCCATCGAGCCCGACCGTGACACCGCCCGCCGTTGGGCCGTGGACGAGCTGGCAAAGCGCGAGTACGGCGAGGCGGTGCCGGACCCCGTGACCCAGGCGCTGAGCTGGTTGTGGCAACAGTTGATCGAGGGTCTGTCCCGGGTGCCCGGAAACGGTTCACCCCTGCTGGCTGCCGTCGTCGGGATCGCGGTACTGGCCGTGATCGCGCTGGTGGTGTGGCTGGTGACCGGTGGCGTGCGCCGCAACAGGGCTCGGCACTCCGCCGCTGACCTCTTCGGCGGCATGACGCGCACCGCGAGCGAGCACCGCACCCTGGCCCGCGCCGCCGAGGCGGCAGGCGACTGGCGGGTCGCCATTCAGGAGATGTTCCGGGCCACCGCACGATCGCTGGAGGAGCGCGCGATCCTCGACGTCCGGCCCGGCCGGACAGCCGACGAGGTGGCTCACGAGGCGGGTGTCGCACTGCCCCTCGCGGCCTCGGGCCTGCACGACGCCGCCACCGCCTTCGACGAGGTGACCTACGGCGACCGGCCGGGCGACGCCGACCGGTTCGCCGCTGTCGCCGCCATGGACGCCCTCGTCACGGCCACGAAGCCGCGGGTCCTGGTATCGACGTGAGCGTGCTGCCTACCGCCATGCCCGTCGGCTTCGAGTCCGGCCCCGGCGGTGCCGGGCGCGACGACCAGGACCCAGCGGGCCCGGACTCCCACCCCTCGTGGTGGCGCCGCAACGCCGGGCTGGTGGTGATCGCCACCGTCCTCGTCCTGCTGCTCGTCGTCGCGGGCCTCGCCCTGCGGACCGATTCCGGTGTGCCGCTGGATCCCCGATCACCCGCCCCGGAAGGATCGCGGGCAGTAGCGCAGATCCTGCGCGATCAAGGGGTCGAGGTCAGGGCACTGGATCGTCTCGACACTGTCCTCGCCGAGGCCGGCCCTTCGACCACCGTCGTCCTCGTCGACCGATCGCTGACCATCCCCCGCGACCGACTGGTCGCGCTGGGCGATAGCGGTGCCGACCTCGCGCTGCCGTCGGCGGCTTTCGTCACACTGCTGGAACTAGCCCCGGAGGTGGTGCAGAGCGGTTCCATACCCGGGCCGCCCCCGGCCGGTGACCGCGTCGCCCCAGGGTGTGCCGATGCCGATGCAACGGCCGCGGGCGAGATCACCTACGGGGGTGACGGGCTGGTCGCCGCCCCCAGTCCGAGCAGCGCGCGCACCGTCACCGTCTGCTATGTCGCGGGCGCCCAACCGGCGCCGGACGCCGGGACGTTCGCCGTCGTCGAGGGCCCGGACTCCCGCGTCACCGTGATCGGCAATACCGAGATCCTGACCAACGCCCGGCTCGACGAGGCAGGCAACGCGGCCTTGGCGTTGCGCGCCCTCGGCCGGCAACCGACCGTGCTGTGGTACCTGGCAGACCCGTTCGACCCGGCACTGGCGACCGGCGCCGAAGCCGCACCGACGCCGGAGTCGCTGCTGCCGCCGTGGGTCAGATGGGTCGCGATCCAATTGCTCGTGGCGGCGTTGATCGCCATCGTGTGGCGCTACCGCCGGCTCGGCGCGCTGGTACCGGAAGGGCTGCCCGCAATCGTCCGATCGGTCGAGACCGCCGAGGGCCGGGCGCGGCTCTACCGGCGCGCCGGTTCTCGCGACCGGGCTGCGGCCCTGCTGCGCATCGAAGCCGCCCGGGCGCTCGGGCAGCGCCTCGGCGCCCGCCGCGGTGCGACCGCTACCGACATCGCCCGGCTCACCGCGACCGCCACCGGCCGCGACCCGGTGGCCGTGGTGGCACTGTTGGCGGGCCCGCCGCCGCCGGACGATGCCGCCCTGATCGCGCTGGCCGACGATCTGGACGCCCTGACCGCGTCACTGCGACCCACCGGTGCGCCCCGGACACCAGTGTCCACATGACACGAGACGCCACATGACCCGAGACGCCACATGACCCGACACGAGAGGTTCTCCCGGTGACCACAGAGCAACTGCAGGATGTGCCGGACACCATCGGCCACCCTGATCCGCGTCAGGCGCTGCAACGAGTGCCGCGCGAGGTCGGCAAGGCGGTCGTCGGCCAGGAATCCGTCATCACCGGCATGGTCATCGCGCTGCTGTGCCGCGGCCACGTGCTGCTGGAGGGCGTGCCCGGCGTAGCGAAGACGCTGACGGTGCGGGCGCTGTCGGCCGCGCTGGAGCTGTCCACGTCTCGAGTGCAGTTCACCCCCGACCTGATGCCGGGTGACGTCACCGGGTCCCTGATCTACGACTCCCGCACCGCCGAGTTCAACTTCCGGGCCGGACCGGTGTTCACCAACATCCTGCTGGCAGACGAGATCAACCGGACCCCGCCCAAGACGCAGGCGTCACTGCTGGAGGCGATGGAGGAGCGGCAGGTCACCGTCGACGGGGTGTCACGGCCGCTGCCTGACCCGTTCATCGTTGCCGCCACCCAGAACCCGGTGGAGTACGAGGGCGTCTACCCGTTGCCCGAGGCCCAGCTCGACCGGTTCATGCTCAAGCTCACCATGCCGCTGCCGGAGCGGGACAACGAGATCGAGGTCCTCGCCCGGCACGCCGCCGGTTTCGATCCCCGTGACCTGGCCGCCGCGGGGTTGACCCGGGTCGCGGCCGCCGAGGACATCGCCGCCGGCCAACGGGCTGTCCGTGCGGTCTCGGTGGCCCCCGAGGTGATGGGGTACATCGTCGACCTGGCCAGAGCCACGCGGGTCTCCCCGTCGCTGTCCCTGGGCGTCTCACCCCGCGGCGCCACCGCGCTGCTGGCCACCTCACGGGCGTGGGCGTGGCTGACCGGTCGTGACTTCGTCACCCCGGACGACGTCAAGGCCATGGCCCGAGCCACGCTGCGCCACCGGGTCCAGCTCAAACCCGAGGCCGAGCTGGAGGGCGTCAACGTCGAAGCAGTGCTGGAGTCCGTGCTGCAGACCACCCCCGTCCCACGCTGAACCGCGATGGACGACCGTCTCCTGCGACCATGTACGTGACGTCATGTTCCTGACCTGGCGGGCGGTGGCCGTCGCCCTGGCGGGGTGTATCGCCCTGC
>CAZEYA010000149.1:0-9340 GCA_964516515.1 uncultured Kineosporiaceae bacterium | reverse complement strand
CCCCGGACCGCGACGAGGGCGGTCTCGCCGTGCGAGCGCAGCGTCAGGAAGTCCGTCCGGCGGTAGACCTCGCGACCGGCCAGGTGGTCGAGGATCGACCGCTCGGTCAGCCGGAAGTCGACCTCCTGCATCGACAGCCCGCGGTAGGGGTGGGCTCGCGTGTTGCGGACCGGCAGGTCGATCACGGCCGGCCGCTACAGGTCGCGCAGGTCGGAGCTGCCAGCCCGCAGGCGCGACAGCTGCACGAAGTGCTCGGGGTTGAGGAACAGCTCGTTCATCCAGCCGAGCTGGTCGACGGTCAGGCCCTCGGGGCGGTGGATCAGGTGGTCCAGGTACTGGAAGGCGTCCTTGGCCCCGTAGCCGACGTGGTGCGCCCCGACGACGCGCCGGCTGTCGCCGTCGACGACGAGCTTCTGAAACCCGCTGAGCTCGGGCTTGCTGAAGGCGTAGAGCATCGTGCCCTCGGCACACGGCAGCGGCAGGTTGGGGGTGTCCAGGCCCTTGACGGTGGGCGGCATCTGGATGATCACGACATCGGAGAACTGCTCGCGCGCCTCGGCCTCGCTGAGCCCCACCCACGTCACCTCATACGTCGTGTGCAGGAAGTCCGGGTACTCGCTGTAGTCGAACTCGATGTCCTCGCCCATGATGGTGCGGGCCGCGGTGACGCCGGACTTGCGGGCCTTGAACATCTCCATCGGCCCGTCGATCATGTCGCCGATCGCGTAGACCCCGGGCACCGAAGTCTGCATCCGCTTGTTGACGACGACGCGACCGGTGTCCAGGACGTCGATCCCCAGCGCGTCGCGCGCCTGGTCGACCGTGGGCCGCTCGCCGGTGCCCATGAACACGAAGTCTGTCGCGAGGTCGACCTCCTCCCCGGTCTCCAGTCGCACCGTGACGCTGGCGACGCGGCCGTCGCGGCCGCCGTTGACGCGCACCGGGTGGGCGCCCTCGATGATGGTCATGCCGCGCTTGCGCATGCCGTCGACGACGTAGTGCCGCAGGTCCTCATCGACGTGGTGCAGGGACCTGGTGCGCATGAGCGGCGAGCGCGACACGATCGTGGTCTGGCAGCCCGTCGCGTTGAAGAACGCGCCGTACTCCATCGCGACCTTGCTGCCGCCGATGATGACGCAGCGCTGCGGCTCGTAGTCGAGTTCCTCGACCAGGGATACCCAGTCGAGCACGCCCGGCAGGTCGAGTCCGGGGATGTCCGGCCACACCGGTCGGGCCCCCATGCCTAGGACGAGGTTCTTCGCGCGGAAGGTGCGGCCGGCGGCGGTGACGGTGGTGCGGTCGACGATGGTGGCGCGCGCGTTCAGCAGGAACTCGACATCCAGTTGTTCCTTGGTCTGCCAGTTCATGAAGGCATGCGCGCTGCCGCGCCCGGCCAGGAACAGCTTGACGAGGTCGAGGATGCTCGCCCGCGACGGGTCGAACTTGGGGAAGAAGAGCTCCTCGGAGAACCAGCGCATCCGGTCGAGCTCTTCGGCGGCCTCGGAGAACAGGTGGTGGGGCACGCACGCCTGGTGGGGACAGGACCCGCCGAGGAAGGGCCAGGCGTCGATGATGAGCGGCCGACCGCCCATCGCCTTCATGTACGCCGCTCCGAACCGGCCGCCCGCGCCGCCGCCGACGAACACGGCGTCGTAGAGCGGGTCGGTGTCGCGGTCGAGGTTCAGTATCGGTTCGGAGTCCGGGTCGGCGAGGCTGGCCTCGATGATCCGGTTCCACTCGCCAAGGTTCGGGCGCTCGTCTCGGAGGTCCACTGGCTCAGCCTTTCTCGGCGTCGATGTCGGTCGGGGGCAGCGGTGCCGCGTGCTTCTCGGCGATTGCGATGAGGTCCTGCTCGGCGGTGCGGAACGCGTCCCTGCGCTCGGCGCACGTCGCGGCGATCGCCCGTGCGGCGCTGCTGCACCGGGCCGCCATGCCGCGCACGACGCCGGGGGCGGCCCCGCCTGTGCCGGTCCGGGTGGCGACGATGGCGACGGGGTCCAGCACGCCGGTGAGATCGGTACCGGTCAGACCGAGCTCGCCGAGGCCGAGGCCCGCAGCCGCGGCGTCGAGCATCTCCCCGGTGATGTCCGAACCGGCCAGCCCGGCCCGGGCGGCATCGCGGACGACCGCCCCGACGATTGCGTGGGATGTGCGGAAGTCGACCCGGCACGTCTGCATGACGTGCTCGGCGAGGTCCGTCGCCTGGGTGAAGGAACGGTCGAGGGCGAGCCGCATCGCGACGGGGTCCGGACGCACTCCCGCGACGACACCGGCCATCAGCCGGGTGGCCCGGGTCGCGAGGTCCAGCGCGCGCGGCACCTCGCCGTAGGCAAAGATCATCCCGTCGCTGCGCGCCGACGGCGTCTTGCACACCGCGAGCAGTCCGGTGAGGCGGCCGATGAGGACGCCCGCCTCTCCCCTGACCATGGACAGCGCGTAGGGGTTGCGCTTCTGGGGCATCATCACGCTGCTGCGGGAGTGCCCGTCGGCCAGGTCGAGCCAGGCGAACTCGTTGCTCGCCCAGATCTCGAGGTCCTCGGCCAACTTGTCGAGGGTGACCACCAGGCCGGTGGCCGCTGCCAGCGCCGCGACCATGCCGTCGGTGGCCCACATCGCGTCCCGGGTGTGCTCGACCACGCCGTCGAACCCGAGCAGGTCGGACACCCGCTGCCGGTCGTAGGGCAACCGGCCGCCGTTGACGCTGCCGACGCCGCCCGCGCTGCGGTTGACGACGTCGAGCTCGCGCTGCAGGCGTTCGACGTCGCGCAGCACGGGGTGGGCGAAGGCGAGCAGGTAATGGCCGAAGGTCGACGGCTGCGCGTGCTGCAGGTAGGTCTGGTCCGCCAGGTAGGTCTCGGCATGCCGGTCTGCCTGCTCGGCGGCGGCCGCGGCGAACCCGGCGCCGGCCTCGATGAGGTCGAGCAGGTCCTGTCGAAGCCGCAGCCGCAGCGCGACCCGGACGGCCTCGCGGCGGGTGCGGGCGACGTGCAGCCAGCCGGCGTCGCGGCCGATCAGCTGGGTGAACCGGCGCTCGCGGCAGTTGTAGGTCTCACCGTGCGCCGGGTCGTAGCCGAACTCCTCGACCGGGGTGTGGTGGGCGTCGAGCAGCACGGCGAACAGCCGCGCCGCCGCCTCGTCGGGGACGAGGCCCTGCTCGCCGAGGACGACGAGGTGCGCGAGGTCGGCCAGGTTCATCCCGCCGTGGAGCAGCGGGGCGTCGGCCACCTCGATGGCGAAGCCGCCCGCGACCAGCTCCGGGGAGTAGTCGCCCAGGCCCATCACGGACCCCCGACGGCCGTGGCCAGCGCGAGGCCGGTGGCCTCGGCGCCGAGGGCGATGACTGTCCGCATGGTCTCAGGATCAGCGGCCCGGCGTCGCTGCGGGATGTCCCGTCAGGACGAAGAACGTGCCACCGGTTGACCCGTGAAACCGAGTGCGGCCCTGGCGGCGCCGGCCGCCCGGGCAGCAGACACCGACACCTCGGCCTCCATGTCCTTGGCGACCGGCAGTGGCACATTGCCGCCACTGACCCGCATGACCGGCCCGCGCAGGTCGCCGAACGCCTCCTCGGCGACCAACGCGGCGATGGCCGCTCCCCAGCCGAGCTGGCCGGGGTTCTCCTCGACCACCACCAGACGGCCGGTGCGGGCGACCGAACCGAGCACGGCTCGGGCGTCGAGCGGCACCAGGCTGCGCAGGTCGATCACCTCGGCGCTGATGCCCTCGCCCGCCAGGTGATCGGCGGCCTGCAGGCACGTCGCCACCGTCGCGGCCAGTGCCACGAACGTGACATCGGAGCCCTCGCGGCGCACGGCCGCGGTGCCCAGCGGCACGTGGTGCTCGCCGTCGGGACACAGGCCGCGGGTGCCGTACAGCGCCTTGTGCTCGAAGACGAGGACCGGGTCGTCGTCGCGGATGGCGGCGGCCAGCAACCCGATCATGTCGGCGGGAGTTGCGGGCGCGACGATCTTCAGTCCCGGAACGCACATCGCCCAGTTCTCCACCGCCTGGCTGTGCTGGCTGCCGAAGCCGATCCCGCCGCCGTTGGCCGAGCGGATGACCAGCGGCACGCTGACCTGGCCGCCGGTCATATAGCGGGCCTTGGCGATGCCGTTGACGACACCGTCCCAGCACGTCGCGAAGAAGTCCGAGAACATGATCTCGGCTACCGGGCGGAGCCCCGCCATCGCCGCGCCCATCGCGGCCCCGACGATGGCCTGCTCGGAGATCGGGGTGTCGCGGACCCGGGTCGGCCCGAACCGGTCGAACAGTCCCTTGGTCGTCTTGAACACCCCGCCGGCGCCCAGGTCCTCACCGATGAGGACGACCCGGGGGTCGCGGGCCATCTCCTGCGCGAGTGCCGCCACCACGGCGTCGCGGTACGTCAGTTCCGCCATGCGCTGCTCCCGTCGCTCCACATGTCGGTCCAGGCGCCGGCCGCGGCGGGACCAGGTGCCGCCAGGGCGTCGCGAGCCAGCGCGGCGACCTGTTCGCGCAGGCCTGGAAGCAGGGCGTCGATCTCGGCCGGGTCGACGCCGTGCGCCGTCGCGGCCTCGCGGTGCGTGGTCAGCGGGTCGCGCTCGCGCCAGGCGGCCACCTCGTCGGCGGGTCGGTAGGTGGCCGCGTCGGCGACCGAATGGCCGCCGAGCCGGTAGGTCCGCGCCTCGACGACCACCGGCCCGCCCCCGGACCGGGCCGCCGCGACCGCGTTCAGCGCGACGCCGCGCACGGCGAGGACGTCGTTGCCGTCGACCGTGAGGGCGGTCAGGCCGTAGGCGGGCGCCCGGTCGGCGGCGGGCCGCGCCACGGCGGTGACCCGCTCGATCGGGGTGTACTCCATGTAGCCGTTGTTCTCGCAGACGAACACGACCGGCAGCCGCCAGACCGCGGCGAGGTTCAGGGCCTCGTGGAAGGCCCCGATGTTCGTGGCGCCATCACCGAAGAAGCAGACGGTCACCCGGTCGTCGCCGAGGATCTGGCTCGCCCATGCCAGCCCGGCGGCCACTGGCAGGTGCGCGCCGACGATGGCGTGCGAGCCCATGTAGCCGTGGCCGATGCTCGCGATGTGCATCGAGCCGCCCTTGCCGGCGCAGATGCCGCCGTCCCGGCCGAGCAGTTCGAGCATCACCGCCTCCGGGGACGCGCCGCGCGCGAGCGCGTGATGATGGCCGCGGTAGGTGCCGATGGAGCGGTCGTCGGCCCGCAGCGCCGAGGCGAACCCGACCGCGATCGCCTCGTGCCCCATGGCCAGGTGGGCCGGCCCGCGCACCCGGCCCTGCTTGTAGAGGACCTCGACCCGCTCTTCGAATGCCCGGATGAGCGCCATCGACCGGTACAGCGCCAGGTCGACGTCCGGCGGGGGTAGCCCGTCCAGGTCCGTCAAGGTCAGCCCCGCTGTCAGCCCGGTGGTCATCGGCGGTCCAGCCCGAGCCGGACGGCCTGCGGCCACGAGTCGTCGACAAGCACGACCTCGTGGCCCGCCCGGTCGAGGAGCGAGGCGACGATGGAGGCGCGGTAGCCCGACGCGCAATAGACCCAGACCTCGCCGCCCGGCACCTCATCCATCCGGTCGGCGAGTTCGTGGAGCGGGATGTGGCTGCTGCCCGGCACCGCGCCCTGTGCCCGTTCGCCGTGCTGCCGGGCGTCGATCACGTGGGCGCCACCCTCCAGCATCGCGGTCGCGAGCCCGGCGAAGTCGCTCACCCGGTACGAGCGCAGCCCGTCAGGTGCGAGGTCGGCGGCCTCACCCACGGCCAGCCCCGAGAGGTCATCCACGCCGATCCGCACCAGCTCGCGTCGCGCCCGGGCCACCTGGTCGATCGAGTCGCCGATGAGGGTCAGCGGCGTGCCGTATCGGTATAGCCAGCCGAGGTAGGTCGCGAAGCTGTCGCCGAGTTCGAACCCCAGCGATCCGGCGACGTGGCCCGCGGCGAACGCCCGGCGGGCCCGCAAGTCGACGACCCACTCACCGTCGTCGATGCGCTTGCGGACAGTCGCCGCGTCGACGGCCTCGGGCAGGTCCAGGTCCACCGCAGGCGGGCCCTTGCGGTTCACCGGGTCCATGTGGACGTAGTAGGCCGGGTAGGCGTCGAGTCCGGCGACGAGGATGCGGACGTACTCCTGCTCGGTCCGGGTGAGCGCCGGGTTGCCGGTGCGCTGCCGGCCGACGGTGGTGTCTCCGGGGGTGGTCGGCGTCGCGGCGCAGAAGCTGCCGAAGCCGTGGGTGGGGTAGATCTCGGCGTCGTCGGGTAGTTCGGCCGCGAGCCGGCGCACCGACCGGAACTGGGCGCGGGCCAGCGCGTGGGTGTGTTCGGCCCCCGCCAGGTCGGTGCGCCCGGTTGCGCCGTGGAGCATCGACCCGCCACTGAAGACGGCGACCGGGCGGCCGGCACTGTCGTCCAGCACGTAACTCACGTGGTGGTGGGTGTGACCGGGGGTCGCCACGACGCGCAGCCGGATCCCGCCGGTGGCAACGACGTCACCGTCACCGACCCCGACACGGTCGAAGTCGACGTGCTCGTCGGCGGCACAGCAATAGGCGGCACCCGTCCGCGCGGACAGTTCGAGGCCGCCGCTGACGTAGTCGTTGTGGATGTGGGTCTCGACCACGTGGGTTATCCGGACGCCGAGCCGTTCGGCGACGGCCAGGATGCGGTCGATGTCGCGCTGCGGGTCCACCACGGCCGCCACCTCGCCGTCGCTGACGACATAGCTGCGATCACCGAGGCTCGGGGTCTCGATCATCTCGACATTGAGCATTGGGATCCTTCCCGTGTCGGCGGCGGCGACGGGTTCGAGCGCTGGATTCGACTGTAAGCACAGGCCGCAAGCCGCGACGGCGTCCCAGCAGGCCCACCCAGCCGCGCGGATCTCGTCCTGGCGGGCCAAGCAGGATCGCGCCGACGAGGCTGCCGCAGCTGCCGCAGGATGAAGCCGCGGCGCCACAGCGCCGAGATCTCAGGCCTGGCCCATCCGGGCGCGGTACCGGCTGCAGTACCACGTGTCGATGATCTCCGACCGGCGGCACCAGCACCCCGCCGCCGCAGACGCCGCGATACTGCCGCGAGCCCATGTTCGGCTGGCACCACTGTGCCGCGGCGAAGTCCTGCTCGTTGACGCGGTGGAACAACTCGACGCTGTCGGTGGCATCGAAGCCCGGCTGGGCCATGACGTCGAGGTGGAACAGCCAGTCGCACGCGACGACGGGGCGCCCGGGTGACACGGGCTGGACGCGACCGCATGGTCACCACCAGCTCCAGTCCCTGATCAACATCCTCAACCGAAGCTGAGTTATCGGTATTGCCGCGTCGCCTGCCGACATCGGCAAGCAACGTCACCGGACGGTGAAGGTCACCTTCGTCGACCCGCCGCCGGTCGCGGTCCGAAACACGGCCTTGATCCTATGGTCCCCGGCCGATAGCTCGCTTGTCACGTCGAATGGATCAGCGGCATCGACGTCCCCCCCGTTGAAATCGTACGGGGGGTTGCTCTCGGTCTGCACCAGGACGCCATCCAGGTAGAAGTCGACCGATGTCACGATCTTCCCGGTCGGTGGTTCGGCGAAGATGTAGACGTCGCCACTCTGAATCGACCCGGCGAGTGTCGTGGCCGCCGACCGGTCAGAATTCGCGGATACCAAGACCTGGCCGACGCTCTCGGAGATGGGCACACGAAATACGTCGTAGTTGTTGCTGGTGTCACTGGTGACGAGATCAGTCGCTTCCGAGGAGAACGTGACGTAGGCGCCGTCTCCGCTGATCGCCGGAACAACGGAGGAGTCGTTCGCTTCGGTCCCGTCCTCAGCGACGGACAGCCGGTTCGTCGTGGTCTTCACGGTGTCGCGGACGAACACGTCCCTGATGCCGTTGGTGTCGCCGGCGACAAGGTTGGTCGCCTCCGAGTAGAAGGTGACGTACCGACCGTCGGCGCTTATCTGGGGCACCTTCGCGGATGCATCTGATTCCGTTTCCGCCGTATCGACGGACACCCGAGTCGTCGTGTTCTAGAGGTTGTCCCCAACGAACACGTCGGTGAAACCGTTCGTGTCGCCGGTGACGAGGTTGGTCGCTGCCGAGGAATACACGATGTACCGTCCGTTCGAGCTGAGAACCGGGAAGTCCGAGTGGCCGTCCGCCTGGGCGCCGCCGGTGGCCTTCGAGATCCGTTGTGTCAGGTCGGTCGCCGTGTTTCGCACGAACACGTCCGAGTAGCCGTTGGTGTCGCCCACAACGAGGTTGGTCGCCCTGGAAGAGAATGTGATGTAAACGCCATCGGATGATATCGCCGAATACGTGGAATCGCCTCCGGAGGCTTCAGTGCCGGCGGTGGTCACGGAGACCCGGGTCGTGGTGCCTGCCACCGTGTCGCGAACGAACACGTCCGAGCAGCCGTTCGTGTCACCCGCGACGAGGTTGCTGGCGTAGGACGCGAAGGTGATGTACCGCCCGTCGCCGCTGATGGCCGGATAAAAGGATGAGGGGAAGGTGCCGTCAGCTTGACTGCCGTCAGAGGCGATCGAGACCCGAGTGGTCGTCGCCGCGAAAGTGTCCCGCACGAAGACGTCAGGCTCGCCGTTCGTGTCCCCCGCGACAAGATTGGTCGCCTCCGAGTAGAAGGTGACATACCGACCGTCGGAGCTGATCGCCGCGGCGCTCGACGTGTCGTCGGCCTCGGTGCTATCGGTAGCCACGGAGACTCGGGTGGTGATTCCGGTGACGGTGTCGCGGACGAACACGTCGCTTTCGTCATTCGTGTCGCCCGCGACCAGATTGGTGGCCGACGACGAGAAGGCGACGTACTGACCATCGGAGCTCAACGCGGACCCTATCGACTCGCCGTCGGATGCGCCGCCATCAACAGCTTCCGTGATCAATTCGAGGCTGCCGATCTGAAGGGCATCGGCT
Source organism: uncultured Kineosporiaceae bacterium (assembly GCA_964516515.1). Taxonomy (GTDB): domain Bacteria; phylum Actinomycetota; class Actinomycetes; order Actinomycetales; family JBBAYJ01; genus JANNOG01. Next base: position 437 of record CAZEYA010000149.1, on the reverse strand, counting down.
GGCGTACTGATCCCTATCGCCAACACCGCAAGTATTCCGATCGTCGCCGCTGTTGTGGCTTTCGTTGCGCCCTTCATTGGTACCCGCCTTCGCGTATCCGTAGAAGTACGCCAAGTGAATCACGGCGGGCACGAGGCAGACAACCGGACAGCCGCCCAGATGTCGTCCGCCGGGCGCATGGCGCTCGCGCCCCTGCTAGTCGACGTGCGGCACCCGCACGGCCCGAGGGTCGTCGTTCCACCGCCGCCGTGGCCAAGCCGGCCGGCAACGGTGCGGATGTCGACTGCGGCCGCGATGAACTCGGCGGCGTTGTAGTGCCGCAGCTTGTGCAGGGTTGTCCGGATGCCTAGAGGACTGGCTCCGCGGGACCTAGCCCTCTAGCCCACCGTTACAACGCGGTGGTGCTATCGGTGGTGATCTCGGCGGCGGTCAGGACT
>CAZEYA010000148.1:0-9448 GCA_964516515.1 uncultured Kineosporiaceae bacterium | reverse complement strand
CACGACGTCGTGACCGGCCAGGATCGCACGTTCGAGCTCGGGCAGCACTGTGTCCTCGAAGCCGACCACGCCCGGAAAGCGGGCGGCGCCGGTCCGCAGCGCGTCGAGCAGATTCTCGCGGAGCTCCGCCTTGACGCCCCGCGGGCGGTAGCCGGAGCCGCGCAGGGCACCCAGCGTGCTGGGAAGAGACGTGGGCGGGGTCAACAGGGCCGTCACCACATGAGCGTAGGCATGCCCTGGGTGAAGCGGACATGGCGGTTCGCTGAGGGCGTTGTCCTGGTCCCCTGCCAGCGCGTGCCGGCCCCGGCGGAGTAGCGCCGACGCCGCTGCTCAGCCACCGTATGAGGATGACCGATGTCACCGTCTCCGGCACCACACCCACCGAGGTCACCGGCCCACCCAGCGAGCGCGTCGAGGTGGCGCGGGGCAACGACGGCCGACCGATCATGCTGCCCCGGACGATCGTGCTGGCGACGGCGTGGGCCTGGCGCGCCGCGATCATCGCACTGGTGCTCTACGGGATCGGCTTCATCGTGCTGGGCAGCACGCAGGCGGTGACGACACCGCTGCTGCTGGCCGTTCTGATCGCGGCCCTGCTCCACCCGCTCTACCGTTTGCTGTGCCGGTTGCGCCTGCCGCGCCTGCTTGCCGCGGGTTTGTCGGTTCTGTTGCTGCTGCTGGTGCTGCTGACGGCCTTCTACTTCGTCGGACAGCAGATCGCTTCGGGTGCGAGCGAGGTCGGCGGAGAAGCCCAGACAGGGCTGGACCAGGTGATCCGCGACGGCTCTGCCCTCGTCGGCCTGTCCGAGGAGCGCGGTGAGCAACTTGTTCAACAGGCCCGGGATGGCCTCAGCCAGGCCGGCGGCCAGCTGGCGGCAGGCGCGCTGGCCGCGGGTGGCACGGCGCTGACAATCATTTCCGGTGCCGTGCTGGCGCTGTTCGCCACCCTGTTCTTCCTGGCCGACGGCCCTCGCATCTGGCGTTTCCTGGTCCGCCTGCTCCCTCGAGAGGGACGCCGGCCCATGGACATCGCCGGCAAGCAGGCCTGGGTCGCCGTCGGCACCTACGTCCGTGTGCTGCCGGTCGTCGCCGTCGTCGACGCCCTTGCGATCGGTGTCGGGGCCCTGGTGCTCGGCATCCCCTTCGCGCTGCCGATCGCCGTCCTGACGTTCTTCGCGGCGTTCTTGCCGGTGGTCGGCGCCTTCGTCGCCGGCGCGATCGCGGTGCTGGTCGCGGTGGTCTCCGCGGGGCCCATCGCCGCCCTCATCATGCTGGCGATCGTCATCGTGGTGCAGCAGGTCGAGGGCAACGTGTTGCAGCCACTGCTGCTCGGGAAGGCGCTGCAGCTGCACCCGCTCGCCGTGGTGCTCTCCACGGCGATGGGGATCCTGCTGGCGGGGATCGTCGGCGGCATCCTGGCCGTGCCCGTGGTCGCCGGTCTGGCCGCGGTCGCGATCTCACTGACCAAGCGCGAGGACGCCGAGGACGAGGGGGCTGCGGACGCGAGTGAGACTCCTGCTGGCCAGACGAGCGCCGGGGACCCGGACGAGGCTGCAGACGCGACCCACGGCGGGACTCGTGGGACCGGTTCGTCGCTCCGGTGACGCTGGTTCGATCCCGCCGATGATTCCGCGGCTACAGGCTCGTCGTTGACGCTGAGCGCAGACTCACTCGACCGTTGTCAGTGGTGCCGTGCACAGTGGGTACCGACCGGAAGGGTGTGGTGGGCCGGACGGTCCGCTGCGCAAGGACGAGGAGTTTGGGACGAGTATGGACATCGCGATGCGGGCCGAGGGCCTGGTCAAGACGTACGGGAAGGTCAAGGCGTTGGACGGTCTCGACCTGGAGGTCGAGCGCGGCACGGTGATGGGTCTGCTGGGGCCCAACGGCGCCGGCAAGACGACGACCGTGCGGGTGTTCACGACGCTGCTCAAGGCGGACCGCGGGACCGCGACCGTCGACGGGCTGGATGTCGTGAGGAAGGACCGCGAGGTGCGCCGCCGGATCGGCGTGTCGGGTCAGTACGCCGCCGTGGACGAGAACCTCACCGGCTACGAGAACCTGTCGATGGTCGGGCGGCTATACCACCTGGGCGGGACGAAGGCCCGCAAGCGCGCGCGTGAGCTGCTGGAGCGGTTCGACCTGGTCGACGCCGCCGATCGGCCGGTCAAGGGCTACTCCGGCGGCATGCGCCGGCGACTGGACCTTGCCGGGGCCCTGGTGGCGCAACCGCCGATCATGTTCCTCGACGAGCCGACGACTGGTCTGGACCCGCGCAGCCGGCTCGGGATGTGGGACGTCATCTCCGACCTGGTGCGTGGCGGCACCACGCTGCTGCTGACCACGCAGTACCTGGAGGAGGCGGACCGGCTGGCTGACAAGATCGCCGTGGTGGACCACGGCAAGGTCATCGCGAAGGGGACCTCGGACGAGCTCAAAGCTCAATTGGGCGGGGAGCGGCTGGAGATCGTCGTCGCGCGCGCCGAGGACCTGAACCGAGCCTGCGACATCCTGCAGGGGGTCGCCGTGGGTCAGGTCGAGACCGACACCCACACCCGCCAGATCACCGTGCCCGTCTCCGGCGGAGTGAAGCTGCTGACCGAGGGCCTGCGGTTGCTGGAGGACGCCGATATCGAGGTGCTGGACGCCGGAATCCGGCGGCCCACCCTCGACGACGTCTTCCTGTCGCTGACCGGCCGCGCACACGCCGAGGAGACCGACGAGAGCGACACGACGGTCGCCAAGTCATCGACGCCCACCACCCGGAAGGATCGCTCATGAACGGGGTCGCCCAGGCGCTGGGCGACGGCGTGGTCGTCGCGCAGCGAAACATCATCAAGATCAAGCGGGTGCCCGACCTCCTGGTCGGCGTCACCCTCGGTCCGATCATGTTCGTACTGCTCTTCGCCTACGTGTTCGGCGGCGCCATTGCCGTCCCCGGTCTGGAAGGCGGCTACCGCGAGTTCCTCATCGCAGGGATCTTCGCCCAGTCCGTCATCTTCGGCGCCACGATCACCGGCTCCCAAATGGCGCAGGACCTCAAGAGCGGCATCATCGACCGCTTCCGGTCCCTGCCGATGTCCGCGTCCGCGGTACTGGTCGGTCGCACGACTGCGGATGTGGTGGCCAACGTCCTGCAGGTCGTGGTCATGACTGTCGCGGGTCTCGTCGTCGGGTGGCGGATCCGGACCGATCCACTGGATGCGGCCGTGGGTTATCTGCTGCTGCTGTTGTTCGCCTATGCCGTGTCATGGGTGATGGCATACATCGGCATGCTGGTGCGCTCGCCCGAGGTGTTCAACAACGCGTCCTTCATCGTCATCTTTCCGGTGACGTTCGTGGCCAACACCTTTGTGCCCTCGGACACGCTGCCGCCGGTACTCAAGACCGTCGCGGAGTGGAATCCGGTCTCCTCGGTCACCCAGGCCGCCCGCGAGCTCTTCGGGAACATCCCGGCGGGGTCCGACTTCGCGGCGCCGACGGCGTGGCCACTGCAGAACCCGGTCCTCTACACCCTGATCTGGGTGGTCATCCTGCTGGTGGTCTTCGTGCCGTTGTCCATCAGGCAGTACCAGCGGGCCGTCAGCCGCTGAGAGCCGACACCGACGAAGCCCCGGATCCGATCTGGTCCGGGGCTTCGTCAGGGCTGGGGGCTGATCAGCCGGTGTAGACCTCGGCCGACTTGATGACCACGGTGATCTCGCGGCCGTTGGGCGCGGTGTAGGACGTCGAGTCACCCACGGCGCGGCCCACGATGGCCTCGCCCAACGGGGACGCTTCGCTGAAGACATCGATGTCCGACGCGCTCGCCATCTCACGGCTGCCCAGCAGGAAGCGCTCCTCGCCGTCCGCGACGTCGGCCACGACGACCATCCCGGGGCGCACCGTCCCGTCGTCGATGGCGCGGCCCACCTGGGCGTGGTCGAGCATCGCGGACAGCTGCCGGATACGGCCCTCCATCTTGCCCTGCTCCTCCTTCGCAGCGTGGTAGCCACCGTTCTCCTTGAGGTCACCCTCCTCCCGGGCCGCCTCGATCTTCTTGGCGATGTCGATGCGACCCGGTCCGGACATCTCGGCCAGCTCATTCTTGAGCCGGTCGTATGCCTCCTGGGTCAACCAGGTGACGTTCGCGGTGTCGGTCACGATCGGCCTCCTTCGTTTCGATCATCCGGGTCCGCGCGGCGGATCCACTGCTGCGTTGCGCCGGTCGGCTCACGCATGGTGCGAGTAAGAGATGGCGCCACGTGATGCCAGGCGACTCATCACGTCGAGACGGCGCTACGCCGACCTCGCCGTTGGTGCCTGGCGGGATTGCGTATCCCCGGTCAGGGATAAGCGATCATTGTACGGGGTCGGTCAAGAGCACACACGTCCTCACCGATGCACCGCGCGCCTCACGCAGGGTCCTGATCCGGACGGTCTCACGGGCGCCTGTCCCCTCGATGGGTCCGATGTCCCGTTCGACCTGGCCCACATCGGCGTTGTCAGCGTCGATCGCCCGGATCAGGCAACGCAGATTCGCCCCCTCCCGCGCGTACACCTCGAACGTCACGTCGACGGTGCTGTCGTCGACGACGCTGAAGGTGATGTCCTGCCACCGGGCATCGCGGGTGGTGAACGACACGGCGGTCCACACGAACACCGTCACCGCCAGCGCGCCGCCGATGACTGCGCTCAACAGGCCGATCAGTCGCCCCCGGTGGCCGGGGTCACGCCCGTAGCGGGCGGTGAGGTCGCCGCCGGGCGCATCGGCCGGGCTGTCCGCGAAAACGTCGGGTTGCTCGGTCGCCACGGCACCAGGATGCACCTGCCGCACCGACGGTCGCCTGCAGCCGCCACAATGACCCCGTGACCGAGACGACCGATCGACCGCTGCGCCTGATGGCGGTGCACGCCCACCCCGACGACGAGTCGAGCAAGGGTGCGGCGACGATGGCGATGTACGTATCCCAGGGGATCGAGGTCCTGGTCGTCTCGTGCACCGGCGGCGAGCGTGGGGACGTGCTGAACCCGCGACTGAAGAACGACCCGGCCGTGCTGCGCGACATCGTCGAGTTCCGTCGGCAGGAGATGGCCCGAGCGGTGGACATCCTGGGCGTGCGGCACGAATGGCTGGGCTTCGTGGACTCGGGACTGCCCGAGGGTGACCCGCTACCGCCCCTGCCGGACGGTTGCTTCGCGCTGCAACCGCTGGAGTCCGCGGCCGCGCCCCTGGTCCGCCTGGTGCGCGAGTTCCGACCGCACGTCATGACGACGTACGATGAGAACGGTGGCTATCCGCATCCGGATCACATCATGTGCCACCGGATCAGCGTCGAGGCCTTCGAGGCCGCCGGCGACCCGGACCGCTACCAGGGCCACGGGAACACCCCGTGGCAGCCGCTGAAGCTGTACTACCACCAGACGTTCACCAAGGCGAAGATCATGACCTTCCACGAGGCGCTGCTGGCCTCGGGACAGGAGTCGCCGTTCGCCGAGTGGATAGACGGGCGCGACGACTGGCCGCAGCGGCAGATCACCACCCGGATCGACGCTGCGGAGTATTTCGACATCGCCGACCTGGCCCTGCTGGCGCATGCCACCCAGGTCGACCCCGAGGGGGTGTGGTTCCGGATCTCCCTGGCCGATCGCAAGCGGCTGTGGCCGACTGAGGACTACGAGTTGGCTCGATCCCTGGTCGAGTCGGGGGCCCCCGAGAACGACCTTTTCGCCGGCGTCCGCGAGCACGCCGGCCTGGTCCACTGACGTGTTCGTCCTGGGTCCGGCGATACCCGGCGATGCCGTCGCGTGGGCAGCTTCCAGTGTCGAGCCGGCTGCCCCCACCGTTGATGACCGCCCGGCCGACGAACTGATCGGTCCCGGCATCGTCGGTTTCCTGGTGACGTTCGGAGTCGCGGTCGCCCTGGTCTTCCTCGTCCGGGACATGAACCGCCGGATTCAGCGGTTGCGCTACGGCCGGGGCCGCGACGACGAGACGGATCCTGGTGGCGGCCCCGGGTGATCACGACACGCACGTTGCGGACGTAGCGGACGACCGCCGAAGGTTCGCGTGTCCCGGTGTCACAGTGTCGCGGTGGCCGCCCTGCATCTGTCCGACCCGGCGAGGCGCGGGCTGACAGTGGATGTCCGACGGCGCACCTGGCCCGACCTCATCTCGGCGGTCCTCAACGACCGGGCACCCACCGACCTCGTGGCGCAGCCCATTCTCGACCTCGGCAACGGTGAGGTCGTCGGGTACGAGTTGCTCGCCCGCTTCGGCTGGCCGCTGACGGTCGACGATGTGTCGGCCACCCCACCGCCGGACCGGTGGTTCGCCGCAGCCGCTGACCTCGGTCTGGCGGCCGCGCTGACCGCGCAGGTGCTGCGCCGGGCTTTCGAGGCGCGTCCCACGCTGCCCGACCGGACCTTCTGCACCGTCAATGTCGGCCCGGAGGTGTTGCCTCATCCGCTGGTGCAGGCGGTCTTCGACTGCCACCAGCTCGACGGGGTGGTCGTCGAGCTGACCGAGCACTCACCGGGCGAGCCGACCACCGAACTGCTGCGCCACCTGGACGAGTTGCGGGACCGCGGCGCCCTGATCGCGGTGGACGACGCCGGCAGCGGCTACTCCGGGCTGAGCCAGGTACTGGCCGTGCGCCCCGACATGGTCAAGGTCGACCGGCACATCGTCGCGGGGCTGGACGGTGACCCGCGGCGGCGCGACATGGTGGAGGCCCTGCTGCAGTTGTGCCATCGACTCGGCGGTGTGCTGCTGGCCGAGGGCGTCGAGACGTTCGCCGAATGCGAGGCGCTGATCCGCCTCGGCGTCCCGCTGGGACAGGGGTGGTTCCTGGGGATGCCGGCCAAACCGTGGCCGCCGCCGCAGAGCGAAGTGGGACCGTGGATCGGGGCGCTGGCCGACCAGGCCCGGACCGAGGACAGTGTGCTGTCGCTGACCAGGCCGCTGATGCCACGCCCTGGGTCGGACCCGTGGCTGGTGTGGGACGCGAATGCCGAGCCGGTGTCGATGGTGTATCGCAGCTCCGGGCAAGTGGTGACCGGGCCGGTGCTGGCCGTCGCGACGACCACTCCGGTGCCGGCGGCGTTGCAGCTGGCTCTTGCCCGTGCCGAGCCGCACCGGTGGGCGCCGATCGTCGTGACCGACCCCGATGGCCTCGTCATCGGCTGGGTCGACATCGCCGACGTCATCACCCGCGTGACGGTGCCGCGCCCCCGAGCAGGCGGCTCGGCGCTGGGGGCGGCGACCTGAGGCCCCCGACGCGCCCGTGCGCTCGCCAAGACCGGCACCAGCGGAGACAGTGAGGGCATGCCCAACCGGCTCGCCGACTCCGCCAGTCCCTACCTGCTGCAGCACAAGGACAACCCCGTGGACTGGTGGGAGTGGTCCGACGAGGCCTTCGCCGCCGCCGCCGAGCGTGACGTCCCGGTGCTGTTGAGTGTCGGCTACGCGGCGTGCCACTGGTGCCACGTCATGGCGGGGGAGTCCTTCGAGGACCCCGCCACCGCTGCGGTGATGAACGCCGGGTTCGTCAACGTCAAAGTCGACCGGGAGGAACGGCCTGACGTCGACGCGGCGTACATGCAGGCCACCACGGCGCTGACCGGGCACGGCGGCTGGCCGATGACGGTCTTCCTCACGCCCGACGGCCGGCCGTTCCATGCCGGCACCTACTTCCCACCGATCCCCAGGCACGGCCTGGCCTCTTTCGGGCAACTGCTCGACGCCATCACCGCCGCCTGGCGGGATCGGCGGGGCGAGATCGACGCGCTGGCCTCTCGGTTGGCCGGGGCGCTGTCGGGCGGGGACGGGGCTGGGGCCGGCATCGAGCGTGCCGTGATGGTCGCCCCGGATCGACCGACGATCGCCGCCGAGGATGCCGCAGCGGCGGTGCGGGCACTGGCGCGCGACGTCGACGAGCAAGCGGGCGGCTTCGGCGGCGCGCCCAAGTTCCCGCCGTCGATGGTGCTGGAGTTCCTGCTCCGCCACGCCGCGTCGGACTCGCCCGTGGCCGGCGCCGCCCTCACGATCGCCGACGACACGCTGCTGGCGATGGCGCACTCGGGAATGTACGACCAGGTTGCCGGTGGCTTCGCGCGCTATGCCGTGGACCGTCACTGGGTGGTGCCGCACTTCGAGAAGATGCTGTACGACAACGCGCAACTGGCGCGCGTGTACCTGCATTGGTGGCGGCTGACCGGCAAGCCGACGGCACGTCGGATCGCCGAGGAGACGTGTGACTGGATGCTGCTGGCGCTGACGACCGCCCAGGGCGGTCTGGCCTCCAGCCTCGACGCGGACACTGCGCTGGGCGCCTCGACCGACGAAGGGCTGAGGGGCTTGGCCGCGCAGCTGCCGTCGGGTGGCCACGGCGTCGAGGGGTTGACGTATGTCTGGACGCCCGAGCAACTCCACACCGTGCTCGGGGCCACTGACGGCCCGTGGGCGGCCGACCTGCTCGGTGTCACCGCGGGCGGCAGCTTCGAGGGGGGTGCGTCCACCGCTCGGCTGACTCGCGACGTCTGGGCGGATCCCTCGCAGGCGCAGCGGTGGGTCGATGTGCGTGGCCGGCTGCTCACGGCTCGTCAAGGGCGCCCACAGCCCGAGCGGGACGACAAAGTCGTGGCGGCCTGGAACGGACTGGCGGTGGCCGCGCTGGCGGAGTGCGGGGTGCTGTTGGACAGACCCGATCTGCTGGCGGCGGCGCAACGGGTCGCCACCGTGCTCGTCGAGCGACACATCGAGCGCGAAGGCGGGTCGGCCAGGCTTCGGCGCGTCTCGCGGGAGGGCCGCGTGGGCCGTCCGGCCGGGGTGCTGGAGGATTACGGGGACGTGGCCGAGGGGCTGCTGGTGCTCGGTGGCCTCGACGGTCGGGCGATGTGGTTCGAGGTGGCGCTGGAGCTGTTGGAGACGGTCCGGGCCAGGTTCATCGACGTGTCGGCGCCGGGGATCCTGCACGACGTGGCGGACGACGCGCTCGATGCCCCCCTGGCCACCATGCGTCGGCCCCGGGACCCGGGCGACAACGCCTACCCCTCGGGAGGGTCTGCCGCGACGGGTGCCCTGCTGCGTGCGGCGGCGCTGACCGGCCGCTCGGACTATCGAGAGCTCGCGGAGGGTGCCCTGACGACCGTCCGTCCGCTGCTGGTGCAGACGCCACGATTCGCCGGGTGGTGGTGGTCGGTCGCGCAGGCGCTGCTCGACGGGCCTCGCGAGGTCGCCGTACTGGGGCCAGCGGGGCCTCGTCGAGACGAGCTGCTGACGGCGGCACTGGCGTCGCCGCTGCCCGGCGTGGTGCTGGCCGTGGGGGACCCCGGGGCCGGCGTGCCGCCGCTGCTGGCCGATCGTGGCCTGGTCGGCGGTCCGCCCGCCGCGTACGTGTGCCGGGGCTTCGTCTGCGAGCTGCCCGAGACCGATCCCGCTCGTCTCAGCGCCACCCTCGCCGCCACC
>CAZEYA010000147.1:6284-9510 GCA_964516515.1 uncultured Kineosporiaceae bacterium | reverse complement strand
GCCGGCAGGCCGGTCGTCGTGTCGTTGGTGACATCGATTGAGACGGTGTTGACTCCGGGAGTCAACCTGACGGGAATCGCGGTGACTTCGAGGGTCGTCGTGGCGTTGACTTCACGATTGTTCAATCGGAACGTCTGGTAGTTGTCCGCCGCGACAGTCAGGACCCAAGTCTGACGAGCATCCACGGCGCTCACGGGAAAGGTCTTCGTGATCGTGATGGTGCTCTTCGTCAGGTCCACGACGCCCGACTGCCATACCCAGGCCGCGCCAGGCACTGTCCCATTCGCGGGGAGCCGCGGACCCAGCACGACCGTGCCGCTGCTGCCGTCGGGAGCAGACCACCCATCGCCGACCTCCGAAGCCGCCAAGGGGATGGCCGCTGCTGCTGCGTCAGGAGGCGGGGCCGGGGCGCTGCCTGGACTCCCCGGGTCGACTGGGACGCTGCCTGCGACAGATGGCTCCGGCGAGGACGCCACTGCGGTGGCCGGCATCGACCCGCTCAGCAACACACTCGCCAGCACGACAGCGAGGCACCCACCTTGGCACCCACCCAGCACACCTGTCCGTCGACGACTTTTCATGACTCCCCCTGCGCAGGGCATGTGACGTCAATAGGGACATTAGTTGCCGCACTGCCGTCACGCACACGGTTTGTCCAGGCCCGGTCACGTCGAAGCGAGGACGGCGGCGAGGCGCCTGTCGACGATCGCCGTCAGGGGCCGAGCACACCCAGCGGCACGACGTGCACGCCATCGTCGCGGGTGTAGGCCAGTGAGGTGCCGGTGAGAATCAGGAGTGCCCTGGGCTTGCGGCCAACCCGATCGGCGAGGCGGTGAAGTGCGCCTGCAGCCTTGTCCACTTCGGTTGCACCGAGTTTGACCTCGACGCCGACCCAGTCGCCGTCCCGGGTCTCCAGGACGTGGTCGACCTCGAGACGGCCGTCGGCTTCGCGGTAGTGATAACACGAGGCACCAGCTGCCTCGGCGTAGGTCCTCAGGTCGTGGGCGACGAGGCTCTCGAAGAGGAACCTGGCGGTCTTCAGGTCGGCCAGCATGCGGTTGGAGGACATCTGAAGCAGGGCTGCTGCCAGCGAGGGATCACCGAGGTGCCGCTTGGGAGTGGTGATCAGTCGCTTGGAGGAGCGGACAGCAGGGTCCCAGGCCGGCACCTCGTCGATGATCATCATGCGGCGCAGCGCGTCGAGATGGAGTTGCGCGGTGTGGCGTGAGGGCCCGGCGGAGTGATCGTCGAACTCGTCGCCGGCTCGCTTCATGATCGAGCTGAGAGACGCGGTCTGGGCGGTCATCTGGGCGTAGGCATGCAGGAACCGGCGGACCAGGCGCGGGTTGCGCGGACCGCCCGACACCTCCTGGATGTCGCGATCGACGATGATGTCGAGGTAGCCGTCGAGGTAGATGCGGGCGGCGCGTTCGTTGGCCGAGGTGAGGAATGGCCAACCGCCCACGGCGATGTGGTGCAGGTAGTCATGCACCGACATCGAGCTGTTGACCGGATCGGGGACGTCGCCTCGCAGGAGTGCGGCCACTGATACGGCCGGCTCGGTGGCCTGCTTCTCGGTCAGCGTCATAGTGCGCATCCGCACAACCCCGAAGCGTCCGGCTCCGGAATGTCGCTGGACCTTGTCGCTGGGGGTGGCGGATCCGGTCAAGATGAACTGACCGGGTAGTCCCCGATCGTCGACCGCCCTGCGTGCGGCGTCCCACACCCGAGGGGTGCGCTGCCACTCGTCCAGGAGCCGGGGTGTCCGGCCCTCCAACAGCAGGCGTGGATCGATCGCAGCGCGGCGCTCGGCCTCCGGATCAGCATCGAGCAGTACCTCGCTTGCCGCGCGTTGCCGGGCGGTCGCCGTCTTGCCGCAGCCCTTGACGCCCTCGATCAGGACCGCACCCATAGCGAGGAGCTGATCGTCGAGCAGATGGTCGGCGAGGCGTGGAAGATAGCCGCGGTCACCGGGAGATGCGGGCACCGGCGACCTCCGATCAACAGGATTCACACCTTCCACTGCACATTACACACACTCTCGGCTGGACAAGTCACACACGAAAGCGTGTCCCACAGCCGCTATCCGCCGGAGGCGGAGAAGTGCTGGAAGTCCTTGAGAGTGCGGTAGTCGCCACCCCAGCCCCACCCGGCGTTGGCGAAGGCCACCGCGACAGCCGAGTCGGACGTGATCATGCCGGGAAGCCGACGGTTGCGGTCGGTGTAAGCGGTGGAGAGCTCGGGAATCACCACTCGTTCCGAGCCGGTGCCCTTCTCGTAGGGATTGTGGAACGGGTTGACGTCGATGGCACGGCCGTAGGCGTGATCAGACCACCGGGTCCCACCCGTCACCGGACGACAGACGAAGGCCGAGGTGACGTTGCCGTCGCCAGTCGGTGGGACGTCCAGCTCGTCCGCTCGGATCACCCGGACCTCCTCCAGCGGGAAACGCTCGGCGTGCATCGCCGCGAACGCCGCGACGACCGCATCGACGGCGTCCGCGTTGAGTAGCAGTTCCCCGGTGTGGAGCACCTCGTCGAAACCCCAGAACTGCACGGTGACGTACCGTAGATCAGCAACGGCAACCGGGCACGCCGGCTGCCACGTCGATCTGGCCAGCACATCGTCGGGTACGGCCACCACCTGCGGGCGGAAGGTCAGATCGGCCGGCCGAGGCAGCAGGTCACGGGTGATGATGCGGCGATCGACCAGCTCGGCAGGGGTGACCTGGGGCGGGACGGGCCCACCACCGGCGGGACCCAGCGCACGGGTACCCAGCCAGGCAGGCGCCGGCGTTGCTGCGGTCACCGGTGGTGCCGGCGGCGGCGCGATCGGCGACGCGGACGGAGCCGGCCGTGACGAGCTGGGAACTGATGTCGAGGGTGTCCGGCTCGCCGACGTCGCGCTGCTGGATGCCGGACTGATCAGCGTCTCGCTCGTCATCGTTACGGACTCAGGGTCGCCGCCCGACAGCGTCGGCTCCCGGGAGCCTGCGCACCCGGCGAGCAGCGCGCCCAGCGAGATCGCCAACACGATCGCTACGCCCCGTTCGCTCACGCACGACAGCCTGACAGGGTGACCGGGTAGCAGACCACGCCCTGCCGCCGTCTTCGCTGCGGTGGGCGCAGGAGATCCGCCCACAGCGCCCAACTAGATCTCGCTTCGGCGGTCAGTCCTTGTCCTTCCCCTTCCCATTCCCGTTCCCATTCCCGTTCCCGTTCCCGTT
>CAZEYA010000147.1:0-6184 GCA_964516515.1 uncultured Kineosporiaceae bacterium | reverse complement strand
TTCCCGTTCCCGTTCCCGTTGCCGTTGCCGTTGCCATGCTGTGACGAGGTCGACGCCGGGGAACCTGCGGCCACGGAGGTCGACGGGGAACCTGGCGTGACAGAAGGTGTCGGCGTCGCACTGGGCTGTGTCGGTCGAGTCGGCTGTGTCGCCGGCGTAGGCCGGGTGCTGGACGAGCCGGCGGGGGCTGTGGGGGCACCGCCGGTCGGCCCGCCGCTCGTCGCATCCGAAGCTGCTCCATCCGGAGCGGTCGCCGTTGGCGACACGCTCGCGCCTGGTGGCGTCGATCCCAGCCCGGCCGTGGCGCCACCGGTCTGCGCGTCAGCATTCCCTTGGCCGCCCCCAGGCGCGGATCCGCCCGATGCCGGCCAGGATGCGCCCGATGCGGGATCGGAGGCGGCGATGGCGGGATCGAGCACCTCGGTCGCCGCCTCAGCAACCAGCGGATCGATCGCCTCGCCCACCGGAGCCCGGCCCGGATCGGCCACCTCCGCCAGCTGATCGCTGATCGCGCTGCCCCCGAAGCCATCGAAGGCCGGGCCCCAGACCAGCCCCACGGCGACGGCCAGCAGTGCCGCGGCACCCGCAATCAACAGTGGCCCGCCGCGACGTTGCCCCCTCTCTCGCTCCGCGACGGGTCCCACCCCGGCCCCGGCCGGGTCCTCGATCCGCAGGCGGCGGGCCACCTCTGCGGCCGCTGGTCGCTGACCGGGATCCGAGTGGGTCATCTGCGCAATGAGGACGGCGAGCGCCGGATCGACGTCGCGCGGGATGTGCGGGTCGCGTTCCAGGCGCGCCAACGCCGACGCCAGCGGCTCACCCGTGAACTCCCGGTATCCGGTCAGGCATTCGAGCAGCACCAGGCCGAGGCTGTACACATCGCCCGGTGGTCCGGATTCCTCGCCACGAACCCGTTCCGGCGCCAGGTAGGCCGGTGTCCCCATCACCTTCGCGTTGCCGGGCGTTGGCACCTCCTCCAGGGACTGGGCCACACCGAAATCGGACAGGAAGGCCTCACCGCGATCACCCAGCAGGACGTTGTTCGGCTTGACGTCGCGGTGGACGACACCGTTGCCGTGCAGGTAATCCAAGGCCAGCGCGATGTCCGCCCCCACCGCCTTGATCCGCGCCTCGGGCATCGGTTGCGGTTGCTCGCCCAAGGTGCCACCGATGATGAGCTGCATTACGCACCACGGCTGCTCGTCCTCGCCATGCGCGTCGACACCAGCGTCGAAGAGCCGCACCAGCTGCGGATGATCCAGCGAAGCGGCCAGCTGCACCTCGAATTCGAACCGCCGACGGCTCTCCTCGGTGCCGGCGCCGGGGCGGAAGATCTTGACCGCTACCTGACGACGGAGGATGTCGTCCGTGGCGACGAAGACGTCGGCCATCCCCCCACGTCCGAGCAACTCCTCGATCCGGTAGCGCCCGCCGAGGACAGGCTGAGGTGAAGGGCTCTCGACCACGGCACGGCACCTGCTCTCAACCGGAGCGGATGCGGTCCGGTCCGCAGGCTCTCAGGTCGGTGTACCCAGGTTCGGCTCTGGCATACCCGTTGCGCCGTCGTGGCGTTGGGGTCGGCGCTCACCTTGCGAGCCCAGCGCGCGAGCGCTCGTTCGCGCTCGTCGAGCGGCTCATCGTCCCCGGTGAGGGCAGCCACCATGAGGGTGGTGTGGCCCGCCTTGCCCAGCTTGGTACCCCACGCGATGGGACAGTAGGAGTCACCGAGGGTGGAGGTGGTGGCGGCGACCAGCACGCCGCGATCCCGCGAGGCGGGCGTCGCGCCGGGCGATGACAGGAACCCCTCGCCCATCACAGCAGTCATCCAGACACCAGCCCATCCTCGTGTGAACGGCTGCGTCGCCTCATCTGTCAGTAACGTAGCGCGATGAAGGCACTGCTTCTCACGGCTTTCGGCCAGGCGCCCGCGGTGACGGAGGTGCCGGACCTCGCCCCGCCGGACGGTGGTGTCGTCGTCGCGGTCTCGACGACCGGCTTGTGCCGCAGCGATTGGCACGCCTTCGCCGGGCACGACCCGGACGTCACGTTGCCGCACGTCCCCGGGCACGAATTCGCCGGGACCGTGAGCCGGGTAGGAGCCGGCGTCGCGGGCGTCCGGATCGGCGACAGGGTGACCGCGCCGTTCGTGCTGGCCTGCGGGGACTGCGAACAGTGCCGGGCCGGCCAGCAGCAGGTGTGCCGCAACCAGGTGCAGCCGGGATTCACGCGGTGGGGTTCGTTCGCCGAAGAGGTGATCGTCGAGCGCGCCGCCGTGAATCTCATCGCGCTGCCCGATGATGTCGACCTCGCCGTGGCAGCCATCCTGGGCTGCCGATTCGCCACGGCCTTCCGGGCGCTGCTCGCGGTCGGGCGGCTGAGACCGCAGGAGTGGGTCGCGGTGCACGGCTGCGGCGGAGTGGGGCTGTCGGCAATCATGATCGCCACCGCGACAGGGGCACGCGTGGTCGCGACCGACGTCGACCAGGACGCCCTGCACCTGGCCCGTGATCTCGGCGCCGAGACGACGATCGACACCGCGGGCCGGGCTGGACAGGATGTCGCCGCCGCGATCCAAGAGGCCACACTGGGGGGCGCTCACCTCTCGCTGGACGCCCTCGGCAGCGAGCACACCTGCGCAGCCTCGATCGCCTGCCTGCGGCCGCGGGGCCGCCACGTCCAGATCGGACTGCTGCCACCCGCCCTCGGACTGCCCGCCGTCCCGATGCACCTGGTGATCGCGGGGGAGCTGGAGGTGCTGGGCAGCCACGGCATGCCGGCGCACGCCTACCCGGAATTGCTCGCCTTGGTCGCGTCGGGGCGCCTGCGACCGGGCCGGCTCCTCACACGAACGATCAGGCTGGACGAGGCGGGACCGGCACTGGCCGGGATGAGCCGAACGGCAGGGGTGACCCTGATCCGGCCGGATGTATCACTTTGATACACGAGGCCGACTCCGGCATGACTACCGTCCACCCATGAACGCCCCAGAGGACCCGTTCGAGGCCCGCCACACCCAGGCGGCCGATCATCTCGCCACCGGTCGGCTGAATGAGGCCATGATCGGTTATCAGGACCTCGTCAGTGACACCACGCGGGTGCTCGGCCCGGTCAACTCCACGACGGTCCGCGCCCGTCTCGGTCTGGGCGACGCGTGCCGGCGCAGCGGTGACTACGACCATGCCCTGGTGCTCTACGAGTCGGTCGTGCGCTACGAGGAGGACCGGCTGGGCCGGGCCCACCCCGAGGCGCTGGCCATCCGGCTGGCCATCGCCGAGACGCTGGCCTCGGCAGGCCGGACCGCGGACGCCCGGGACTCCCTGACGGCCACGGTGCGCACCGCCACCCGCGAACTCGGGGCCGACCACGAACTCACTCGGCAGGTGCAGGACCGATTGACCGGCGTGTCATCGCTCTGACGGCCCGACCGCGAGCTGGGCGGCCTCCTGGGCCACAGCCTGTCGCGGCAACGGGCCGACTGGCGGGAGGATTCCCCTGATGAGCGTGACCCAGGCTTCCGGCGAGGTCACCGGCGCAGCCCGGCGCTGGGCGCAGGCGCTGGCCGACTGGGCGATCCCGCGCGACATCCTGGCGCAGGCCACGCAATCCCCCTGGTCAATGCCACCCGGACTGCTGCGCGCCGATCCAGAGCCGGTCGATACGCCATCCCGCGAGCGGGCACTGCAGGCGATGCCCGAGGGCGGCTCGGTGCTGGACGTCGGCTGTGGAGCGGGCCGCGCGGGCCTCGCCCTGGTACCGCCGGCCGCCGAGGTGATCGGAGTCGACGTCGACCCCGCGGCGTTGGTGCTCTTCGGCGAGGCCGCCGGGGCCGCGCCGGTCCGGCACCGGGCGATCGAGGGCGTGTGGCCCGACGTCGCCCGCCACACCCCCGTCGCCGACGTCGTGGTGGCGCACCATGTGGCGTACAACGCGCCCGAGATGGCGCCGTTCGCCGCGGCGCTGCACGCCCGGGCCCGCCGCCGCATCGTCATGGAGCTTTCGGCGAGCCACCCGATGAGCTGGCTCGCTCCCCTCTGGCGAAGATTCTGGGACCTCGAGCGCCCCGCCGGGCCCACCGCGGACGACGCCCTCGCGGTGCTGCACGAGTGCGGTATCCACCCCAGGCATGAGGCCTGGACCGATTCATCGCGCCGCGGGTTGCAGGTGCTGACCCCGCACGAGCGGGTCGGCTACGTCCGGGCCCGACTGTGCCTGCCACCGGAGCGAGACGGTGAGATCGCCGAGGCCCTTACCGGGATCGACCTCGACGCACCCCGGTCCGTCGTCACCGTCTGGTGGACGCCTCGTTGAAGTCGCGGCTTCGATGATCTCGGGTTAGCGTCCGTTAGCGCCGAAGGCGCTGGTGACGCGGCATTCCGCGTCGCTGCGGTCCCCCAGACCCTGGGCCCGTCACGGTGAGGTGAGATTGACGTTCCAGCGGCCCGCCGCTCAGTCACCGATGTCTGACCTGAAGACGTGGCTCGATACCCGCTCGTTCGGTGGTCTCGACCAGCCGGCCGCCGCGGCCGGGGCCGCTCTGGAGTTCGTAGCCAGCGGGCTGCTGGACGGTGTTCCGCTGCCCGGCTCGGGGCGCACCGGTGATCGCTGGCGCGCGCTCGCCGATATCGGTGCCGCCGATCTCACGTTGGCCAAGATCATCGAAGGGCACCTGGACGCCGTCGCGATCCTCGCCGAGCTGGGCGGCACCCACGGGCCCGGCGAGTTGTGGGGGGTGTGGGCCGCCGACCCGCCGGCCAGCCGGTTGGCGGCTCGGTTGGGCGCCGACGACACCTGGCGCCTGGTGGGCGAGAAACCGTGGTGCAGCGGCTCCTCAAGCTGCACCCATGCCTTGGTCAGCGCGCACGCCGACGACGGGTACAGGCTGTTCGCCGTCGCCCTGGCGCAGCCCGGCGTCCGCGCAGTCGAGGGATCGTGGCCGGCGTTCGCGATGAGCGGCACCGACTCGCGCACGGTCGCCTTCGACGAGGTCCCGGCCGATCCGCTCGGTGGTCCGGGCAGCTACCTCGACCGGCCCGGCTTTAGCCAGGGCGGCATCGGCGTCGCTGCGGTGTGGCTGGGCGGGGCGACAGCGGTGATCGACACCCTTCACCGCGCCGGGCGGACCCGGTCGCTGGACCCGCACGCCCTGGCTCACCTCGGATCGCTCGATGCCGGCCTGGCTGCCGCGCGGGCGTTGCTCGACCACGCCGCGCGCAGCGTCGACGAGCAGCCGGACCGGACCGGACCCGCAGCGGACCGCTTGATGCTCCAGGTACGGGCGGTCGTCACGAACCTGGCCAGCGAGGCC
Source organism: uncultured Kineosporiaceae bacterium (assembly GCA_964516515.1). Taxonomy (GTDB): domain Bacteria; phylum Actinomycetota; class Actinomycetes; order Actinomycetales; family JBBAYJ01; genus JANNOG01. Next base: position 879 of record CAZEYA010000147.1, on the reverse strand, counting down.
ATCGAGCGCAGTGCCCGCGCCCTGGGGCCCGGCCCGTTCGCCACCGACCGGGCAGCCGGTCGCCGGATCAGCGACCTGTGGCTGTTCATCCGGCAGAGCCATGCCGAACGCGATCTTGCGTGGCTCGGCTCGCTGGCCCTCGAAGGTACCGACTCACCGACGCAGGAGTCCTCGTGGTCGAGCCACTGACACCGGACGGCACGCCGGAGCGCGACTGGCAGTCCTGGCTGTCCGCCAACCCCCTTCCCGAGCTGGACCTGTCCGCGCTGACCGGAGCCGGCCGCGTCCTCGTGCTGGCCGCCCATCCCGACGACGAGGTCTTGGCCGTCGCCGGGCTGTGCCGGGCATTGCATGCTGCCGCAGTCCCACTCGCCTTCGTCTGGGCGAGCGACGGAGAGGCGGCCTTCGGCCCGGGAACCGAGGATTCCGGCCTGGCCCGGACCCGTAGGAAGGAGGCCGTCAAGGGACTGCAGAGACTGGGGATCGAGGAGCCGACCGCGTTCTTCCTGGCGTTGCCCGACGGCCGGCTGGGCGAGTACGCGCATCTGCTGAAGGGCTTCCTGTCCGACATCGTGCGAGATGACGACGTCCTGCTCGTGCCATGGTCGGGTGACGGGCACCCCGATCACGAGGTGTGCGGGGAGGTCGCGCTGACGGTCCGCGGGGCGGGCGTCGTGCAGTACCCGCTGTGGCTGTGGCGCTGGGCTACACCGGGCGAGCAGACCGTGCCGTGGCAGCGCGCAGGCTCGCTGCGGCTGTCCGAGGCGGATCGCGACGCCAAGCGCACGGCTATCGGCGAGCACGCCACTCAGGTGCGGCCACCAGCGAAGGGCCGCGGTGCCAAGCCGAGAGGCAGCGACACCAAGGACAGCGACACCA
>CAZEYA010000146.1:0-9521 GCA_964516515.1 uncultured Kineosporiaceae bacterium | reverse complement strand
CGCCCGGGTCGTAGCCGTGCGCCCAGGTAGCGAAGGCGCGGATCGGCCCCGAATGGGTCGCGGCGATGATCCTGCTCCCCGGCGACTCGGCGACCAGCCGGTTGAAGCCCAACCAGAACCGCCGCACGCACGCCTGCGGGGATTCGAAGTACATCAGCGGCACGGTCAGCCAGGTCTGGATCGGGTCGGCGCCCCCGAGTTGGGTGCGGTAGAACCGGTCGATCTCGACCAGCCAGCGCGGCCGGTCGCCGACCGCCATCCGCTCCAGCTTCTCCATCAGCGATTGGTACTGCCGGAAGGCCGAGGTGATGTCGCGAGGGCCGTCCGGCGTCCACACTTGGAAGTTCTTCAGCTCGTCGATCGCCTCGGGCCCCTGCACGTCGGCCTCGCGACCGAACTGCGACAGCCCGTCCAGCAGACCACGGTGGATCTGTTCGGCGGTCTGGCGGGCCCGGTTGGTCGGTGCGCAGACGATGCGCATCGACGGCCACGGCCGTAACGTCTTGGCCAGGCTGTGACCGCGCTGGTGCGACTGCCAGCCACCCATCGGGGTCAGGCCGGCGTCGGTGGAGTACCCCTGCGTGATGCCGTGCCGGATGATCCGGATCTCGGTGTCGTACGTGTCCGCCGCGCGTCGGGCCTCGGGGATGATCTCGTGGCTACGGGTGACGTCGGCGTAGTCGGGGGTGAACCGCTCGCCGTCGACCTCTAATGGGGTCGAGCGCACCGGCGCCGAGCCGTTCGACGACCGCCCACGGAAGCGCCGCAGGTACAGCGGCGTGTTCGGGTCGTCCTCGGTGTCCTCGACCTCGACGGGCGCCTGCCGCTTGGCGGTGTAACGCGACAGGTACAGCGGGGCGTCGGTCCGGTCGGTGCGCCGGAACGCCGCCTCGGCGAGCGGGGGGGCGCTCACGAGTGCACCGTGAAGAACCGCTCGTTGACCTGCCCGGCGTAGTAGAACATCGCCTTGCCCATCTCCTCCTCGGTCCAGGTGATGGGTTCGAAGTCAGGATCCACCCAATAGCCGCCGGTGAAGACCTCGTTGCGATTCCCGACCGGGTCGAAGAAGTACATGGTATAACCGCGGGTGGCACCGTGCCGGGTGGGTGCGATGTCGATGGTGACGCCGTTGAATGCCAGCAGGTCCGCTGCCTCGCGGACCGCGTTCCAGTCGTCCAGCCAGAACGCGAAGTGGTGCAGCGCGCCATTGGGACCGGTGACGATGGCGATGTCGTGGGGTGTGTGGGAACGTTCCAGCCAGGTGGCGAGCTGGTGGCCGTCGTTGGCCACGATCTGCTCGGTCAATCGGAATTCGAGGATCTCGGTGAAGAATGCGGTGGCCAGCTCGACGTCCTCGGCCATGATGAAGATGTGGTCCAGTCGCGGCGGTGCGATCCCGATGAGGTTGCCCGGCCGCGGCGGCGGGTTGAACAGCGGCAGCATGTTGCCGACCTTGGCCATGCCGAAGACGAGCTCGACGGTGTGACCCGATGGCGCCTCGAAGCGGATCGCCTCACCCCAGCCCGGCCCGAGCTCCCCACGCGCATATCGCTTGACGGCAATACCGGCGCCCTCGACCCGCTCGGTGTAGTAGTCCAGGTCCCCCAGCTCGGCGACCTTGAAACTCATGTGATCCAGTCCGTAGGTGGGCGCCTGGCGAAGCACCACCGAATGATGCTCGTGTTCGTCCCAGCACTTGAGGAAGACCCTGCCGTCGGAGTGGGCCGTCTCCACCAGGCCCACCACCTCGGTGTAATAGGCGGTGCACAATTCGAGATCGGGGACCCGGACCTGTACGTGCTGCAGCCGCAGGATGCGATCGCTCACAAATGTATCCTCATTCCGATTGCTGACGGTCAGGTCACGTGTGCATGCGCAGGAAGCGCTGGCTGACGACATTCTCGTAATAAAACAGCCCGCGGCCGAATTGGTCCTCGGTCCAGGTGATCGCCGGGAAGTCGGGGTCAGGCTTGTAGCCTCCGGTGAACACCTCGTTTCGGATGCCCAGCGGGTCGAAGAAGTAGATGGTGTTGCCGCGCGTTATACCATGGCGAGTTGGTCCCTGGTCTATCTGCACGCCGTTGAAGGCGAGGATGTCCGCGGCCTTGCGGACCTGGTCCCAGTCGTCGAGCCAGAACGCGAAGTGGTGCAGCGCCCCGTTGGGGCCGTTGACGATCGCGATGTCGTGGGGTGAGTGTGACCGCTCCAGCCACACCCCCATCTGGTGGCCGTTGGCGTCGATGACCTGCTCGGTCATCCGGAAGCCGAGTACGTCGCGGAAGAACGTGTACGACTCGCCGACCTCCTCGGCCTGAATGAGCATGTGATCCAGCCGGGGCGGTGCGATGCCGGGCAGGTCGGGGGGTGGCACGGGGGACGGGTTGTGCTTTCCGAGGATGTTGCCCGTCTTGTCCAGGTCCCAGACCAACTCCATCGTCTGGCCCGACGGGATGACGAAGCGGATGGACTCGCCCTGGCCCACGGCCTCCCCGCGGGCCAGGCGCCGCACCTGGCAGCCGTACGCGGTCAGCGAGTTCTCCAGTTCGTCGAGGTCGTCCTCCCGCTCGACCCGGAACGAGAACAGGTCCAGGCCGGTGCGTGAGTCGTAGCGGAGCCGGACCGAGTGATGGTTCTCCTCGTCCCAGCACTTGAGGTAGACGGCGTCGTCGGTCCGCGCCGCGACCGACAGCCCCAGCACCTCGGTGTAGTAGGCCGTGGACAGTTCGAGATCCGGGGTTCTGACATCCACGTGAGCAAGTCGGAGAACGCCCATCGGTGTACCTCCTCATGGCGGGTCGACACCAGTGACAGTTTCGACGGTAGCCCGTTCGTCGTTCCACATGAAGAGCATCCGTTCCGCAAAAGGGAACACGCCGGCGGCGCCCTGTTCTTTGGGAGGATCGCTGTATGACGACCCTGCTCAATATTCTGTGGTTGATCTTCGCTGGCCTCGGGCTCGCGGCGAGCTACGTGGTGGCCGGACTGCTCGCGTTCGTGCTGATCGTCACGATCCCGTTCGGCATCGCCTGCTTCCGGCTGGCCGGGTACGCCCTGTGGCCGTTCGGCCGGACGGTGGTGGTGCGGCCCGATTCGGGCATCGCCAGCGGCGTCGGCAACGTGGTGTGGTTCGTGCTGATCGGGTGGTGGCTGGCGCTCGCACAGCTGCTGTACGGCGTCGGCCTGATACTGACGATCATCGGCATCCCGTTCGGCTATGCCACGATCAAGATCGGCCTGTTGTCGTTCAACCCGCTGGGCAAGGATGTCGTCCCGAGCGATCTGCGCGGCTACCTGCCCATTGTCCCCAGCCCGGCCAGACGGTGAGCAGGACCGCGGCCCCGATCGGTCAGCGCATCACCTTGACGCCCAGGGCACAACGCGTCTAGCGTTCCAGATGACGAGCTTCCGTTCCGGAAAGGCGAACGCTTTGACAGCCACCCCGGACGACATGCGGCGGGCCGTGGCGGGTTACGTCGAGGAGATCCACCGCTCCTACGTGGCCCAGGCGCTGACCTTCCCTCCCGGCGTGCAGGGCCACATGCCCTTGCTGTCGGGGACGGAGCTGACCGCGATCGCCGTCGGCGTGCGGCACCTGCACCTGATGGCGACACTGGACCGCCTGGGGCCCCCACGCGGCCAGGAGATCGCCGTACCGGGCGAGGTCAGCGGGGTGCGGTGGACCCTGCGGTTCTACGACCCCGTCGTGCTGCCCGCCCTCGCGCTCATCGATGAGAGCCAGGGCCCGGCATTCGACGAGATCCGCCATGTCCTGGGCGTAGACACGGTGGTCTACCACTTCACGGCGTCGCCCGGCGCCGGGCTGAGCGCCCACGCCGCCGCCCATGTCGGCACCGGCCTCGCCAACGGGCACTGCGCGGTCGCCCGCGACTTCGAGACCATCCGCAGCCGGGCGCGTGGTCGGGAGCCTCTGGTGGACGAGATGTCGGGCGCTGCGGCAGCCGGCCTGATCCGGGCACAGGCGCTGCTGGCCGGCGCGATCGCGCCCCGGGACCCAGCGGTGGCGGCGCTGGCCGAATCGGTGGCCCACGGCGCGCGGCCCGACGTCGATGGGGTCCGAAAGGCGCTGCTCGCCTCGCTGGGCGGCCGCGAACAGTGGCGGCCGGCCTCATGAACGCCCCACCCCCACCAGGACGCACCTCGGAGTCGCTGTCGACGGTGCGCAACGCCTCCCGCCTGCTCAAGGAGTTCCTCTCCCGCGAACCCGACCTCGGCGTGTCGGAACTGGCACGGCGGCTCGGTCTCGGCAAGAGCACAGTGCACCGGTTGCTGACCACGCTCGCCTCGGAAGGCCTGATCGAGCAGGATCCCCGGACCGGGGGCTACCGGCTGGGGATCGTCGTCTTCGAGCTCGGCGAAGCGGTCAAGGTCCACATGGACCTGCACACGGCCGGCGGCCCCGTGCTCGCGTCCCTGCGCGAGGAGACCGGGGAGTCGGCCCAGATCGGGGTGCTCGACGGATTCGACGTCGTCTACGTGGACCGGCTGGAGAGCCAGCGGACGATCCGAATGTTCACCGAGACCGGACGCCGGGTACCGGTGCACTGCACCAGCTCCGGCAAGGCGCTGCTCGCCCACCTCGACCCCGCCAGGCTCGACGACCTGCTGGCGGCCGCGCCGCTCACGCATTTGACGCCGCACACCATCACCGACCCCGCAGCGCTGCGCGAGGAACTGTCCCGCATCCGGGCGCGGGGGTGGTCCGATGCAGTAGAGGAGCGCGAGCTGGGTGTGGCCAGCGTCGCCGCCCCGGTACGTCGCATCGACGGCACCGTGATCGCAGCGATCAGTGTCGGCGCACCGTTGGCCCGGCTGGGCGCCCTGCAGCGGCGCCGCTACGGTCCCCTGGTGGCCGAGGCCGGCGAGGCGGTGTCACGGCGGCTCGGGTGGGCGCCGGAGAGCGACCGGATGAGGAGGCACGGCTGAGCATGACGACCACGGTGAGCGCACGCACCGCCTCGTTGCTGAGCGACGACGAGGCGCAGGACAAGGCCCGTCAGCTCTACGAGGCCCGCCGGACCCGGGTCGCGATAGAGCCCTTCACCGACGCCCAACCGCAGCTGGGCATGGCCGACGGCTATGCCGTCCAGTCCCGATTGACCCGCATGATCCTCGCGGACGGCGACACCATCGCCGGGTACAAGGTCGGCCTCACCTCCAAGCCGATGCAACGTCTCATCGGCGTTTCGAGCCCGGACTACGGGCCGGTCCTCACCTCGACGCTGTACGGCGACCACGACGAGGTGCCGATGTCGAGGTTCATCCAGCCCAAGATGGAGGCCGAGATCGTCTTCGTACTGGGCGAGGGGTTGCAGGGCCCCGGCGTCACTGCGACCCGGGCCGCCCGTGCCATCGCCGGTGCCGTCGCCGCGGTCGAGATCGTCGACTCCCGGTTCGCCGACTGGCGCATCAAGCTGGCGGACACCGTGTCGGACCTGGCGTCCAATGGTGCGGCCGCGGTGGCCTCCCGGGTGGTCCCGATCGAGGGCGTCGACACGCGACTGATCGGCATGGTGCTGACCCGCAACGGCGACGTGGTCGACACGGGGGCCGGGGCCGCGGCTCTGGGGGACCCGGTGGCGGTGGTGGCGTGGCTCGCCAATACCCTCGGTGAGGTCGGCGTCGCGTTGCAGCCTGGTCATCTGGTGATGACGGGCGCGCTGCACGCCGCCGTTCCCATGGCTGCCGGTGACGTGTTCCGGGCCGAGTTCGACCGACTGGGTGCCATCTCGCTCCGGGTGGTGGCAGGGCAATGAGCATCGACGCTGCTCTCGTCCAGCGGTTGTCCAATCGCCTCGTCACGGCCAGGGCGGACCGACGTGCCATTGCGCCGCTCAGCGACGATCACCCGGACATCACGCTGGCCACCGGTTACGAGGTGCAACTCGCCGGTTTCGACGGTGACCAGGTGGGCTGGAAGCTGGGCGTGACCTCCCGGGCGAAGCAACGTCAGGTCGGTATCGACGCGCCCATCTACGGCATGCTGGGCGCGGCCGACGCGCTGGATATCGCCGAGCCGCTGGTCGTGGCGTCGCATATCCAACCGCGCGTCGAGCCGGAGATCGCCCTGCTCATCGGCGAGGACCTGGACGGTGCGCATGTCACCGCCTCGGACGTGCTGCGCGCCACCGAGGCGGTCGCGGTGGCCATGGAGGTGCTGGACTCCAGGTACGAGGCCTACCGCTTCACGATGCCCGACGTCGTCGCTGACAACGCCTCCCTCGGCCGGTTCGTCGTCGGCGACTGGGTCGAGGTGCGCGGCATCGACCTTCGACTGGTGGGCGTCGTACTGGAGCACCGTGGTGACGTGGTCGCGAGCGCCGCCGGAGCCGCCTCGCTGGGACACCCCGCCGCCGCCGTGGCCTGGTTGGTGCGGGCCCTTGCGGCGGCCGGGGACGGCTTGGAGACCGGCGACGTGATCATGAGCGGCGGCTTGACGGCGGCCGTCCCCGTTGCCGCCGGGGACAGCGTCGTGACGACCATCGACCGACTGGGCAGCCTGGTGCTGGCCTGCGTGTGAGCAGGGCCGCACGTGACGCGGGCTGAGCAGCCTGGGACGCCTGATGTGGTGCCGGTGCCGCCTGGTCAGGGGCGGCCGATGTGGCCGGTGCCCCATCCGCATCGCAATCTGCTGGCGATCGCGCTGCCGGACGGCACAGTGACGGTGGTGGACGGGGACTGCCCGCACCGCGGCGGACCCCTCTCAGCGGGAACGCTTCGTGACGGTGCCATCGTGTGTCCCTGGCACTGGTATGCCTTCGACGTGACCACCGGGCGCTGCAGGACCGCCCGCGAGGCGGACCTGCCCCGTCACCGTGTGATCGAGCGCGACGACCTGTTGTGGGTCGAGGTCGCCGCGCGGCGCCAAGAGTCCTGGTCGCAACTGCTGCGCCGCCACGCTCGCGGCGGATGAGGCCCGCTCAGCGGGCCGGTACCTGCTGCAATGCCCAGCTGTTGCCGTCCGGGTCGCTGAAGTACACGAACGACCCCCATTCCTGCACGTCGACGTCGCTGACAGCCACCCCCTTGGCCAGCAGCTCCCGGAGGCGTCAGCCGCACGAAACGCAGCGCCTCCGAGGCGGCCTGATCATGGTCGGCGACGAAGCCGACCTGATAGTGAACCCGTGCGGGACGATAGAGGAGAACCCGACAGGGCTGGGTGACTCCTCTACTGGTCATGTCAGGATTCCCGGCGACCACCCCCGGCCCGCCAGGAGTCAGCGATGCCCCAATCGGATCTGCCCATCGAGCAACTGCGCAGCTATCGCAGCCACACCCGAGCGCCTGCGGACCTGGCCGACTTCTGGGCCGGAACGCTCGAGGAGTCACGCCGGCTCGGCAGTCCGCCGGTGGTGCATCGGCTCAGCACGGGACTGCGCCTGATCGACACCGACGACGTCACGTTCAGCGGCTTCGACGGCCACCCGATCAAGGCGTGGTTCCATCGCCCCGCAGGGCAGGCCCAGCGCCTGCCAGTCGTCGTCCGATACCAGGGCTACGGCTGCGGCCGAGCCGCCGCGCACGAGGTGCCGGTGTGGACACTGGCCGGATACGCCTGTCTCGACGTGGACACCCGCGGCCAGGGAGCCACGTACTCCACCGGCGACACCCCCGACCCCGTCGGCTCCGACCCGTCGGTGCCCGGTTTCCTCACGCGGGGCATCCGCAGCCGCAACACCTACTACTACCGCCGGGTCATCACCGACTCCGTGTTGGCCGTCGACGCGGCGAAGCTGCTACCCGGCGTCGACGCCACCCGTGTGGCCGTGGCCGGAGCGAGCCAGGGCGGCGGGCTCGCCGTGGCCGTCGCGGGGCTTCGCGACGACCTGGTGGCGGTCGTCAGCGACGTCCCGTTCCTGTCGGACCTCCGCCGCGCCAGTGAGATCGCCTCCCGCAGGCCGTACACGGAGCTGTCGACCTACCTGTCGATCCACCGCGCGGACGTGGCGCGGGTCTTCGACACTCTCGCCTACTTCGACGCCGCGGTGCTCGGCCGTTCGGCCGCCGCGCCAGCGATCTTCTCGGTCGGCCTCATGGACCAGGTCTGCCCGCCCTCGACGGTGTACGCCGCCTACAACGCCTACGCCGGGCCCAAGCAGATCGAGGAGTATCCCTACAACGACCACGAGGGGGGCGCGGCCCACCACCAAGCGGTCACGCTGGCCTGGCTCAACAAGATCATGGCTGCCTGATCTCGCTCCCGAGCGCCTGCATCGCCTGCTCCGCCGCGACGATCTCGTCCTGCGCCAGCCGCACCATGTCCGCCAGGCCGCCCATGCCGAAGCGGTTGCGGATGTCGACGACCGCCGCGACCACGACCGGGTCGGCACCGTGCGGGTCGCCCGACGGCATGGCGGCGGGATCGGATTCGGGGTCCAGAGCCGGATCCGTTATCGGGTCGAGGACAGGGTCGAGGACAGGGTCTCGCATGGGGTCGTGGTCGATCTGCTGCTGGTTCGGGTCGCTCACCGGGCGAGTCTGGCGTGCCGGCGAGGCGCTCGCCCGCTGAACCGCCGGACTGCCCGGACTCCCCCGTCAGTACCGCGCATGCTGCGCCAGCAACGAAGTCGTCCAGCTGTTGAGCACCGGGCCCCACATGTTGCCGGTGTAGTAGCGCGACCCGTCGGGCGCCTCGACGTCGTTACTGCTGTTGGAGTTGACGGAGACGACGTACCAGGTGCCGCTGCGCTGGGCGATCATGGGTCCGCCGCTGGCCCCGCCGGCGGTGTTGCAGCCGATCCCCATCTCGAACCAGCCGGCGCCGGTGGAGTAACCCGACACCGGACTGGTGCAACTCCACACCTGGCACGACACGTCGGCGCACGAGGATTGGAACCAGCCCTCGGCGGGATAGCCGTAGCTGGTGACGGTCCCGGCGACGAAGTCGCCGAGCACGGGAAGGTACCCCGTGAGGGACCCGATCTCGGTGCCGTCGCCGTCCGGCCCGAAGACGAGCAGCGCGTAGTCCAGCGGGGCGAAACCGGCTCCGGAGTTGGCCGAGTAGAACTGCGGATAGACGTACCACGCCTGCGGTTGCCAGGTGCCGAACGGGAAGGTGGCGCCCGACTGGCCAGGGGCGAAGACCAGGTCGTTGTTGAAGCCCTGGCCGAGGCTGTACACGCAGTGCGCCGCGGTCAGCACCACGTTGCGCGCGACCACGGTCCCAGAGCACGACAGGCCGCCGGTGCCGTCTGGTGTCGTCGCGTAGAGCCGGCCGATGGCGTTGCGGTGGTCGGCGACAGACAGGTACCCCTGTGAGAAGACGGGGAACTGCGGGTGGGTGGCTCCGGACGCGACCACCTTGCCGGTCGGTGTCGGCACGACGACGGCTGACGCCGGACGCTCGGCCATATCGCTGCCGGCTGCCTGCGCCATTCGGTCCAGGGTCCAGTACGCCCGCAGATCCTCCGGTGACCGCTGCTGACCGTGGCCCACCGCCGACCGCCCGCCGTTCGTCGAGGAGACCGCTGTGGGACCCGGCAGCGCGGGGTTGCCCGCTGCCG
>CAZEYA010000145.1:0-9641 GCA_964516515.1 uncultured Kineosporiaceae bacterium | reverse complement strand
GTCTACATCGACGGCGCGAACCTCAACGCCCTGGTCGGGCACCTGCGGCCCGGCGACATCGGCGGCGACGTCTCGCACCTCAACCTGCACAAGACGTTCTGCATCCCGCACGGTGGCGGCGGCCCGGGAGTCGGTCCGGTGGCCGTCGCCGCCCATCTCGTGCCGTACCTGCCGGGTGACCCGTTGGCCGGGGCCGATGGGCGCAGTGACGCTCGCGCCGTGGCCGCCGCACCGCTGGGCTCGGCCGGGATCCTGCCGGTGTCGTGGGCCTACGTGAGGCTGATGGGGGCGGCCGGGCTGACCCGGGCCACCTCGCACGCCGTGCTCGCCGCCAACTACGTCGTCGCCCGGCTGCGCGAGCACTACCCGGTGCTGTTCACCGGGCGCGGCGGGCTGGTCGCCCACGAGTGTGTGCTGGACCTGCGGCCGCTGACCAAGGCCACCGGGGTCACCGTCGACGACGTCGCCAAGCGGCTCATCGACTACGGCTTCCACGCCCCGACGATGTCGTTTCCGGTGCCGGGCACGCTGATGGTGGAACCGACCGAGAGCGAGGACCTGACCGAGATCGACCGGTTCTGCGGCGCGATGATCGCCATCAGGGCGGAGATCGACCGGGTCGGTTCGGGGGAGTGGCCGGCCGATGACAACCCGCTGCGCAACGCGCCGCACACCGCCGTGACGGTGACGGCCACGGCCTGGCCGCACCCGTACCCGCGCGAGGTGGCGGCCTTCCCCGACGCTGGCCTGCACCGCTCGAAATACTTCCCGCCGGTCGGCCGCATCGACGGCGCCCGGGGCGACCGCACCCTGGTCTGCTCCTGCCCGCCGATCGAAGCCTTCGCGTGAGCGAGGAGCTGCGCCGCTCGCCGCTGCACGAGCTGCACGTCGAGTCGGGGGCGGTCCTCGCGCCGTTCGCGGGCTGGCAGTTGCCGTTGCGGTTCAGCAGCGAGACCACCGAGCACGGGGCTGTCCGTTCGGCGGCCGGGCTGTTCGACCTGTCGCACATGGGTCAGATCCACGTGAACGGGCCGGGCGCCACCGCGGTGCTCGACCAGGTCGTGGTCAGCGACATCGCGGCCGTGGCGCCGGGGCGTGCCAAGTACACCGTGATGTGCGACGACGCCGGTGGGGTGGTCGAGGACCTCATCGTCTACCGGCTGGGCGAGCGGCAGCTGCTGGTCATCGCGAACGCGGTCAATGCCGGCCTCGTCGAGCGGGCGCTGGCCGAGGCGGCGGTCGGGCGGGACGCGCAGGTCTCGGCTGCCTCCGACGCGCTGATCGCGGTGCAGGGTCCGCGTGCCGCGGAGATTCTCGCCGCCGTTGCCGGCGACCCCGCCGCGCTGGCGGCGGTGCGGCCGTACGGCTGCTGCCGGACGCTGGTGGCGGGGGTGCCGGCGTTTGTGGCCCGCACGGGCTACACCGGCGAGGATGGCTTCGAGGTGTCCGTGGCGGCGTCGCGGGCCGAGCCGGTGTGGCGGGCGTTGCGGGCCGCCGGGTCCGGCCATGGCCTGGTCAGCGCAGGGCTGGCCTGCCGGGACACGCTTCGGCTGGAGGCGGGAATGGCGTTGTACGGGCACGAGCTGACCCGCGAGGTCGATCCGTTCCAGGCAGGTCTGGGTCGGGTCGTGGCGTTCGGCAAGGCCGCCAACTTCACCGGCCGTGCCGCGCTGGAGGGCCTGCGCGACCGGCCGCCGGGGCGGGTGCGCAGCGGTGTGGTGGCAACCGGGCGACGGATCCTGCGTGCTGGTCAGTCGCTCAGGGGTGGGCAGACGCCCGGCGAGGTGACCAGTGGCGCGTGGTCGCCGACACTGCAGCGAAGCATCGCGCTCGCCTACCTGCCGGTCGAGATTGCTGATCCGGGCACCCGCCTCGTGGCGACCGTGCGCGGCAGCGACGTCGAGGCCGAGGTCACCCCGATCCCGTTCTACCGCCGTCCCCGACCCCAGAGTGGAGCCGCCACGTGAGTGAGATCCCCGAGCACCTGCAGTACACCGCCGAGCACGAGTGGGTGGCCACCGCCGGCGACGTCGCCACCGTCGGCATCACCGCCGCCGCCGCGACCCAGCTGGGTGACCTCGTCTTCATCCAGCTACCCGAGATCGGTGCTCGGGTCACCGCCGGGCAGGTGTGCGGCGAGGTCGAGTCGACGAAGTCCGTCAGCGATCTGTACTCGCCTGTCACCGGCAGCGTCGCCGAGATCAACGAGGTCGCCGTCTCCGATCCCGCCGTCGTCAACGCCGACCCCTACGGCGACGGCTGGCTGATCCGCGTCACGGTCGAGGAGGCCGGTTCCCTGCTGAGCGCGGCGGAGTACCGCGCCCTTACCGGCGAGTAGCGCAACGGCGTAGTTGCCGACGCAGCACAACTCGACCTGACCCGGTCCTTCCGTGATGCACTCGGCACCTACCCCAGTCAGGACGTGTCGCCGAGCGAAGGCCCGGGGTGGGCGCGACGGCGCTGAGAGGCGTTGATCACGGCTCGTCGCCACCGGCGGAGTCGGCCAGAGATGACGTCGCCGAGGACGACCCCGCTGGCCAGGGCAACGGCGGAGCTGATGGCTCCAGTGAGGACGATGATGCCGATGGCGGTGTTGCCGCGGCTGATCTGGAACATGCCGTCGTACAGCGCGAGCCCCGGCAGCAACGGAATGAACCCGGGCACGGCCAGCACCAGGGCGGGCACCCGCAGCCGCCGGCTCATCACCACGGCGATGGTGCCGATGACCACCGCCGAAGCGGCGACGGACGTCACGCCGAGCACGTCGATTCTGGCCAGGGCCAGGCCGATGAGCACGCCCAGGCCGCCGACGGCGCCGGCGTAGGGCATCAGTCGCCACGGCCCGGACACGCCGATCAAGAACAGCGCGCTGGCCGCCGCTCCCGCAACCAGCCGGACCACTGGTTCGGCGGTGGACTCCTCCGGGGCGAACAGCCGGATGTTGACGTCATAGCGCCCGGCGATGTTGAGCACGAACACCACGCCCGCCGCGATGCCGCTGGACAGGAAGAACACCTCGACCAGCCGCCCGGCAGCCGTCACGACATAACCCGACAGCGCGTCGGAGACCGCCGCCAGGATCTCCACCGCCGGCAGCAGCGCCACGATCCCACCGGCGACGATGAACGAGGGCCGCACCGGCAACCCGGCGGTGACCATGCCCAGCGCGACCGCAGTGACCATGGCGCCGGCGGCGATGTTGCCGAAGAACCGTGGCAGCCCGCGCCGCTCGACGTAGTCGATCAACCACAGGGTCAGGAACGTCGTGACCGCCGCCGCGGCCACACCCCACAGGCTGCCACCGATCAGCAGCACGACGGCGCCTGCCAGGCCCGCCGTGCCCGCCTCGGACACCCGCAGCGGGTAGGGGCGCGGCGCGGCGATGATCGCGGTCAGCGCCTCGCCCGCCGCCTCCGGCCGTAGCCGGCCCTCGACCAGGGCGTCGACGAACCGGTACAGCCGGGTCAGCCGGGTGTAGTCAAACCGTTTCCCCGTGACCCGCAGCACCCGGCTGAAGGGCGGGGTGTCCTCATCGCTGGTGATGCTCACCAGCAAGCTGTTCAACGTCACGTCAACGGAGACCTGATCGCGCGGCATCCCCGAGGCGACCGCAACGGCGCTGATCGTGTTCGCCGCGTCCGCCGACGGCACGCCCGAGGCCAGGGCCAGCTCGCCGACCCGCAGGCTCAGGCCCAATGCGGCGTTGATCTGCGCATCCGACGGTTCGGCGGCGCTGTGGTGCTGCGCCGTCACACGCAGACCGCCGGCAGGTCGAACCAGTCCAGCCCGCTGCCCACGGCAGGCGCGCACCGGTGCCCGCCCGGCGCCGCCCACTCGGTGACCGGCGCGTCGGCGGCCGCCATCAGGGCTCGCGCCTCGTCCAGGTAGCGCGGCAGGCAATCGACAGCAGCACGATCGGGCCGCCGCGGGTAGGCGACCTCGCCATCAGCGGCGAAGTCGACGTCGGACAGCAACAGGCCGGGCCCAGGACCCGTGACCGGGCACCGGTGGTGCCACAACCCGGTGGCCAGATCGAACCGGTAATCACCCAGCAGCCGCCACCCGTCACGGGCCACCAGATCGACCGCCTCGATGATGTAGTCGGCAACCTCGTCGGGCAGGAAGTAGTTGAGGTTGACCCGCACCCAGCCTGGCCTGGAGCCCACGCACCCGTTGCCGATCGCGTGCTCGATGGCACGCGATCGCTCGTCGTCGATACCGAGCAGGTGATGGCCGTACGGGCCGGCGCACGAGCAGCCACCTCGCGCCTGGATGCCGAACAGGTCGTTGAGCAGGGAGACCACGAAATTGTAGTGCAGCATGGCGCGGCCCGGCGGGTGCACGATGAAGGACACGATGGCCAGCCGGTCGACGCCCGCGTTGCCCAGGATCTCGATCGCGGGGTTGGTCTGCCAGCGGGTCAGCGCCCGGGTCAGCAGCTCGTGCTCGCGCGCCCGGATCGTCGCCACGCCCACCGACTGCTTGAGCTTGACGACGAGACCGGCGCGGATCGACTCGACGATGGCGGGGGTGCCGCCCTCCTCGCGATGCTCGATGTCGCTCAGGTATGCCTGGGTGTCGCTCGTGACGTAGGCGACGGTGCCGCCGCCGGGGACGACCGGAACGGTGTTGACGGCCAGGTCACGGCGCAACAGCAGCACACCAGGCGTGCCGGGCCCGCCGATGAACTTGTGCGGGCTGAGAAACACGGCGTCCTTGGCCGCTGCGGGCTCGGGCGGGCCGGCCGGTGTCCTGCGGCCGTCCATCGCCAGGTCCACGTAGGGCCCGGCCGCGGCGAAGTCGAAGAACACAAGCGCCCCGTGGCGGCGCAGCACGGTGGCCACGGCGTGGGTGTCGGTGAGGATCCCGGTCACATTGCTGGCGGCCGAGAACGTTCCGATGCGTAGCGGCCTGGCCGCGTAGTGCACCAGTGCGGCGTCGAGTGCGTCGAGGTCGACGTGCCCGTCGGCATCGGCCGGGATCGCCACGACATCGGCGATCGTCTCGCGCCAGGCCAGCTCGTTCGAGTGGTGCTCGTAGGGGCCGAGGAACACCACCGGTCGCTGCGCGGCGGGGATGTGATCGCTCAGCCGGTAGCGGGCATCGAGGTCGGCGGGCAGCCGCAGGTTGAGGATGCCGATGAGCTTGTCCACGGCCGCGGTGGCGCCGGAGCCGCAGAAGATGACCGCGGTCGAGGAGTCACCGCCGGCGGCGTCACGGATGGTGCGCCGGGCGTCCTCGCGCAGCCGAGTCGTCGCGAGGCCGGTGCCGCTGGACTCGGTGTGCGTGTTGGCGTAGCGCGGCAGCACCTCCTCGCGGATCAGGTCCTCGATGAACGTCAGCGCACGGCCGGACGCGGTGTAGTCCGCGTAGGTGATACGGCGGGGTCCGTACGGGCCGTTCAGCACGCTGTCCTCACCGATCACCGACGCGGCGATCCTGGCCAGCAGCCCGCCGGCGTCTCCGGTCATCTGAACCTCCGCATGCGAGTGATACCTGCAGTCTGCACCGTCCGCTTCGGTCTCAGGATGTGGGATCTATTTTGCACTGACTCAATGTGAAAAGTATGTTGATGGTGTCCATCACGAGCGGCTGAGAGACCTGGCTCAGTGAAGCCGCAGTAACCCCCCGTCAATGGGTGTGGGTGCTTCTGCCAGGCCGATGGAGGCTCTCCCTCATGACCTACACCGTCACGTCGCATGCCGCCGCTGTCCCGATCGACCGGGAGACAGCGGTGGCGGCGTCCCTGCCGGTGACCGGCCGTGACATCGGAGTCGACTTCGGCCGCGGACCAGTGCTGCGCGGGCTCGACCTCGACGTCCCCGCCGGGGCGGTGCACGCCGTCCTCGGCCCAAGTGGCTGCGGCAAGTCGACGCTGTTGCGGCTGCTCGCCGGACTGGCGCGGCCCGGTACCGGAGAGGTCCGGATCGGCGGCACGCTCGTCGCCGACGGCGACGACCGGGTGGGGGTGGTCTTCCAGCAGCCCCGCCTGCTGCCGTGGCTGGACATCCGCGCCAATGTCGCCCTCGGTGCCACGCGGCGCCGACGAGTCGACCGGAGCGCCGGCGGCCGCGAGGAAGTCGACGCCCTGCTCGCGCGCGTCGGCCTGGCCGGTCACGGTGACCAGCGCCCCGCCGCAGTCTCCGGCGGGATGGCGCAGCGGGCCGCACTCGCCAGAGCGCTGCTCGCCCGGCCCGGCGTCCTGCTGCTGGACGAGCCCTTCGCCTCCCTCGACGCGCTGACCCGGTTGCGGATGCAGGACCTCGTCGAGGACCTGATCACGGCCGATGGCACCACCGCCGTCCTCGTCACGCACGACGTCGAGGAGGCGGTGCGGCTGGCCGACGAGGTGACCGTGCTCGGTCCGGCGGGCAGCGGGCAGGCGACCCGGGTCCCCATCGATCTCGCACGTTCCGGTGTCGCACCACGTCGCGACCCCACCGACCCCATCACCGCCGCCCGGCTGCGTGCCCGGCTGCTCGCGCTCGTCGGCGTCCACCGTTGAACCCCTACCCCGCAATCCCCGACCAGCCAGGAACTCGTCCGTCAACCGAGAGGCAGACCATGTCCCGTTGCACCCACGTCCCTGCCCGCACCCCCGCACTCGTGCTCGCGTCGGTGGCTGCCGCCACACTCGTCGTCGCGGCATGCGGCTCTGGCGCCGCCGAGACGGGCGCGGAGTCGACCGAAGCCGGCGGGCTGAGCGCCGACGTCATCAACCTCGACTACGCCTACTACAACCCCGCCAGCCTGGTCCTGCGCGACCAGGGCCTGATCGAGGCGGCGGTCGGTGAAGACGTCGAGGTCACCTGGACGTTGTCGGCCGGATCCAACAAGGCCAACGAGGCGCTGCGGGGCAGCGTCATCGACTTCGCGTCCACGGCGGGTGCGGCGGCGCTCGTCGCACGCGCCAACGGCTCACCGATCAAGACCGTCGACGTCCTCGGCCTGCCCGAGTGGGGAGCGGTCGTCGTCGGCGCCGACAGCCCCATCGACAGCGTCGAGGGCCTGCGTGGCGCCACCATCGCCGCCACCATCGGTACCGACCCGTACTTCTTCCTGCTGCAGACCCTCGCCGACGCCGGGTTGTCCGCCGCCGACGTCGAGGTGGTCAACCTGCAGCACGCCGACGGCCGCACGGCCCTGGTCCGTGGCGACGTCGACGCCTGGGCGGGGCTGGATCCGATCATGGCCGATGCCGAGCTCACCGACGGCGCAACGCTGCTGGCCCGGGACCCCTCCCGGCTCAGCTACAGCGTGCTCAACACCCGCGAGGACTTCCTGGCCGAGCACCCTGACGTGGTCGAACTGGTCCTGACCCAGTATCAGGTGGCCCGGGACTGGATCGCGGAGAACCCCGATGAGACCGCGGCGTTGCTCGCGAAGGAATCCGGCGTCGACCTCGCCGTGGCCAAGAAGGTGCTGACGGAACGGACCGATCTGAGCGTCGACCGCGTCCCGGGTGACGACCTGCGCGCCGTGCTGGAACGCATCATCCCGATCGTCGTGGCCGAGGACCAGGTAAGCGACGAGGACACCGCGACCGCGGCACTGGACTCGCTGTTCGCCCCCGAGCCGGTCAGCTCGTTGGCGCGCGCCCGGTGAGTGCGGCCCTCACCGATCTAGCGGGCGAGGGTCGCGGCGAGGAGGGTCGCGCAGGCGAGGGTCGTGGTGCCGAGGATCGCGTCGCCGACCCGGTGGCGGGCGGCCGCCACGGGCAGCGTGCGGGTCGCATCACGGCCGCCGGGATCGGCCTGATCGTCCCGGTCGCGCTGGTCGTTGCGTGGCAGCTCGCCTCGATGACCGGTGGAGTCTCCGCCTCGATCCTGCCGCCGCCGGTCGAGGTCGCCCGCGCCCTGCTCGACCTGGCCGAGGACGGCAGGCTGTGGCCCAACATCTCTGTCAGCCTGACCCGTGTTGCCACCGGGTTCGCCGTCGGCGCGAGCCTTGCGGTCGTCGTCGGCGTCGCGACCGGGCTGAGCCGCACGGTCGACCGCCTGCTCAGCCCGTCGCTGCTGGCCATCCGTGCGGTGCCTTCACTGGCATGGGTGCCGCTGCTGGTGCTGTGGATCGGCATCGGGGAGGCGCCGAAGGTCATCCTCATCGCCATCGGGGCGTTCTTCCCGGTTCTGGCGACCCTCGTCTCGGGCATCCGGCAGGTCGATCCGGGCCTGCTCGAGGTGGCCCGCGCCTACGGGCTGTCCCGTGCCCAGACGGTGCGATCGGTGCTGCTGCCAACCGCCGCTCCCTCGCTGCTGTCCGGCGCGAGGCTGGGACTGGCGCAGTCGTGGCTCTTCCTGGTCGCGGCCGAACTGCTGGCCGCCTCGCGAGGGTTGGGCTTCCTGCTGGTCGATGCACAGAACACCGGCCGGGTCCCGGTGATCCTGCTGGCCATCGTGCTGCTGGCGCTGCTGGGGAAGGTCAGCGATCTGGTTCTCGCGGGGATCGAGACTCGAGTGCTGGCCAGGCTGCGGTGACTCAGTCGGTGGCGCGAGAGATGAGGTCGAGCAGGGCCAGCGCGTAGGCGTCGGCGGCCGCGACGGCGCTGAAGGTCCGGCTGCTGTTGGCCGGGTCGCCGTCCGCGTCGTCCAGTCCGGTCCATACCCGGTAGCTGCCGGCCTCCCACTCCAGACTGCGAAAACTGCCGCCGAGCAGCTCGCGCAGCTGGTCCTCGCGCGGCAGCCACAGCGCCTTGTCCAGCGTCACCGAGTCCAGCGCCCACTCCGTCGTGCCGTTGAAGCCCAGGATGGTGCCGGACGGGTACTCGTGGACCTCGATCGTCATGTCCGAGAGCGTGAAGACCTGCCCCGCCAGCTCCGGCTGGGGGATGGTGAACTGGTCGGCGGGCGCTGGGCGCCAGGTCAGTCCGGCGTCGCGCAGTTGCGCGGCGAGGTGGTGGGAGATCACCCGCTCAGTGTCTCGTGGCTCGCCGCGCTCCGCCGGGCCGGGCGCGTGCTCTGGTCGACGTCCGGGCGGAGTATGTGACACGTGGACTTCACCCCGGACACCGCTCTCATCGTGGTCGACCTGCAGAACGACTTCGCGCTGCCGACCGGCGGGCTCTACGTCCGCGGCGGTCAGGAGGTGGTCGCCGTCGTCAACGAGTACGTCGCGGCCGCCGAGACGGCGGGCAGCCCGGTGTTCTACACCCAGGACTGGCACCCGGCCGTGACGGCGCACTTCGCCAAGGACGGCGGGGTGTGGCCGGTGCACTGTGTGGCGGGGACGTGGGGCGCCGAACTGGTCGCCGACCTGCGAGTCGTCGGTCCGGTGGTGCGCAAGGGCGTCGACGGCGAGGACGGCTACTCCGGCTTCTCAGTCCGCGACCCGGCATCGGGCCAGATCCACGCCACCCGGCTCGGGTCACTGCTCACCGAGGCCGGGGTGCGTCGGCTGGTGGTCACCGGGCTCGCCGGGGACGTCTGCGTCGCCGAGACCGCGCTCGACGGGATCCGCCTGGGTTATGAGGTGGTGGTGCCACTGGTGGCGACCCGCTTCGTCGAGCTCGAACCCGGCGACGGCGAGCGGGCGGTGGCACGCATGACGGCGGCGGGTGCGCAGGTGCCCCTCGCCGGCCCATGAGGGGGTGAGTCACGGGACTCTGCTGGTGAGCAGCCGCGCAGCTCCAGCTCGCGGGGGTC
>CAZEYA010000144.1:0-9668 GCA_964516515.1 uncultured Kineosporiaceae bacterium | reverse complement strand
CAGTACATCGACGCGCGGGACCTGGGCGACTTCATGGTGCTGGCCGGCACCCGGCGCCTGGCTGGCCCGTTCAACCTCGCGGCGCCGCCGGTGACGTTCACCGACCTAGTGGCGGCGATCGCGGCCGAGACCGGCGCGAGCGTCGAGCCGATCAGCCTCGGCGTCGAGGAGCTAGCGGCCGCTGGGGTGGCGGCGTGGTCGGACCTGCCGTTGGTGATCTCGACGGATGAGCCGGAGCTGCGTGGGATGTTCCAGGTGACCCAGCAGCGCGCCGCGGCCGCGGGCCTGATGATCCGTCCGCTGCGGCGCACCGTCCGAGACATCCTCGACTGGCTGGCCGACCGTGGCGATGTCCCGCTTCGTACGGGCCTGTCGCCACAACGCGAGGCCGAGTTGGTCGCTCGGTACGGTCGCTAGCGGCGGGTACACAGGCAGCGGCGGGCACACAGGCAGCGGGGGCGCGTCAAGTGGCCTTGGCCAGCTGGCGGCCGGCTGCCCAGACGGCCGTGACCGTCCAGTCGTCGTCGAGCAGCACGGCGTCGGCTGCGAACCCGGTTCGCAGCCGGCCGAGCCGGTCGCCGAGGCCCAGCGCGTCGGCGGGCACCGACGTCACTGCGGCGATAGCGTCGACTGGCGGGACCCCGACTCGGGTGATCGCGTTCCGCAGCGCCCGGTCCAGGGTGAGGGTGGAGCCCGCGAGGGTCGACGTGCCGCGCAGCGTCGCCCGCCCCTCTCGCACCGCGACGTCGAGCGATCCCAGCCGATAGTCCCCGTCGCCGGCCCCGGCCGCGGCCATGGCATCGGTCACCAGACAGACGCGCCCGGGCGCGGCCCGCAGGAGCAGCCCGGCGACGCCCGGGTGGACGTGTTCACCATCGAGGATCAGCTCGATCGTCACCCTCGAGTCCTCGATCGCCGCCACGACGGGTCCGGGCGCGCGGTGATGGATCCCCGCCATCGCATTGAAGGCGTGGGTCAGCAGCCGGGCGCCGCGATCGAAGGCCTGCCTGGCGAGATCGTGGTCGCACTCGGTGTGGCCGACAGCGACGCTCACCCCGGCGGCGACCAGGGCGTCGATCATGTCGAGCGCTCCTGGCAGGTCAGGGGCGATCGTCACCTGGCGCAGCGTGCCCCGAGCGGCGGCAAGCATCGCCGCGAACTCGTCGCGGTCCGGCGAGCGGAGGTGCGTGGGGTCGTGGGCGCCGCGACGGGCCGGTGCGAGCCAGGGGCCTTCCAGGTGTGAGCCGAGGACCAGCGGATCGCGGTCGGTGAGGTCGGCGACCTCGGACAACTGCCGCAGCGTCTCTTCGAGCGGCCCCGTCACCAAGCTGATCACCGATCGCGTCGTACCGTGCCGGCGGTGCAGGACAAGTGCCCTCTCGATGGCGGCGGGGCCGCCGTCGAAGGAGAGCCCGCCGCCGCCGTGACAGTGCAGGTCGATGAAGCCGGGCACTAGCCACGCACCCGCCACGTCGATCGTTCGACCGGCCGTCGGCGGTGAGCCGGTGCCTGTAATGGAGATCGTGTGCCCGTCGATAAGCAGCCAGAAGTCGTCGACCCGCCCGTCGGCGTCGAGCTTGCGAGCCCCGTGCAGCACGACCGTCACGTCTCGATCATGCCGGGTGGGGCCCGGGACCGCGGCCTCGCCGACCTCGAAGAGGCGGCCGCCGCACTGGGGGGGCCGATAGCCCGACCGCAGTGTCCTGGGGATCGATGTCGTCGGCAATGCGCTGCTCGTCACCGTGCCCGATGGTGTGGACGCGTCGGCGTTCGTCGCGGCTGCGCAGAGTGCTGCGGGTCTACGGGCTGAGCGTTCGCCGAGGTCAGGTGGGGGCCGGTGGAATTGCGAGGCAGCTAGGGCGGTGCCGCACCGACCCGCCCGAGGCGCAGCTTCTATAGCAGCTCCTCGTAGGGGCCGACGACGAAGGCGACGTCGCCGCCCGCCATGCGGGTGTCTCGTCGTGGTGCGCTCTGCAGCGTCCCGTCCCGACGGATGGCCAGCACTCGTGCCTCGGCGACCAGATCCTGTAGCGCCAAGCCGTCCAGACCACCGAACGGTACGACGGACATCTGGGCCAGCAGCAGCGGCGTGCCCGCAGCGTAGAACGTGCCGCGGACCTCGAGCCCGAGTGCGGCACCGACAAACCACGGTGCCGCGAGCGAGGCTGTCGACCGGACGTGCCCGAAGCCGAAATTGCGCCGGATCGACACGGCGAGGTCGCGGTCGAACAGCCGCATCACCACGGGCACCTCGTGACTGCGGTCACCGATGTGGTCACGCGCCGCCAACCCGATCTCGAGGTTGGTGAGGTCGTCGCTGGTCAGAACTGCGATCGCCCGGGCGGTGCCGAGTTGCAGCTGCTCCAGGGTGCCCGGCTGGGTCGCGTCGGCGATCAGGACGGGCACGTCCCAGGCCCGCACCTGAGCCAGGTAGCGGTTGAGCGGGTCAGAGTCGACCACGCCCACCTCGATTCCGGCAGCGCGCAACGCCTCGATCACGCGGACCCCGATCGAACCCACCCCCGCGACGACCACGTGGCCGCTCATCCGGGTCAACCGCCGCAGGCCCAGCACCTCCTCCAGTTGGCGGCTGACCAGAAAGTTGGTCAGGAACGCGAAGAACAGCGAGACCAGGGCGGTGCCGACAACCATGAGCGCGACAGCGAAGACCCGCAGCCATGGGTCCTGCTCGCGGAAGGAGAAGTCGCCGTAGCCGATCGTGCCCACGGTCTCGACGGTGAAGTAGACGGCATCGAGCACCGACGTGCCGTCGCCAGACGGCTCCCGGTAGGTGAGGGTGAGCACCGCGGACGACGCGACCGTGAGTGCGGCCAGGGCGGTTGGGGTCAGGCGCAGCCGCCGGTCGAGAGGAGTGCGCAGAGTCGAGCCCGCCTGGCGCAGCGGGCGCCGTGGCCGATTCGGCTGGGAGGCGGGCGGCGGCAGCCGCGGCTGGCGCGCGCCGACCGCCCGAGGTGCCGCTGCTGCCTGGGCGTCACGCATCCGGCTCAGCGATACGCCCTGCCGGAGTAGGTCATCGCTGGTGCCGAACAGGGTCACCATGTCGCCGGTCATCACCTGGATGTCTCGCGACGGGCAGACCACCACCGTCTCCTCGCCGGCCCGCGGCGCCTGGACAACCGCCACAGGTGCAAGATCGCCGTACAACTCGCGAAGCGTGCCGCCGTCATGGACCACCACTCGTGCCAGGACGAACGGCAGGCCGTCCAGTTCCAGGGCGTGAGCCCCCGTCCCCAGGCAGGCCTCGACCATGGACGGTGCTGCCACGGCCGCGACGTCGATCACCGTGATGTCGAGGTCCGCCAGCGCGCGGCCTACCGCGGGGTTGCGCAGCTGCACGACGATCAGAACATCGCTGCGCATTGCTCTCGCGGTCAGGGCGCTAGCCAGCGTGACGAGGTCGTCGGTCTCGGTGCAGACCAGCGCGGTGGCCCCCTCGATCCCTGCTTCGGTCAGGGTGCGTGGCAGCCGTGGGTCGCCGACGAGGTGCGGTACGCCCCACTCGGTGATGGTCCCGACGAGTCGCGGGTCCGGCTTGTCGTCGACGACGAGCAGCGTCCCCCGAGGCCATGAGTTGCTCGACGATCCGCACGCCGATGCCTTGCAGCCCGCAGACCACAACATGGCCGTTCCAGTCCCGTAGATCTGTCACGAGCTTGATCCTGTCGCACTGACTGCCGACTCCGTCTTGTGGTCTGAGGATGGCCCTCGGCCAAACTCCGCGAGGTCGCCCGGATCCGATGTTGCGATGACAACGCCGCCATCCGCTGAGGTCAGCGGCCCTCAAGGCTCAGATGTCGTAATAGTGACTGACCTACACTTGCTGAACGGCGCAAACGTCGAATCTCAATCGACTGGGTACGCACTGGGCACGCTCGTCGACGGGCTCCACGCGAGCGTCTGCGGGTCCCAGGTGGCCGTGTTCGAGCTCTTGTTGAGGGCTGGCTCGAGGAATGGTGCGACGAGGGCCGCGGCGGTCTCGGCTGTGAAGGACGCGGCAGAGGGGACGCCCTTGGCGGTCGTGGGGTAGGTGCGAGTCCAGTCGGCGGGGATGTCGAAGTGGTCGAACGCAGCGATGTTGCTGATGAGCTGCTTCGCCTCGATGGCCTGCCGTAGCTCCGCGAGATCGACGGTCTGGGTGTGGGCCAGCACGACGAGGTCGACCAGGTCCTTGACCCGGCTGCTGCCTTTGCCGCCGGGATAGTTCGTGTCCATCGTCGCGCAGACCTTGTCGGCGATCTGATCAGCCACTGGATAGAGCCGGTACGGATGCGTGACCAGTGGTCGGCGCAGGTGCAGCCGGTTGGCAGGCTCGACGACTTCTGGACGACCGACCGGTGATGGACCCACAACCACGTCGACGGTGACGGTGTCGATCTGGTTGTCCGTGGCCACGTCGAAGCACGCATAGACGTAGGCGTCTGGTGGCGACTCCGGGCTGGTTGTCGCCCAGCCCGGTCGGCATCGAGCGGACCAGTCGAAAGGTCAGATGATCGCTGAGGTTGACGGCGACCAGCGAGGTCAGGGCGGCTTCGGCATCTGCCAGGTCGGCCACATGCAGAGCCGCGAGGTCGACATCTTTCGTGGTGCGCGCACGCGGCACCCGCGCGAGCATGCTCATCCCGCCCTTCAGGAGCCACTCGGACTGCTCGCCGTCAACGAAGACCCGGGACAGGAATCGGTCGTACCGTGCCTGACGGATCTGAGCGTCGACGGTGGCTGCACTGACGCCGGGACCAGCCAGTCGGGCTGCCTTCTTTGCGGCGTCTTTGATGGCGAGTTCTAGCGAGCGCCAGTCGCCGTACATTTCGCGCTCAGTCACGGTCCCGTCCTTCCGGCGCAGCCCCGGCCAGTTGGAACAGGTCGTTCGCTAGGCCGAGGCCCGTGCTCTTCCGTCGGGCAGCAACGGGGGAGAGGTAAGACACGAGCTGCTCAGGGGAAAGGAGCTTGTCGGCGCGAACGGCAGCCCGCACGCAGTCGGCCACGAGTGACAGGTCGGTTCCGATCTCGACCAGATCGGCGATGGTCCGCTCGACGGAAAGCGTCGGCAGGCCGTTGGCCGGGATCACTTCGTCACGCGTCAGCGCTCGGATGCGCAGGCGCACGTCGGGCAGCCGGGTGCCCTTCCGGGCGGGAACGATGAAGTCGAAGCCGTTGAGGATGAAGTCCCCGATCTCATGCAGAGCGGCGGCGGTGGTGCCAGCAGCCACGATGGTGGCAACGCCATCTGCGGTACGGGAATCCGCCGCGCCACCGAGCGCCAGCCAGGTCGCGTAGATGGCTTCGTGATCCTGAGCAGGAGCGCCGGCCATCCGGTAGACGCCCTGCGCGACGCGCTCAATCGCGCCAGTGGATGCCATCCGGGAGAGTTGTTTGCGTGCGACCCCTGCGGCCTCAGCCTGGGCAGTGGTGACCAGACCCCATCGCCGTTCCGCGATGGCGCCCAGTCGAGTGAGCGTTGCGTCGGCCACGACAACGATTGTACCCACTTTCGGGGACAAATGTTGTCGGCTGTGTTGGCAGCCAGCCTTTCCCGTAGCCCTTGAGTCGGCCGAATGCATAACCCGAACTCGAATCCTCACGAAGCCGCTGTTCGATCATTTGCCCAACCGGTCTCACCCGTGGAGACGTCAACACCGTGTCGATCGCTCGCTTCGTACGCTCTGACCCGGATCCGGCCGTGTTCGAGCTCTTGTTGAGGGCTGGCTCGAGGAATGGTGCGACGAGGGCCGCGGCGGTCTCGGCTGTGAAGGACGCGGCAGAGGGGACGCCCTTGGCGGTCGTGGGGTAGGTGCGAGTCCAGTCGGCGGGGATGTCGAAGTGGTCGAACGCAGCGATGTTGCTGATGAGCTGCTTCGCCTCGATGGCCTGCCGTAGCTCCGCGAGATCGACGGTCTGGCCGGACTTCCGAGGATCACAGGCACACGACGGCTTGATCAACGGCATTCGTGAAGCTCAGCGTGCTGTGAGGCTGTCCGGACTGGTGCAACGGAGGCACCCGTGGTCATGGTGGGTAGCGACGTTGTCGAGGTCGAGCGCCGTCTTGGGGTTGGGGAGTTGGTTTGCCCGTGCGGGGGCGGCCTGGTGCCGTGGGGTCATGCGCGGGCGCGAACGGTCCGCGATGTTGGTGATCTTCGCCCGCGTCGTGCCCGCTGCAGGACCTGCTTGGTGACGCATGTCCTTGTGGCCGTGTCGTGCTTGCTGCGACGTGCGGACGGTGTCGAGGTGATCGGTGCGGCGCTGCGGGCGAAGGCCGCCGGCGCGGGGCATCGCCCGATCGCTGCGCAGGTGGCGCGGCCGGCATCGACGGTGCGTGGGTGGCTGCGCGCGTTCGCCCGCAACGCTGAGGCGGCGCGATAAATGTTCATGGCGCTGGTGGTGCAGCTGGACCTGTTGACCGGCTCGCTGCCGGCCTATCCCAGCGTGTTCGTGGACGCCGTCGAGGCGGTCGGGGTGTGTGCCGCCGCGGCCCGCCGCCGCCTGGGCGTGGTCGGCGCGGTGTCGCCGTAGCAGCTCGCTGCGGCGGTCACCGGCGGCCGCCTGCTCGCGACGGGCTGGCGCCGGTGTCGATCAACACGAGCTGGCCCTGGGCAACGCTGGATGATTCGAGGACCCTCGCGACTCGTATGCGTTGTCCACGAGGAGCGAAGGAAATGCGTGGTGGCGTTCAGCCATGACGAAGAACGGGTGCGCGCTGAACGGGCCCGTGCGGTCGCCCTGTTCAGGTACTCGCTGATCCGCGAGCCGGCCGATTCGAGGTTGTCGACCCGGGCGCGGGGCCGACTGGTCCGGTCGATCGCCGCGCGCGAACACGAGGGGCCCTCGGGCAGGGTCGATGCTCTGGTCCCGACGCCGCCGAGGGTGTCATCGCGGACACCGGTCGACGTGCTCGAGTTGGCGGTCGCGCTCAAGCGGGAGGTTCCCGAGCGGACGGCGGTACAGATGGCAGCGATCCTGCGCGCTAACGGCGGCTGGTCACCGGAGGAAGGGACGCTGCAACGACACTTCGTGCGCCCGGAGCTCAACACGCGCCCGAACGGACTGGCGCCGCGGGCCTTCGGCCGGTTCGAGGCCGACACGGCGAACCACCGCTGGACCGGCGACGCGCTGCATGGCCCGACCGTCGGCGCCCGCAAGGCCATCCTGTTCGCCTTCATCGATGACAACAGCCGGCTGCTGGCGGGTATCGGCGGGTGGGCCGAGGACACCGTGCGGCTTGGAAGCCGCGCTCCACAACGGCCTGGCCAGCCGCGGCATCCCGGACTCGATCTATCTCGACAACGGCTCGGCGATGATCCACAAGCAGCTGCAACGGGCATGCGCCGTGCTTGGCATCCACCTGGTCCACTCCCGCCCCGGGCAACCGGCCGGCCGGGGGAAGATCGAAAGGTTCTTGTGCGCCACGAGGCGCCCTGTCGCCCGCCCTAACCCGTCCTCGTTTTCTCCTAATGGGTAAGGCGCCCACGTAAACGATGCGGGCATCCTGACCATGGGCTGCGTGTGGACGGCCGCCAGAGCTGACCGAAGACGGCGGTCCACCCGAGCGGTCGAGAACCATGGAGGCGTCGGCCCGCGTAGTAGGGATATGAGACTGACACAGAACACGCAGACCGGCACCTACCGAACCTCGAACCGTCGTCGCACGGCCGCCCTGATCGCATCCGGTGGGGCCCTGGCCGTCGTTCTCGTGGCTGCAACCGCGTCGCCCGCGTCGGCGGTGCCTCCCTATGAGCCGGGCGAGTCGAACCACGAGTACCCGTCTCCTGACCAAGCCGGCTACGACGACCCGCCCGACGGCGCCAGCCCGACGCCTGTACCCGAGCACCCTCCCATCGACGGCGACAGCTGCCCGACCAGCTACGACGAGAACCTGGACACCGACGTCCTCAAGCTTCTCGATCAGGGGATCGACTTCGGCGATGACACCTGGTTCCTCGGCGCGCCCCTCGGGCTCGCCTCGGTGCAGTGGTCCGTCGACTGCGGCCTGTACAGCGCCGACGTGACCGGCACCCTTCACCTGGACGGCGAGAGTGGCCGCAGCGGCCGCGTCCATGTCAGCTTCTGGAACGCCGACGGACTCATGGAGACTGTGCATTCGCGCACCCGCACCGCCGCCGACAATGGCCATTGGAGCTGGTCGGTGAATTTGTCGCCGACCGTCGATGTCCACATCATCGAAGTGCACGTCTGCACCGAGATCAGCGACGACGGCGTTCACTTCGACACCGTCAGCTGCAAGACGCGCCTCGCAGGCTGACGCGTGTTGAGCGACGCTCGGTTGGAGGACGACGGCGTCGTTCGTGGTGGTGGTGTAGTCCTGGCGTGAAGAGGCCCCGCCGGCGTAGCCGGCGGGGCTCTTTGTTCATGTTGTCGTCTTGCTGGTCAGGGTGTCGCGGTGGTCCTCATTCTGCTGCCACTTCGGTGACCGCTGCTCGGGCCGACGATTCGTCCACGATCGTCTTCTTGTTGGCGTAGGCGGCGACGAGGGCTTGGACGGTGAGGTTGTTCACCGCGCGTGGCAGGCCGCGGGAGACGTGGTGGATCAAAGCGATTGCGTCGTCGCTGAACAGGGTGTCCGATCGGCCGGCCAGCTTCAGGTGGTGGGCGATGTAGCCGGCGGTCTCCTTGTCGGTCATGCCGTTCATCGCATAGCGAAGTGTGATTCGCTGGTCGAGCGCGGCGAAGGTGCCGAGCTTGATCCGCCGCCGCAGCGTCGGTTGGCCGACACGTAGACAGACGAACGGGGAGTGGCTGTCCATCCTCGCTGTTCGTGAGCAGCCTCAACTCCTCGAGCTGGTCGGCGCCGAGCAGGTGCGCCTCGTCGAGCACCACCGTGGTGTGGCGGCCTCGTTCGTGTTCCTCGGCGGCGAGCAGGCCCATCGTCTGGGGGATCAACGACGCCTTGTGGAAGCGCCGGACACCTCCCAGAGCGGCGACGATGCACCCGTAGAGACCACGTCCACCCACGGTCGGGTTCCCGAGGTAGATCACCGTGTTGCGGCTGGAATCCAGGCTGGCCAGCGCTGCCCGCACGGCCACCGTCTTGCCCGCGCCGACCTCGCCGGTGACCACCCCAGGCCGCGTTCGCTGATGCACCAGTAGATCCGGGCGACCGCTTCTGCTGCTGGGCAACGGTAGTTGACTGGCGAGGGGTGCGCCGGGGCGCGGCCTGGTCGGGTATGGGCTCGTCATGCAGGTGGGCGTACTGGACTCGGTCGGCCAGTTCGGCGGTGTGTTGGGCCTCGACCAGGTGCAGGTACTCGATCCCGGTCCGCGCCGGGGGTGGCGCTGTCGTTTCGTCGGGACGGGCCTTGGCGCGCACGTGCCGGCCGATGACGTGCGGGACCGCGTGTCCCGTGGCGCGCCCGCGGACCTCGATGCGGGTCAGGTCGAACGGGTCGAACACGAGCTCGACCTCGCGCCCGACCAGCACAGGTAGTGGGCGATGGTGATGGTGAGTCCGGTGGTGGCGGCGAGGCGGGCGAGTTCGTGTTTCCACAGCCAGGGGCGGTGGCCGTTGCATCCACCGCCGTCGCAGGTGATGAGCAGTGTGGTGGCGTTCGGGTATTTGGTGCGGCCGATCTTCTCCCACCAGGCCGTGATGGTGGCGACGGCAAAGACGGAGGTGTCGTGATCGACACCGACGGAGA
>CAZEYA010000143.1:0-9770 GCA_964516515.1 uncultured Kineosporiaceae bacterium | reverse complement strand
CCCCGGGCACCTTCGGCATGCCGACCCGTACGGTCGGGATGCCCCGGTTGCGCAGGATGGTGGCGTCGGTGGCGCCGCTCATGCCCGGCACGTCGGTGTGGCTGCCGCCCTCGACGGCCTCCCAGGCCGCTCTGGCCCGCCGGGCGATCCAGTGGTCACGGTCGGTGGTGGCGCCGGGGATCGCCAGTACCGGCTCGACGTCGACGTCGAGGTCCGGATCCTCGGCCCGGAGAGTGTCGATGAACGCCGTGAGTTCCCGCCGGGCCTGCGCGGGAGAGGTCCGTGGCGAGAGCCGCACGTCGATCCGCAGCGTGCACGAGGCGGGCGTGACCGCCGGCATCCGCCGCCACCCTCCCTCGATCGCCCCGACGATCCCCTGCGGACTGACCAGGCCGTCGGTGTGCCGCGCCGCGTAGTCCTCGAACCAGTCTTCGAGCCGCTGGACCACCGTGGCGGCACCGGCGATGGCGTTGCGGTAGGGCATCTTGTGGCGGCTGCCGACATAGGTGTGGCGGCCGTGGACGGTGACGTCGAACCAGGCGAGCCCGACCTCCTCCCACGACACGCTCCAGCCGGGCTTGGCCACGACCGCCGCATCCGGCCAGACGCCCTGCTCCAGCAGGAACGAGCAGCCGGCTCCCTGCCCGGTGTGGCAACGGGTGTCTCCCGGCAGGACTGGTGAGTTGATGGGCATGCCACCCGCGCCGAGGCCGATCACGAGGTCTCCCTGCAGGCGCTCGCCGGTGTCCTGCAAGGCGCCGGCAATCACCTCGGCCGCCGCGGTCACGCAGGCCGCGTGGCCCTTGGGGTTGCCGGCACCGAGGCCGGTGACCAGGTCGCCGTCGACCCTCGCGGTCGCGAGCATGTCCGAGCGCAGGGTGGCGCCGATGGCCGGCACGTCGGCCGCGGTGCCGGTGGTGAGGGTGTCGATCGGGGCGTAGAGCAGCAGCACCGGGCCGCTGCCGGACCCGCGGATCCGGCCGACCGCATTGGCTTGGCGCTCGTCCAGCGGCTGCAGCCGGGCGGCGACGCCGTGCCGGGACAACTCGGCGACGGCGTATCCGGCCAGGGCCGACTCGTCCCCGGTCGGGCTGGGGATCGACGTCATGCCGACGGCCAACTCGCGTAACCGGGCGGGGTCGATCCGGGCCACGGCAGCCGCTAGCAGGTCCGTCGTCATGGGCTCGTCAGCGGGCGGTGCTGTTACGGGCTGTGACCCGGTGGACCTGGGTACGCGACCTCCGGTGCCAACGGGTGACCAGGAGTGGCAGGGCCAGGAGGCCGCCGCCCGCGAGCAACAGCAGCGGCAACCTCATGAGCCGGCCTGCCGGGCCGCCACGGCGTCCTGCGCGAGCTGCCGCCACATGGTCAGCGACACGTCCGGCCGGTACAGCCGCTCGGGGGGCGCGTCCGTGGCCTCGACCATCAACGCGTCCTGGCCGGAGAACTGGCCGTGGAAGAGCCATCGGATCCACCCCAGGTAACGGGCGAAGAACCAGTAGCCGCTCCGCTTGGTGGCAGGAAAATTGACCATGACACCTATGTAGCGATGGTTGTCCGCGTCGACGGGCACGTAGAACTCGTAGTGGATGAATGTCGGGTACACGATCCGCAGCACACCCGGCATGCTGACCGAGGCGAAGCCGGGGAATTCCTGGGCGGCGATGACGGGGTTGATCTGCTTGGGTTTGCCGGTGTTGCCGATGTTGAACGTCTCGGTCGGTGGCCGCTGCTTCCACCACCGGTAGTTGGTCCAGGTGCCGACGCCGGGGAAGGTCGCCTCGAAGTGCACCTCGTCCTGTACCCGGTAGATCCACCGTCCGCGCTTCTCGATGTGTGTGAGGTTCCAGGTCGGCATGGTCTTGTACAGCCGCCACAGCGCCGTCCGGTGCAAGTACTTGGCGTGGCCCTCGTCGTAGCCGTTCTCGCAGGCGAAGCGCCAGTTGCCCACCCGGTCGCCCATCCGGCCGCCCATGACGAAGTCGTTGCCGACGAGTTCTTCGGGCAACTGCTCGTCGATGCTCGGTGCCGCCTCGCTCGCCAGCGGGATGTACACCCACACCATGCCGAGCCGTTCGGCGACCTCGTAGGTGACCACTCGGACCTTGCCGCAGATCGGGGAGTCGGGGCCGTCGGTGATGACTGCCGTGAGGGCACCGTCGGTGAGATCGAACGTCCAGCCGTGGTAGACGCAGCTGAGCGTGCCGGGGAACTGCTGGTTGCCCATCGACAGTGGGACACCGCGATGCGGGCACCGGT
Organism: uncultured Kineosporiaceae bacterium; assembly: GCA_964516515.1. Taxonomy (GTDB): domain Bacteria; phylum Actinomycetota; class Actinomycetes; order Actinomycetales; family JBBAYJ01; genus JANNOG01. Next base: position 7,511 of record CAZEYA010000143.1, on the reverse strand, counting down.
CGAACAAGGCATAGGCGGTACCGCCGTCGCGGATCAGGACCAGCTTCTCCCCGCACACCGTGACCGCTCTCGGGGTACCGGTGATCCGGCTCGACCATTCGACGGGGTACCAGTAGCCCCGGAACCCCTCGGCCGCGGCCTCATACGCAGGCCAGGACGACCAGTCCTGCCGGCCGGGGAAGCGTGGGTCGACGGCGGCCCGCCGACGAGCACGCGCCGTTGTGGTGTCGGTCATCGCGCTCCTCTCTTGGTCGGGGCGATGGTCTGACGGTCGGTGATGAGTGAAGCCCGGGCCACGGGGCCGTGCCGATGAGCAGCACGCGCCTGATCCACACGTGTCGCCGGTCGTGGCGGATACGCCGAGGGCAGAACAGCCGCGCCGGCGGCGGTGTCGTGGGGCACGCTCTCAACGGCGGATTGGAGACCGACATGTTGCTGCGGTACCTGCTCGGAGCGGCGCTGCGCCGGATGCGGCACGACCGCGGGCTCACGTTGGAGGCACTGGCCAGGCTGTCGTCGGTCTCGGTGCCCTACCTGTCGGAGATCGAGCGGGGCCGCAAGGAGGTCTCCTCGGAGGTGCTGGCGTGTGTCTGCGCCGCCCTCGACATCACCCTGGATCAACTGCTCGACGAGGTGCGCGTCTTGATCGACGAGGCAGCGACGATGCCCCGGCGCAGGTCTCACGCGGTGGCCCTCAGCTCGGGCGCGGTCAGCCGTGCGGCGGGTACGCGACGCCCGGTCACCCCGCACGTGTCCCTGGCCGGGCGCCGTTGGGAACGTCGGACACGGTCTGAACCACGTGGTCGACGATGCCGTAGTCACGCGCCTGCTCCGCTGTGAACCACCGGTCCCGGTCGGAGTCCGTCACCACCTTATCGACCGGTTGCCCGGTGTGCTGGGCGATCAGTTCGCTGACCAGCTGCTTCATCTTGACGACCTGCTGAGCCTGGATGGCGATGTCGGCCGCGGTGCCTCCCATGCCGCCGGAGGCTTGGTGCATCATCACGCGGCTGTGCGGGAGTGCCAAGCGCTTCCCGGGCGCGCCCGCACACAGCAGGACCTGTGCCATGGAGGCCGCCATTCCCATCACGACCGTCCCGACGTCCGGCTCGATGTACTGCATCGTGTCGTAGATGGCCATGCCGGCATCGACGGATCCACCCGGAGAATTGATGTATAGGAAGATGTCGCGCTCGGCATCGTCGGCCGCCAGCAACAGCAGCTGCGCAGAGATGGCGTTGGCGTTGTCCTCGCGCACCTCGGAGCCGAGGAAGATGATGCGCTGGGACAGCAGACGCTGGTAGACGGAGTCGTCGAGGCCGGGACTGGTGACTGTCATGGATCGATCCTGACCTTGCCGGTGATCGAGGCGGCCGATGTCTGCCCGCAGCAGAGGATCCGACTCGATCAGGCCGGGATGACCTTCCCCCTGACATGCATGGCGGCGAGGCAAAGGTCAATCACGGGGCTGATGGGACGACCGGCGCGAAGAACACTCCCCGACCGGCGTCGAAACGGCGAAACTGGTCGGCGGAGATACGAAACTGCTGCTGACTGTGGTCATGCAAACCGGAGGGGTTGTTGATGACAAGAGTGTCACCTCCGTCGACGTCGACGGCGAGCACGAGGTGGCCCCCACGGTGGGGCGGCCTGCGATCCGGCCAACGGATCCAAGGGTGAACGGACAACATGGCGAGGCCGCCCGCGCGGACATGAGTCATCACATCCTCCGGCGAGATGTCAATTCTGACCTCGGCCGACAACTCGAACCGCCCGGAGACCCACTCGACGAACGGCCGGTAGATGCCCTTCGACCCTGTCCTCGTGACGGACGTAGCCGCCCGCGACCGTGCATTCTTCTGCCGACGGCACCGCGCCCGGCAGCTCGTCCCCCCTGACACCCAGCACCATCCGCAGACAGGCGATGCCGCAGGTGCGCCAGGACCAGAACTCCAGTGGAAGTGGTAGACGTGTCTGTTGCGACGGAGGCGGCCGTGGCCCGGGAGATCCTGGACCGCGTCGAGGAGATCGAGAACATCGCCGGTAGCTTGCCGGTGGGCGACGAGCACGAGGAGCGGCTGCGGGCGGTAGCCCGGGGCGCGCTCGGCGCGGTCCCTCCGATGCGGCCGAGGATCGCCGGGGAGCTGCTCGGCGTGACGGAGAAGACAGTCCGGGCGTGGACCGAGGAGAGTGTCATGACAGCGGTGGCCAGTAGCCCTCGCCTGCTACTCGACCCGGTGCAATTGCACGAGGTCTGGCACCTGATCCGCGACCTGCGTGACGGTGGTCGGGTCCCGCAGGGCGAGGGAAGCGTCGCGTTACCAGTCGTTGGCGAACCGGTGGACCGTAGAGGGTGTCGGTCTCGGCGTGGCCGTCGAGGAGGTCCAGGACACCACCGGCTTCGACGGCGCCGAGCTGCCGCGGATCCCCGGTCAGGATCAACCGGGCGCCCGCGGCGTCGACCCGGTGCGGATCTCGTCGAGCTTGGCGGTGGCGACCATGGATGCCTCGTCGACGACCACGACGTCTGTGGATACCAGCGCCCACTCGTCCTCGGCGCGGTAGGTGCTGGATCGGCGTGGGGTGTCGAGGCGTCCCTGGGTCGCCAACCACGTGGCGATGTTGCGGGTACGGGCCAGGCCGTCGTCGGCCGAGACCTGGGTGGCGACCTGGGACACGGCAAAGGCCGAAACCCAGCCGCCCGTAAGGTCGCCACGGGCGTGCGCGAACGCCCCGACGGCGTAGGACTTCCCATCCCGGCCGGACCGATCAGCACCGCGACCGCCGTGGGCGTCGAGCAAGCTCTGACCTCGTCGCCGGCGACCTCAGCCGAGACGGCCTCCAGCCGGTTGCTACTCGCTGCGTGGTCGGCGGGTGTGGCGGGTTCGCCGGTAGGTCTCGATGGCCTTGCGCGAGCTGCGCCAGACGTCGTCGCTGCCCTGGACCGCATTGAGGCGGCCGCGTTGGGCAGCCTGGCGGAGCGCGGCGAGGCTGAACTCCTCGTCGGCAAGTGCGGCGAGTGGGACCAGGCGTGCGGGGCCGGCGATGTTGGGGACGATGAAACGATTGAGGTTGTCGAGCATGGCCCGGGCGACGAGTTCGCCGAGCGGGCCGTAGTCACCGGTGTCGGCGCGGGCCATCGCGGCCAAGTAGGCGGGCCACTGCTGCTTGAAGATGATCACCGGTGGGTATCCGAGGCGGACCAGGATCAGGTTCAGCCCGAGCCGGCCGGCGCGGCCGTTGCCGTCCAGGAACGGGTGCACGCGCTCGAACGCGTTGTGCAGCCGTGCAAGCTCCTCCGGCAGCGGCAGCTCGGGAACAGCGTCGGAAGTGTCACCGGTGTCAGCGCCCGTCTCAGCAGCGCGGACGGCGCGTCGTCCGAACGTGCGGACGTCGTCCACCCAGCCGGTGATCTGTGCGGGGACGTCCGGCCACGGCGGTGGGGTCATCCCACCGTCGAAGGGCCGGATGTCGTGTCGACGGAAGTCGCCCGGCGCTTCCTGCTCGGAGGCGTCCGGGTGCGGCGCGACGGCCCACACCGGGCCCATCGCGAGGTGGTGGATCCGCCGGACCTCGTTCAGCGCAATCAATTGGCCGTCGCTCCACGCGTCCGGCTCGAGCGCCTGCCCGTAGACCCACCGAGCGGCGTCACCGTAGCCCTTGACCTCCATGTACTCGCTCAATGGCTTGGCCCCGACCGCGCGCCCCTTCTCCAGCAGCGCCTCGACCTCCCGCAGGACCAGCGTGTTGCCCTCAAGCGCCGTCGAGTGGTGCGCTTCGCGGTGCCAGATGTCCGCCCAGATCGTCTCGGACTCCTTCGGCGACGGCAGCCCACCCAACCGGGTCGCCAGCTCACCGATCGCCGCGTCCAGACGCGCGTAGACCGTCGCCCGGCTCGGCCTGCCACGCGCCATGCTCACCACACCCCAGAATTTGATACACCCGTACGTCAGACAATTAAACTTATCAAACTCCGCCATCCGGGGTGCGGCCCACGCATACGACCAGCCGCCCAGCTCTGCGGCCGCGTGCCCTACCCGGGGCAAGGAGTCGTTCCTCCGAGCGGCCGAGCGCCGCGGCGGCGCGGGCAACCGCGCGCACATGTGCCGAAGCGCCGACCAGACGGTCGGGCGAGCCGTGGACAATCGCGAACGGATGGCCGGCTGCTCCCTGGAGCAGACGTCGGCGCGCGTACGTCGAGAGGGATCCGGCGACGTCGGCGCCCAGGAGCGCCGCTGCCGAGTCATCAAGTGGGCCGATGGTGAGCCGGATCGCTCCCTGCGCGATCAGCAGGTCAATGGAGTCCTGGAGCTGCGCAGACGCCTCCGCGCTGCGGAAGGCCACCGGCCTACCCTGCCGTGGTCAGGTCGAGGCGCCCGAAGGCAAAGTGACGTGGGGGCCGATTCGCGTGTTCAGCGCGGCGAGGCCTGCAGCGCGATGGGGCTTCAGCGCCGGAGCGCTCGCCCGCTCCGCACGGCTGCGACGACGTCCCTGATTGCCGTGACGCTGAACACGGCGTTCGTTTGATCGCCGACAAGCGACTCGTGGGAGGCGTCGGCCACGATCCGGTGCGCGCTGTCGGTCGACAAGTCAGCAAGGTGCGCCTGCGAGGCGCCCCAACCGGTGATGTCGGTCGCGCCGGCTGTCAGCACGACCAACGGTTTGTCTCCGAAGTCATCGAGCTCTGCGGCTCGCCTCCCAGAAGCCATCACTGCAGCGCCGGAGTCGGACCCGTCCGGAGCCGTAGTGGACGCCGGGGCCGTGGAGTCGAGCAACACCATGCCGGCCACCTCGTCGGGATACCGGGCCGCAAAGGTCAGGGAGTACAGGCCGCCGAAGGAGTGTCCGGCGAGTACGTAGGGCCCCTTGACGTCTGCCCGCCCGAGGAGCGAGTGCAGGTCGCTCGCGATCTGGCCCGCGTCTTGTGGCCGGTCCGCCGGCTGGCTCCATCCCCTACCGGCCCGGTCGTACACGCACACCCGGGTATGGCGGGAGACAGCCGGCGCGATCCACGCGAGGTTGGACGACATCTCGCCCATACCGGGCTGTAGCAGCACCGTGGGGCTGCCCGAGCCTGTGCAGTGCAGGTGAAGGATGCGCCCCCCCACATCGATCAGTTGGCCGGGCATTGGGTAAGCCCGGGCGTCGGCGGTGGCGCGAAGCGTCTCGTGTCCAGCTGCGACAGACGCTGCCGGCAAGCACGAGCACGACCGGGGGCCACACCCAGGCGAGGACCTCTCTCGACGAACCGATCAGCAGCATCGCAAGGCCCCCGGTGCCCATGACGAAGGCGGGTGCGGCGGCCCACCGCTGTGGCTGATCGGTGAGCCTGACCGAGAGCACGGCGAGCATCAGCCAGCCAAAGGCGAACCCGACGAGGACGGCGCCGGTCACCGTGCCCTCATCGGCGGGCAGAGCGGGGATGGTGACGGCCGCTAGCGCGGCGACGAGCCCTGCGGGGGTAGCCGCCTTTCGGCGCTTCGGCCGACTGGCCTGGCGATCACCCGCAGCGGCATGTCAACCATGCGCACCTGCCGGGCACTGAGGAACCTGCCCAGGCATCGAGGAACCTGTGTAATGGACGTGATCTGCTGCGCAGATGTGGTCAGAGGTGGAGACCCCGGTCGTTGCGGCGCCCGTCAGCCCGATCTCGGCGTTGACCGGTTGTCTGGTTATGGGCGCGGCGGCGACAACAACGCTGAGGACCGGCACGCCTGCCTCTCGTTGGAGGCTATCCCGCGTCCGGCGCTGCTGTAAAGGGTCCACGGAGCCGAGGTGCGTCCACGAGGGAACGACGATGGCCACGACTTCCGTGAAGGCAGTCGCTTCGATCATTGACCGCATGGCCATCGCGTGGCTGTCCAAGGGTGATTCAGTGAAGACCTGAGCGACGGCGAAGCCCTCGCGGTCGGCGAAGCTCCGGATGACGCGGTGCCCCGCCCAGCCCGACAGCGCCAAGCGGGGCGGGTCAGCACGTACCCGAACACCAGAGGACGGATCATGGTGATGCCGAGCGAAGCGGGGTGTGGTGCGGAGTGAGCGTCACGCCCCTACGCTCACCCGGGAACGGGATGCAACGGCAGGTCACGTAGGGGTCGTTGAGGGTCCCCCACGTGGGCATTGGCGGCGCGCAGGTCACTACGATGTGCCCAGGGCGAGGTGGACACCGTCATCATGGAACAGTGCAGCACTCGACCGTCCTCGACGCCGTACTGGCGGCGAAGCGGTGGACGTATGCGGAGGCGGTTCGAGCGTTCGACTCGGCCGCCCGAGACCTCGGCGAAGACGCGACCCTGTCGCAGGCGCAGCTGAAGAGATGGCGGCGAGGCACCCTCATCGGCCTTCCGCGACCTGCGGCTTGCCGCGTCGCCGAGGTCCTCTTCGGCTGTGACATCGAGACTCTTCTCGCTCCGCCCGACCTGCACCCGGTCCAGCCTGCGCCACCACAAACGCGTGCAGAACCGAACCATGACGAGCCGGTACGTGGAACTTCACGCCCGCTGTCGGTCGGGTGCGACCTGCCGGCCGTGGCGTCTTCTGCTGACCATCTGGAGCATTCAGTCATGTCCTCCGCCCACGAAGGTATGGAACACGCCGCCGCGGCGTCGGGTGGCGTCGCCGACATCACGGTCGAACACCTGCACAGCGAGGTGGTCAGACTGGCTGTCAGCTACGCGGCGACGTCACCAGGACGGATGCTCGTCGAGCTGCAACGGGCGCGAGCACTGGCGTACCGACAACTGGAACGGACCCGTAAACCGACGAGGACCGCTGATCTGTACTTAGTGGCAGGCGAGCTGTCGCTGCTGCTGTCCAGTGCCTCGTGTGACCTCGGGTTCTTCCCCGCTGCCAGCGAACAGGCCCGAGCGGCGATGCTCTACGGCGAACTCATCGATCACCCGCCGCTGCAGGGTGCCGCCCGTGCCGCCCTTGCCACGGTCGAGTTGTGGGGGGCGCGCCCCTGCGAGGGAACGAGGCACGCATCGGCCGGTCTGGCTCTGTGCTCACGAGGTGAGACCGGGGTACGCCTCCACGCGATCGCGGCGCGGGCATCAGCAGCGGCAGGAGACGCGCCGAGCGCCCGACACCACCTCGCCCAGGCCGAGGGCGTCCGAGACAGCGCCGCTCCGGACCCGCTCGCATGCGACGTCGGTGGCGACCTGGCCTTCGGACCCGAACGGCAGGCGTTATCGGCAGGAGCCACCTACCTGCGACTGGGAGACGTCGAAGCCGCCGCGCAGGCAGCGCGCGACGCCCTCGTTCGGTTCGAGTCGCTCCCAGAGCCACAACGGTGGGTGCACGGCGTACAAGGCGCGCGGCTCGACCTGGCCCACGCCCTCATTCTGGGTGGCGACATCACAGCCGCCGGAGAAGAAGTGGCACCCACCCTGGGACTCGACGCCGCTTACCGCACATTCGGAGTCCTCGTCCGTATGAGAGGCATCCGTGGGGTCCTCGCCGCCGCCACCCCGGCTCCTACCGTGCGGCGCCTGGTCCACGACGTCGAGGAG
>CAZEYA010000142.1:0-9856 GCA_964516515.1 uncultured Kineosporiaceae bacterium | reverse complement strand
CCCTGCTGATCGCCGCGCTCGCGACCATGACGGCGGCGGCCGCACCGGCGGGTGCCACCGAGGGGTACCGCGCGATCACCGGCTCCGGCTCGACGTGGAGCGCGAACATGGTCGAGCAATGGACGTCAGACGTCCGGCAGTTCGGAATCTCGGTCGGTTTCAGCGCCGTCGGTTCCAGCGCCGGTCGCAACGAGTTCCGCAACGGAACAGTGGATTTCGCTGTCTCGGAGATCCCATACGGCTTGAGCGACGCGCAGGGGACCGTCGACACGCTGCCGGAACGCGGGTTCGCGTATCTGCCCATCGTTGCCGGTGGCACTTCCTTCATGTACAACCTCAAGGTCGCCGGCCAACAGGTGACCAATCTGCGGCTGTCCGGCGATACCGTGGCCAGAATCTTCACCGGAGCCATCACCAAGTGGGATGACGCGGCGATCCTCGAGGACAACCCCAATCTGGCCCTGCCGAATCGCGACATCGTCCCGGTCGTCCGATCCGACGGCTCGGGCACCACGGCCCAGTTCACGCAATGGATGTCCAAGCAGCACCCCGCCGTGTGGAACTCGTTTTGCCAGCAGCAGGGGATCGGCAGTGGCGGGGGCTGCGGCTTCACCTCGTTCTTCCCAGCTGCCAACGGGTTCATCTCGCAGGCGGGATCGTTGGGAGTCTCGGGGTACGTGTCGCAGCCGACGGCGGAGGGGGCCATCACCTACGTGGAATACTCCTACGCCAAGCGCAACCGATTCCCAGTCGTCATGGTGCAGAACGCGTCGGGCTACTACATCGAACCGACGGACGAGGCCGTCGCCGTCTCGCTACTCAAGGCGGAGATCGAGACCACCCCTGGCGACACCTACCTGACTCAGAAACTGGACGGCGTGTACACCGACACGGATCCACGGTCGTATCCGCTGTCGTCGTATTCGTACATGATCATCCCGACGGCTGAGGCCGGTACCTTCCGCAGCGACAAGGGCCGCGCGCTGGGGGACTTCCTCTACTACTCCATCTGCGAGGGTCAGCAGAACGCGTCCACGCTGGGGTACTCACCGCTGCCGCAGAACCTTGTCCTGGCCGGATTCGAGCAGATCCGCCTTATTCCGGGGGTCGTTCCGGAGAATGTGAACCTGGCCTCCTGCAGGAATCCGACCTTCAGCTCCGACGGGACCAACACGCTGGCCAACACCGCCCCGCAACCGAGGGCCTGCGCCCGGGAAGGAACTTTCCAGTGCGCGGAGGGGACCGGAGGCGCCGCCGATATCGCGACAGCGGTGACCCGGGGGACCGGCCCCCCCGTCGAGGGTGGCGTGGGTGGCGGCGCTGAAGGAGGAGCCGGTGGCGGCAGTGGCGGCGGCGGCGGCGGCGGCGACCCCGGTGGTGGTGGTGGGGCCAACGATGGTGCCGGAGGTGTGGTACCGGGCGGCACGGCCAGTGGTCCGGCGGCGGTGGATCCCGCCGCGCTCGGTGACAGCGCGGGCGGGACCTTGATCGATCCGGAGACGGGTGAGATCATCGGCGCGAACGCCGCCGGTGCGGGTGGCGCCGGTGGGGTGTCGGCGGTATCGGGTATCCCGGTCAGCGCGCCTGGCGGCAGCGGCTGGACCACCCAGCACACACTCATGGTCCTAGCTGCATTGTCCCTGCTCGCGGCAACCGTCGGTCCACCATTGATCGGTCGACGCCTGGCCGGGGAGAGGCAGCCATGAGACACCACCGGGCTACGGGAGCCGCGGTCGGGGTCGTTGGCCTGTCGGCCGTGCTGGCGATCCTGGCCGTGCCCCCGGCCGGCGCCGCCGAAGGAGACGGCCTCGCGACGACATCGTCGACCCGGGTGGTCAAGTGGACCGACGCTGAGCAGCCGACGCGACACCCTGACGACTTGGCGGGCGGGCCGGATCCGCGTGTGTACGAGTCCCTGAAGGACTTCGAACTTCGGGTCGGCCAGACGAAGGACCTGGAAAGCCAGACTGTTCAGGTCAGCTGGACCGGCGCCAAGACGGACATCGCCAACACCGGGCCGTTACAGCTCATGCAGTGCTGGAGCGACGGCCCGACCGACTTCCCGACACGCGAGCAGTGTGCTTGGGGAGGCACGGGCAGCGGCTTGGGTGCACTGACTCGGACACCTGGGGCCGACCCCCGCGAGACGACGTACCAACCGATCGAGTCCTTGGAGTTCGCCACCCTGGACGGCGCGGAGTTCCCGAGAGTAAGTGGCATTCCAAGGGCCCAGTGGGATTCGGGTCAGGAGCTTCGAGTGGGCACGTCGGGGGGCAGCCGGGGCGCCTGTCCGGCCAATGCTATTGGTCACTCCGTCATCATGAACACGCCGCGGGGGTCGTCCGGCGCGCAGTTGCCCGCCGTGATCTCGCTCGTCGCGCCTACTTCCGGTCTGCCGGGGCCTTTGGACGTCCCGTCTCCGCAGGTTTTCACGCGGAGTTACACCCACGCCCCTGATGGTTTCCGTCTCGCCGATATCGGCGCGGCGGCCGGTGTCGACACACAGCGCGACGACTGGCCGTTGGGCGTCTACAGCCTGCAACTGGACTGCTTGAGCCAGGCGAGCGGCGGGCAATCATTGAGCCGGTACGTCATCACGATCGTGCGGGACCAGATGACGACGAATGGTGTGACCCGAGGGGTGTGGCGAGCGCCCTTCAATAACAACAGCGAGCAGCCCAGTGTCGTGGTCCGGTTCGATCCGCTTGGAAATGCCGAGGTGGATGCCCCCACCAGCGACCTCGACCCCTCGGCGATCCTCACCTATGTCCAGCCCCGGACAACCAACGAGATCACCGAAGCTCGGTCGCGCCCCAGCGGCGCCGGAGTCGTGACGATGGAGATGCTCATCGACCTCGATGCGCAGCATCTCGGCTGTGGGCGAGTGGAGGGGACACGGGTCCGTTCCTGCTGGTTGGTCGCCGTGCCGCGGTTCGCCCCAGAGCCGGTGGTGGGAAGCGCACCGGAGGCGTACACTCCCAGCTCCTCGCCCGGCCCACTAGCACAGACCTTGTGGGACCGGCGGATTCAGGTGGCCATGGAGTTCTCACCGGTGGCCTCGGGTTGCCAGATCGGGACCGGGCTCAAGCAGATCCTGACCAACGACATCTCTCGGGCGGCGCTGCGTAGCTGGCAGCCGACTTTCTGCGCCGGTACTGGCACGGCAAGTAGCGTATCGCAACCGTTGCAGGATTTTCAGATACGAGACTCCGTGAATGCACCCAACCGAATGGGAGTGGTCGGGGTGCCTCGGGAGGGCCTGCGAACCACCGTGATCGCTCCCGTGGCCACGTCGAGCGTCGTGGTGAGTTTCCTGGTAGACAGGCAGTACACGGTGGTGAATCCTTTATATGCCGAACGCAACCTGACGAAGGCGCAGGAACTGAATCTGAATGCGCGGCTGCTGGCGAAGCTGCTCACTCAATCCTATGATTCCGCGGCTGCCCCGAACGGCGGTCGAGGAGGTCCCGGCGAATTTTCCAACGGTAGCCAGAGTCCCGAGGGGGCGCCGTTCGCATTCTCACCGGCCCGCAACTTTCCGGCGGCAAATCCGAGAAATCTGTACGAGGATCCGGAGTTCCTCGACCTCAATCCTGATTTCAAAGACTGGGCCCCGCAGCTGGGCGTCACGAGTTGGAGGACGATGGCCCAGCTGGTAGTCGCCGCGAACGACACGGATGCCTATCGGATCGTCTGGCAGTGGATCCTGGGCGATTCGGATGCCAGCGCGTTCTTGGGCGGCGACCCCGATCCGTCCGGCATGCGCGTCAACCCCTACTACCTTCAGCAGATCACCGACACGACGTCCACGTTCCGTGTGCTTGACCCGACGTGCGCGGATCGCTTGGTCGACGAATTCTATGAAGACTTCCCGCTGATCTGTACCTTCAACTATGCCTCTAGGGCTGAGACCGACACCGCGGCCGCTGTGGCCGCCGTCCGCGGCGACACCTTGCAGCGGATCGCCGCGCCAGGTATCACAACGGTGCTGGCTGCCCAGAATCGCGTGTTCGGCGCTGAGCCGCGACAGGGCATCGACAATCGACCGTTCGCTATCCTCGCACTGACAACAGCGTCGGTCGCCGAGCGTTATGGCCTGCCCGTGGCCCGGTTGCGGAATGCAGATGGGAACTTCGTGGCACCGACCGAATCGGCCATGAGCGACGCCCGGGCTGGTATGCAGAGTCGATCCGATGGTGTTCTGATTCCGGATCCGGTGCAGGTAGGTGGCGGGGGTTATCCGCTCACGGCGATGTCCTACGCCATGATCGATGTCTCCCAGACGACACCGGAACAGAACAACGCCTTCGCGAGCATCCTGGATTATGCCGCCGGTGCCGGACAGGTCGTTGGTCGGGCGCCCGGCCAGTTGCCGCCCGGCTATGCCCCGTTGACAGCGTCGCTGCAGGCGCAGACGCGGGCGGCGGCTGCCCTGCTCCGTGATCCCAGCAGTCTCCTGCCGGCTCCGGCCGTCCCTTCGCCGGTGGTCACCGCATCACCCTCAGGTGCGACCCCGACGTCGGCGGCTAGGCCCCCGGCTGCGATCGTGCCGCCCCGGGCCTCCTCGCCGCCCGCGCCCGCCGCCGCTGCGCCAGTCGCTGCCCCGCCGGCGGTCCAGCAGACGACGACGCCGGTTGCACCCGGGATTAGCGTCAACTCGGCAGTCGCCCGGGTGTCCACCACCGATGTGGACTCGCCCTTGCGGTGGATCATCCCCGTCGTCGTGCTGTCCGGGTTGGCAGCCGCCGCCGGGGGGGCCGCTCTCACGGTGGCCGGGAAGCGTAGTGGCGCAGCCTCGGCATTGATCGGCCAGCGTGGCGGCGCCTGAACATCACCTGTTGTTCACGCGCTCGTAACCTGATGTTCGGGAATCGTTTGTAGTAGTCGGCATTCAGCGCCAATCGTTCACCCAGATGTCAACTGGAGGACCACCCGATCGGTTGACTGCCGGGTGCCGTAACGGGTTTGATACAAACGCCGACCAGAACAAGTTCGCAGGTCGGCCATCGCTCCGCTCATGTCACGCCAACGGAGAGGGCTGCTGACCATATCCACCGTCCTCTCCTTCAGATCCTCCGGCCGCTCGCGTGCCGGAACCCTCCCTCCTCGAAAGGAATTACTGTGAAGAAGGTTCTTCTGGCCTCGATCGCGGGTCTAGGCATGATGGCCTCCATGGCTGTCGCCGCGCCTGCGATGGCCGACCCGACCGACGTCTTCCCGGCCGCGCTCAACGGCTCCGGCTCCGACACCACCGAGATCGTCATGGGTGAGCTCGACGCGGTGATCCCCGCGCTCGGTAGCTGGAACGTGTCGGGCACAGTGCCGTGGGACACCAACGGACCAGCCGCGGGTTGCTCCATCAGCGTCCGTATTCTCGGTTCCTCTGACGGTCGTCGCGCACTGTCCAACTCCGTGACCAACGCTGACGGCTGCTTCCAGTACGCCCGCACGTCCTCGCGCTCGACCTCGCAGGCGACCGCCACGGTCGGCGGCAACTACACGGCCCCGGCCGCCACGGTCAACCAGGTGCCGATTGCGCTGGCCACCGACGGTCTGACCTACGTCTTCCGGGCCGGCAGCCAGACCCCGCGCAACCTCACCCTCGGCCAGCTTCGCGCCATCTACACCTGTACCTTCACCGGTACGGTGGATGGGCTCGCCATGGCCGGTCCGAACGTTCCCAACAGCCCCCTGCTGCCTACCGACGCCTCAGGAAGCCGGGCCGACTGGGTTTCCCTGATGGGCCTCCCGGCCGGCGGCGACGTCCCCTCCGACGGCGGGACCTATGGCGCCTGCCTCAATGACGGTCCCGGTGACACCGGTATCCCCGGTGGCGAGTTCGCCGAGCACAACGGCAACGTCCTGTCCAACGGTCGCCAGATCATCTTGCACTCGATCGCCCAGTACATCGGTCAGGGCCGGAGCATCGCAAGCGACACCCGGGGCCTGGCGCTGCTCGGTTACATCAACGGCAACGTGCCCTTGCAGCAGTTCGACAACCCCGCCAGCTCGCTGACCCCGGCCACCCCGAGTGGGTCCGTCATCGATGACGGTGCCTGGTTCCGCACTGTCTACAACAACGTGCCCGCCGGTCTGGCCACCGACCCCGCCATCATCGCGGTCTTCGGTGAGCGTGCCGGTGGCAACGACGTCACCCTCAGCGACATCCCGATTGCCAACTCCGGCACCGGAGTCTGCGACCTCGACAGCATCATCATCCGCAACGGGTTCACGCCCGTCTGCTGACGCGCTCCACGAATCATCCGTGGGTGGGGGTCGGGTCACCTGACCCCCACCCACGGGTGACTCCGCCGGCGTCATCGACGTCGGCCCCAGCTGTCCGGGTCTGCCGCCCAGTCGGCGATCCGGCGGACCTTCCGGTCCAGCATTACCTCTCCCTCCCTTCCAGAAAGGAACACCAGGATGAAGCGCTTCCAGCGCGCCATCGCGGCAGCAGCGATCGCCGTCGTCGCCGGTGCCGGTCTTGCCGTGGTCACGTCGAGTTCGGCTTCGGCCGCCACGCTCGGCGGGGTCACGCTGAGCCCCGCCAGCGGCACCAACGGGACCCTGTTCTCCCTCAACGTGGCTAACGCCGCCTGCCCCGCAGGCACCATCTACACCCAGTTCTCGGTCAATGGGTCGGGCCTCGTCAACGACGCCACACAGCCCGGCGGCTATGGCATCGGAGGCGGAGCCACCCCCGCAAACGGTATCGGCCCAATCACCATTGGCGGCAACTCAATCGCCAATATCGCGACGGTCAACGCCGGTTCGTTCGTCGCCAGCGGCACCTACATCTTCTCCTTCGACTGCTTCGACGCGAGCTTCAACATCACCGACCAGTACATCAACACCATGACCTACACCGCCGGTGGCGCGGGTGCTTTCACCAGTGCGCCCGCCGTGGTGGCCACAGCCACCACCACCACCCTGTCCGCCTCACCGGCCAGCCCGCAGAACGCCGGCACCTCCGTGACCTTCACTGCGACAGTCGCACCCGCGGCGGCCGCCGGCACGGTCCAGTTCTCGGTCGACGGTGCACCGGTCGGTGCACCCGCTGCCGTTTCCGGCGGCACGGCTACCTTCACCACCTCTTCGCTCGCCGCTGGTGCCCGCTCGATCGGGGCTGCCTTCACCGGCGCGTCAGGGTTCAGCAACTCGGTTGCGGCCCCGCTGCCGTACACAATCGTGGCTGTCCCCGCGGCTGCCACCTCCTCGACGCTGGCCTCGGTCACGCCGAACTCCGGTCCGGCCTTCCAGTCCGTCACCCTGACCGGCGCAGTGGCCAACACGACCACTCCGGCCAACATCCCGGCCGGGGCCTGTGCCTTCAAGAACGGCGCAGCCGCCATCGCCACCGTCCCGGTGACCGCCACTGGTTCGTGCGCGTTCACCTCGACGGCGTTCGCTGCAGGCACCTACGCCTTCAGCTTCGACTTCGTCCCCACCAACCCCGGTGTATTCCTGCCGTCGACGTCCAACTCCCTGCCCGCCACTTACAGTGCTCCCACCGGTGGGTGTGGTGCCGCGGGTGATGTCTGTACTGACCCGCAGACCGTCGTCGTGACGGTCCCTGCCGGAAACATCTCGATCAGCACGCCGTACACCCCCGCCGCCCCGTTCAACCTCGGCACCCTCGTCCTGGCGGCGAACGGGTCGTCGTACTCGGTCTCCGCGCCCTTCGGGTCGGCCGGCGTCCCGGCTGACGGTGTCACGATCGTCGACACCCGTGCCGGCGCGCTGCCCTTCACCGCTCAGATCGCCTCCACCAACTTCACCAACGGTCCGGCGTCGATCTCGAACTCGCTCCTTGGGTTCACCGGTGTGACACCCGCCTACGTCGCAGGCAACGCGATCAACGCCGGGACCAACCCCCTCACGGTCACCAACCTTCCGGCCGGCTCCATCAGCATCCTCCCCGCCACCTTCGCGACCGGCACAGGTCCAGGATCGGTCAACGTCTTCGGCACGCTGTCGCTGTCGAACGTCCCGACCTCGACCACTCCCGGCCTCTACACCGCAACCGTGACCTTCACCCTCGCGTGAAGTCGCCACACCAGTGACAGGACGGCGCCGGCGCCGCCGATGACGTCCACCGGGGGCGGGGTCCGCAAGGGCCCCGCCCCTTGTCGCTGCCGACTGCCAACTGCCAACTGCCTGAGCGGATTCCAGTTCATCGACGGTTCACCTCTTATTCACGCATAGCCCGTAGACATCTTCAGTCACAGTCGTCCACGACGGAACGGACCTCGACATGTCCACACCTGTCAGCTCGCCCCGGCGCCACCTGATACGCCGGGCTGCTGTGGCGACCCTGGTGTGCCTCTCGGCCCTGGTCGCGCAGGGCGCGGCTTCCCCTGCGCTGGCGTCCTCCACGCCGACCGCGCAGGAGACGGCGGATGCCGGCGATGCCCCCCGGGCGGTGTTCGGGGTGCAGCCGGCGAACGCCGACGGTGGGGTCGACGATCGAGCCTTTCTGCAATACGGGTTACCGCCCATGTCCACCGTTTTCGACTACGTGGGCGTCCTCAACTACGGCGACGAGGCGCTCACGCTGGACATGTACGCGACGGATGCCTTCAGCGGCGACACCGGGGACTTCTCACTGCTGCCCGGCAGTGAACCTCCTCGGGATGCGGGGTCATGGATCAACGTCGGTGACTCGACCGCCGAGGTGACCGTTCCGCCGGCCAATGGGGACGGGCCGGGCAAGGTCGTTCTGCCCGTAACGATCGCCGTACCTGAGAATGCGACCCCAGGTGATCACACTGCCGGGATCCTGGCCGTGCTGAGGACGCTGGGCGAGAATCCCGAAGGCCAGAACGTCCAGTTGGAGCAGCGCGTCGCGGCGCGGGTCTACCTTCGGGTCGACGGCGATCTGGCTCCCGGCCTCACGATCAGTGACATTTCAGGTAGCTACCGCGCCAGTGATCTACCTTGGCAGGCTGGCCGCATCGATCTGTCCTACCGAGTGACCAACTCCGGCAATGTCCGGATGGGCGTGCAGCCGGCTGTAACCGTGAGTGGCCCCTTCGGAGTGGACGAGCGCCGACTCGAAGCCCCGTCCCTTCCGGAACTGCTGCCCGAGGGCAGTTACCTCGTCGAGCAGACGGTCGACGACGTGTGGCCTCTCATCGCCTACGACGCCTCGATCCGACTCGAAGCCGTCGCTGCTCCGGGTGCGCAGGCGCCAGATATCCAGGCGACGACGGCAAGCACCCGCATCTGGGCCTTGCCCTGGGTGGCGATCCTGCTGCTGGTGGTGCTGATCGGGATCGTGACGCTGCTTGTGGTCAGGCGGTCGCGGCGTGGTCGACCCACCGGCGATCGTCCGGGTGGGCGGTCAGGAGGTCCCACTGCGACGGCCACGGATCGCGCGGCTGCCGCGCCTGTATCGGCGCGCCCCTGAGGACAGCATCCGTCTGATTTGCGTTCATCCACCGTTCACCATGGTGGCCCTCCACGTTCACCAGCGACGGTAAGGGTAGTTGGTGTCCGTCGGGGAACAGCGCAGGGGGTTCGGTCAGCCGTGCGCGTCTCCGCTGGGAGTACCTGCGCGTCATGATCCTCTAGTGAAGGAGCGACCCAGTGCCAACCCCACGTTTCGGCCGGCTCAGAGCCATCGCCACCCCACGTCGAGCCCTGGCAGGTGTAGTGGTGGCCAGCTTGGCATCCACCGGTGTCTTGCTCGGCATCTCCTCCGCCTCCGCCGTGCCCACGGTCATCGGTGACGGCGTCACGATCGCCCCGGCGAGCGGTACGGACAGCACCCTGTTCTCCCTCACCGTGCCCAACGCGGCCTGCCCCTCGGGCACCATCTACACGCAGTTCGCCCTCAATGGCCCGGGCATCGTCA
>CAZEYA010000141.1:0-9902 GCA_964516515.1 uncultured Kineosporiaceae bacterium | reverse complement strand
CACGCTGGTCGACGAAGGTGCGCATCGCGTCCGCCTGATCCAGCCCGCCGACGCCGACCACGTTGATCTCACCGGCGTAGGCGTCGGCGACCTCGCCCATGTGCGCGGCCTGGCCGGCGCACGTCGGGCACCACGGCGCCCAGAACCACAACAGCGCCGGCTTGCCCGCCAGGGTTGTGCCGTCGAACGTGGCGCCGTCGAGGGTCGTGGCGGTGAAGGCGAGGTCGACCCCGGCACCCTCGTCGGGCATCGCCTCCTCCGCCATCGACTCCTCAGCCATCGACTCGCTCGTCGTCGACTCGCTCGTCGTCGACTCGTCTGCCGTCGATTCCTCGGCCCCGCTCGCCGGGACCGACAAGGTCCCTGCGGGCGTCGAGGCGGACTCCTCCCCGCAGGCGGATACGCCCAGCGCGGCGGCGGAGATACACAATCCAACAGCGAGCAATGCCCGATTCACGACTTGGTCCCTTCCTGGACGACAGAGCGACACCGCCACTGTAAGTCGGTGCCGCGAAGCGGCTCACACCTCAACGTCTTGTTCATTTTATTGAAAGAATTGACGGCCATGCGGGCCGACGACCAGGCCGAGGCGGCCACCCCTGGAGCAGGGCTCGCGGGGTGTCGCGATCAGACGAGGTCGAGCAAGGCCGCCACCTCCTCGACCAGTTTCCCGTCGTCGCTGAGGACGAGGATGGTGTGTGGCGCACGGGAGCACAGCACGCTCACACCGTCGTGGACCTCGAGAGCGGCGTCGGCCGGGTCCGCGCCCGCCCCGACCGGCATCGGAAAGGGCTTGTCGGAGTAGTAGACGATGACCCGCCGGCCAGTGCTGTCGCGGTAGCCGTAGCCCGTCACTGCCTGACCGGCCAGCTCGCCGTCGCCCGCGCCCGCCAGGGACATCCGCAGAGCAGACAGGTCGGGTCCCGAGGACGCCGGGATCGCTGGCCCGGGCAGGGTGTCGGCCTGGTAGTCCGCGACCGCCGCGGCGATCTGAGCGGGTGACGTCGGATCGCCGCGCGTCGACTCGATTGTCACGGCGATTGATGCCAGGAGCACGGCGGCACCCGCGGCCAGGGCGACCCAGCGACGGGGCCGCGGCACTAGGCGGAGCGGGACGCGCATGCGGCGCCGATGCGAGGGCAGCCCGGGGTCCTCGGCGCCCACAACTGCGAGAATCCGGTCCCGCAGCCCTGGTGGGAGCGGTTCGCGAGCCTGCTCGGCCAGGGTCCTTCCCTCACGGCCGGCCTCGACCTCGCCCCAGCAACGATCGCAGGCAAGGAGGTGCGCCTCGACCTCTTCCACCTCGTCGCGGGACAGGTCACCCGCCAGATAGCCGCCGATAGCTGCCTCATCATGCTCACGTCTCATCGGGGCGCACCTCCCTGGGCCTGCAATAGCGCCGCCAGCCGCTTGTGCCCACGGTGGGCGCGCGCCAGGACGGTCCCGCGAGGGGCGCCCGTCAAGGCGGAGACCTCAGCGGCGGTGAAGCCGCACAGATTCATGAGGGCGATCGTCTCCCGCTGCGCCGCGGGCAGGCACCACAGCGCACGATGCACATCGTCGCGCACCGTGCTGGCGATCGCCTCGGACTCCGGGTCGTGGTCACCGGGGATCCGCGCTGCGACGTCCGGGTCCAAGGCCACGACCGGCCGCGATGCTTCGCGCCGCCAACCCGACCGGGCGGCGTTGAGGCAGATGGTCGCAAGCCACGCCCGCGCGTCATTTGGGGGCCGACGGCGCCAGCCGCGCAGCGCGCGCAGGCACGTCTCCTGAACGAGATCCTCTGCCTCTGGGCGGGTTCTGGTCAGACGGCGGGCAAGATTGTAAACCAGGTCCAGGTGTTCCTCGAGCACCAGCACGAACTCCTCGTCCGCCATCTCACCTCCTTCGTCGTGTCTTTGTCGCCTCGTCCGAAAGGTAGGACGCCGGCATCGCCACTCTGATTGCAGCCGACCCGCCTTCAGGGGGGTGCAATCAATCCGGTCCCGCCTCGATCCCAGTCAGTGTCCGCCGCCGACGACGCGGCGCCGTCCAGAGAGAGGGATCCCCCCATGGCCGCCACACACGCACCCGCCCGCCCCATCAGCGCCCTACCCGCCCGCCTTGTCGCCGGAGTTGCCGGCGGCCTCATCGGAGGCGTCGCCTTCGGCGGCCTCATGCAGGCCTGGGGGATGCTGCCGATGGTCGCGATGCTACTTCGCAGCGAGTCCACCGCCGTCGGCTGGGCCGTCCACCTGTTCAACTCGGCCCTCTTCGGCCTGCTCTTCGCCCTCATCGCCGGTCGCTGGGCAACCACGCCGGCGCGCGCCGTCATCCTCGGGCTGGCCTACGGAGCCCTGTGGTGGGTGCTCGGCGCACTGCTGATCATGCCGACGTGGCTCGGCATGAACGAGATGATCTTTCAGCTGAACGAGGGTGCCGTGCGCAGCCTGTGGGGGCACCTCCTGTTCGGTCTGCTGCTCGGTGTCGTCTACGGCTGGGGCCAGCGCATCGTGTCCGATCGGAAGCGAACGATCGCTGCACCCTGAGGAGTTCGACCGGGGCCTGCAAGGCGGGACCTCACCGGCGATCGCCGGTGAGGCTCCCTCCCCCCGGGCCTGGCCTGGAGGGGGACGTCCGAGGCCGCGAGCCCGCCTCCTGGCGGCGTTTCCGCAGGGCGTTGAGGTCCCGTGATCGATGGCGGCCACGTTTCGCGCTGTCGCCGTCACGCGATCGAGGCTCGTTGCCGGCGTGGTCATCGCCGGGGATCAGACGCGCGCAGGGCGAGGGATTCAAACCCCGGGATGGTGATGATCAGGTCTCGGGTGCCGCGAAACGGCTCGATCACCACCTCGATCCGAGCGCTCAGTTCTTCGGTGGCCTTGGTAGCCGGCGTCTGGCGAGGTCGGCGAGCTCAGCCGGGTCTCGCTGTCCGTTGATCAACGCCTCCAGCATCGCTCGCCTCGACACCCCGGTGATGTCGGTGGCGACCGAGGACAGCTTGATCCCGGCGTCCTCGAGGAGCTTCTCCAGCCGCTGGATCTCTCGGGCCCGCTGCCGCAGTCCGGCGTTCCGGGTCGGGGTCAGGTCCGGCAGCTGGAGGATCGGCTCCGGCGGCACGAACGAGCCGCGGACCAGCCCGTGCGCCCCGAGCTGCGCCAGCCATGCCGCGTCGCAGACGTCGCTCTTGCGACCAGGCAGGTTCTTCACGTGCCGGGCGTTGACGAGCAGCACCTCGAACGGGCCGTCCTCGAGCAGGCTCGCAGGCACCACAGCGGAGCGGGCACGCGGGCGCAGATGGTTCGACGGTGCGATGTGGTCACGCCACCGGGGAACGCCGGCGTCGGGCCGGGACACTGTGCGGCCCTTCCCACAAGCGCCTCACGGTTCGAGAAGGGTCTCCGGCCAGAACGACTGCCACGAGAACCAGAAGGTGTCGGTGCTGGGGCGGCGCTGCAGGGCTCGTCCGACCTCCGAGCCGGCGACGGCGCGACCCTGCACGTCCCACGTGGAGCCGGTGAGGTCGTCCACGAACTCCCCGGGCGCCTCCCCGGGCCGCAGCGACAGCGTCCGCCCGTCCAGCGTCGCCGAGAACACCCCCGTGGTGCCGACGTCGGCCCCGTCGGCGATCTCCTGGGTGTCCAGGGCGGAGGCCTGCCCGGGTGCACCCAGCACCACGACCGGCTCACCGGCCACCTCGAGCTCGACCACCGCGCGCACGAGCAGCTCGTCGGTCCGTACGGCCACCGGGTCCGCGGGGTCGCCCAGCCCGACGACGCGCGCCATCGCCGGCAGCCGTGGGTCGACATCGCCGCGGAACAGGAACGGCGAGGCCTCGACGTCGTCGTAGCCCACGTAGGGGTTGCGGCCGTAGTCCCGGCTGGTCCCCGTCTCCCGGGACAGCACCAAGGCGTCGGGGAAGCCATCACGGAACTGCCCCCAGGGCAGCAGTGCGACCGGCAGCCGGTCGAGCTCGGTCCCGGTGAGCACCCCCGCGACGGCGCGGCCCTCGGCCTGCGGCCACAGCGACTCCGTCTGCCGGTCGTACATCACGAGGTTGGACAGGTATAGCCGGCCGGACGTGCCGAAGCTCAGCACGCGCTCGTCCACCGTCCGCTCGAAGGCCAGAGCCGAGTTGCACAGCGGGCAGTACGTCACCGTGACCGGCCGGCCCGCGACGACGTCGTTGACGATCTCGTGCCAGGTGAGGATCTGCACCGGGTAGGCGCGGGTGTCGCCGTCCAGGCTGAGCACGACGACCGGCTCCTCGTCCACGAGGAAGTCGACCTCGTCCACGGCGAGGAACCGGGGCTCGTCGATCGGGGGGATGCCGTCGGGCGGGGGACCGCCCGACACGACGTCAGCCGGGTCGATCAGGGGCGTGGGCAGCTCAGGGTCGTCCATCCGGTCCAGCGCGGACGGCACGTCCTCGCGTGCACTCTCGACGGCTGCGTCAGGGTCGCCTCCTGCCGGGGCTGCGCTGGCCGTGACCCCGGCATCCCCGCCGCCTGACCCGAAGCCCGGTGTGAGGCGGAGACCAAACGCCGTCCCGACGACCACGACCACGACCACGACCACGACCACAGCGACGAGCGCGGCGACCAGGCTGGCTCTGCGACGACGGCGGGTGTTGCCGGGGGGCGGCTGCGCGGTCACCGGACCGGCTCCGTCCGCCTCGACCTGCGGGTCAGGAAGGCGATGGCCACCAGCACGACGACCACAGCGGCGACGGCAAGCAGCACCCCTGGGCCGACGCCCTGCAGCAGGCGCGTCAGGGCTCCCTGCACGGCCAGGGCGCGATCGATCACGGGGTCGGAGGTGGTGGTCCCAGCGAGGACCCGCAGCTCGAACCAGCCGTACCAGGCCACGTACAGCCCGGCCACAAGTACCAGGCCACCCGCGACCCTGGGCACAACCCGGCCGGCGCTGCGCATCGCGCGGACCGCCTGGGTCTGCGCCAGGGCCACCGCCAGCGCGAGGGCGCCGACGACCGTGCCCATTCCGACGGCGTAGACAACGAACGACACGACGACCCCGGCGTACCCGCCCGCGGACAGCGAGGAGAACACCACGGCGAGGAAAGGGCCGATCGTGCAGGACAAGCTGACAAGCGCGAACGTGACGCCGTAGCCGACGACCGAGCCGAAGCCCTGCCCGGGGGCGCCGCCCAGGCGGCCGCCCCTTGGTCTGGGCAGGCTAGGTAGCTCGCGACCGGCCAGCAGCCAGACCCCGACCCCGACCAGAGCGACGCCCATGACGACAGTCAGGTACGGCAGCGCCTGCTGCAGCGCCGAGGAGAGCCCCGCGAGCAGCACGGCGAACGCCGCGAAGACGACGACGAACCCGACGGTCATCCCGACGGTGAACCGCAGCGCCCGCACCGCGGCACGGCCTCGTGACACCGGGGCGTCGTCGCCCGCGACGGCGAGCGTCACGTAGGCGGGCAGCAGTGCGAAGCCGCAGGGGTTGACCGCCGCGACCGCACCGGCCGCCAGCGCCAGCGTCAGCGCGGCCAGGTCGAGGCCCACCTCTCAGCCCGCCAGCGAGGCGGCGGCCTCGTCGAGCAGCGGCTCCCCGAGGCCACCGAGCCAGGCCGTGGCCGAGCCCTCGCGGTCGACGAAGACGAAGGCGGGCTGGGCGAACACCCCGAACTGCGCCCAGATGGTCCCGTCCATGTCGGCGATGTGGCGGATGCCCTCGGTCCCGGTCTCGGCCACGAAGGCGTCCATGTCGTCCTGGGGTCCGCGGGAGGCCACGCCGACGAACGTCACTTCACCCTCCCAGCGCTCGGCGACGTCAGCGACCGTGGGTGCCTCGGCACGGCAGACCGTGCACCACGGTGCCCAGAACCAGTACACGACGGGGCCGTCCAGGTCGGCCGCGGCGATCTGCTCGCCGTCCAGCGTCGTCCCTGACACGGCTTTGGCATCGTAGCGGACCGGGGCGGAGCCGACGAGCGTCTCCCGCAGCGACGTGGTGGCGGCCGACAGCGGCGGTGGTCCCGAGCCTGCGTCCCGCGTCGCGCCTTCGGTCGCGCCACTGCCGCAGCCGGCCATTAGCACCGCGGCCCCGACGATCAGCGCTGCCTTGGACAGCCCCGCGTGATGGCCGGCCCGCAGCCGGTCACCGCCGCTCACAACAGGTCCTCGCTGAGCTGGTGCAGCGCTTCGACGTCGAACACGACGACCTTGCCGCGTCGGAGCGCGACCATGCCCCTAGCCTGCAGGTCGCCGAGCACCTTCGTGGTCGTCTCCCGGGTCGTGCCGACCAGGTCCGCGAGCTGGGCGTGCGTGAGGCGGACCTCGTGCCCACGCGGCCCGGACAGGCGCGCCGACGAGGGCGCGGCGCCGGCCAGGGTGGCCAGCGTCGCGGCTACGCGCTGGGGTGCCGTCTTGAGCAGCGCGTCGGCCAGGCGCTGCTCCACCTCGGCGAGCCGCCTACCGAGGCCTTCGGTGATGCGCGCCGCGACCCGCGGGTCGGCCAGCAGCAACGACCGGACGTCGGGCTCGGTCATCTGGCACAGCACGACGTCCTCGAAGGCCTCGGCGCTGCTCGAGCGCATGTCCTGGCCGAGCAGCCGCATCTGACCGAACAATGCACCCGGCCCCAACACCGCCATGGTCATCGTGCGACCGCCCGCGGCGGAGCGGACCAGGCGCACCCGACCCGACTTGACGATGTAGAGCACCTCGCGTCCGTCCGCGGGCGACCACACGAGACTGCCACGCTCGAGGACCCGCATGGCAGCGCGGGCCGCGATGTTCTCCATCTCGCGCTGGTCGAGGTCGCGCAGGATCTCGACCTCGTTGAGGCAGAACACAGGCTGTCGGGTGGCGCCGGGCTCGAGGGGCACGCCTCCAAAGGTACGAGGCCGGACGAGCAGCGCCGCGGTCGCGGTCATGCGTGGGCCAGGCCGCCGGCGCGTCGCGCGGCCAGGACCGCGACGGTGCCGAGCACCAGCCCGAACATCAGGTGGCCGAGCAGGCTCTGCCAGGCCGTCGCGTCGACGTTCAGCAGCGGCATCCCCATGCCAGCCGGCATCAGCAGCAGCGGCCCGAGCACCCACCACACCAGCCCATAGGCGGCACCGGGCCCCAGCCCGGTGGCTAGTCCGGTGCCGGTCGTCGTCGTGGTTGCCGTCATGGCTCTCACCTCGTCTGCGGGCGGCACTCGCGCCCTCTGACCACCACGCTAGGAACGGTCGCACGGCGCTTCTGTGTGCCCGGACACACAGCGCGTCGGCGCCACCGTCCCATCACATCTGCCGGTTCGGTCCTCGGGCTGCCCCTCCGGGAGATGAACCGCCTGCTCACCGACGCCGGGCTGGCGCCGGCCCACCCGCAGACGCCACCTGACGACCCGGACCTGGGCGCGTTTCTCCGACGTGGTGTAGCAGATGCTCGGAGCGGGGTCGCGCCCCCCACGGATTCGTCAGCACCGGAAGAAACCCTCTGAGGCACGCGCAACATCGCGTCGGGTGGCGAGAGCCCAGGCTTGAGATTGCTTATGGATCTTCTCGTACTACCGGGGGCGCACGTGCCGGGTGGCGATGGACGACACCGCCCGAGCGGCGGGCCGTGCCGCAGCCGCGCGCCGCGGCGGTGGCGTCGACAGCGACTCGGGACGCGGCCGTGACGATGCCCTGACCCGCTCACCCATTGGCACGTTCGTCTTCCTTGAACAGCGGCGCAGCAGGACGAACGCGGCAAGAGGCGCATCTGACGGATCGGGCTCCGTGACCAACCACCTGCCGCGAGGTGGCCCGGGGCAACGGTGCACCAATAGCGGTCGAGAGGCCGGGTCGCCCGCCGACTGGGACCCTCGATGACGTGACCCTCCTTCGCCGTCTCGCTGAGCAGTTTTGGTTCGTGCCGGCTCTCCTGTGCGTGGCGGCTGTGGTGGTGGCGGCCGCCCTCGTGGCGGTGGACCGGGTCTCGCAGGAGCCGCTCACCCCGGGCTGGGTCGACTTCCTGCTGTACCGGGTGGGATCGGACGGCAGCCGAGACCTGCTCGGCGCTATCGCCACGTCGAGCCTGGCGGTGGCCGGCACGACGTTCTCCATCACCATGGCGGTCCTCGCGCTCACCTCGTCCAGCTACGGCCCGCGCCTGGTGCGCAACTTCATGGCCGACAAGGGAAATCAGACGGTCCTCGGCGTGTACGTCGCCACGTTCGTCTACTGCCTGCTGGTGCTCCGCTCGGTGCGGGTGCTGGGTGACCTCGGCGGGGACGGCGACGTCTTCGTCCCGCATCTCGCGGTCAACGGCGCCGTTCTGTTGGCGATCGCCAACGTCGGCATGCTCATCTACTTCATCCATCACATCAGCGATTCGGTCCAGGTGGCCACCCTGGCCGGGCGGGTACGCATGGAGCTGCTCGACACGGTGGAGCGGCTCTACCCGGCCGACCTCGGTCCGTCCGGCGGGCCGCCACTGCCCGACCTGTCCGGCGACGGCCGCCCCGTGACCGCCGGCCGCGCGGGCTACCTGCAGTCGGTGGCCCAGGACGTTCTCATGCGGGCGGCCCGACGCCGCGATGTCGTTGTCGAGCTCACGGTGCGGCCAGGCGACTACGTGCTCCCGGACACCGTGCTGGCCATGATCCGCCCGGATCGGGCGGTCAACGACCGGCTGGTGCGGACGCTGCGCCGAGCGCTGCTGGTGACCGACGCCCGGACCCCGTACCAGGACGTCGGGTTCGCAATGCAGCAGCTGACCGAGATGGCGGTCCGCGCGCTGTCGCCCGGCACCAATGACCCCTACACCGCGCAGAACGCGATCGACGACCTGTCCGCCGGCCTGTCGGTGCTTGTCTCACGCCCGCCGCCTTCCCCTTGGCGCCGGGACGACCACGGGGTGGTCCGGGTGCACGCCGCCACCCCCGACGTGGTCCTCCTCCTCGGCACATCGCTGGACCAGCTCCGCTGGTACGGAGCCGGCGCGCCGTCGGTCATGCAATCCTGCGTCACGCTCATCGAGCGGGTCGCCGCGCACGTCAGGCCGCCTGCCCCCGGCGAGGCGCCGCAGCTGCAGCAGCAATTGCTCGCCCACCTCGACCTACTGGCCGATGCCTTCTCGGCGGCCGGTCACCACCCCGACGACCAGGCCCGCTTTGGCGACCGAGTCCGCTGCGCCAGGCAGCTGATCCTGGCGTGACCAGCCGCACGACTCCGCTCAGACGTCAATGAGTTGAAGAATTCTTCAATTCATGGTTCCATGTTCTTGTGATTCCGTTGCCGCAGGCCAAGGCCGAGCTGTTCCGCACGCTGGGGCACCCGGTGCGGATCCGGGTGCTGGAACTGCTCCAGGACGGTCCCCGCCCGGTGCACGAGTTGCTGGCGCAGATCGAGGTGGAGTCCTCCAACCTGTCTCAACAGTTGGCGGTGCTGCGCCGGGCCGGCCTGGTGACCTCCTCCAGGGACGGGTCCACCGTTCTGTACACCTTGAGCACGTCTGACGTGGCGGATCTGCTGCGGTCGGCCCGGGCGATCCTGACGTCGGTGCTCTCGGAGCAGGAGCAGTTGCTCGCCACTCTGCGTGCCGACACCGTGGTCCGATGACCCGGGCCGGCACGGCCGACGTCGGCAAGCGCTGGGCCACATGGCCGGGCGCGGCCCAGGCAGCGCTGGTGGTCACGCGTGACCGCATGCGGGCGCTGCTGCCAGGGCGTGAGGATCTGCGGGCGGTGCGCCGCGATCGGCGTCAGAACCTGTTGGCCGGCCTGACCGTCGCGGTGGTCGCCCTGCCGCTGGCGCTCGCGTTCGGCGTCGCCTCCGGCCTGGGAGCCTCGGCCGGGCTCGCCACAGCCGTGGTCGCCGGCGGCGTGGCGGCGATCTTCGGTGGCTCCAATCTCCAGGTGTCCGGGCCGACCGGCGCCATGACAGTCGTCCTGATCCCTATCGCGCACCGCTTCGGGGCGTCCGG
>CAZEYA010000140.1:0-9983 GCA_964516515.1 uncultured Kineosporiaceae bacterium | reverse complement strand
AGGACGCGCTGCGTACTCGTCAGGGCAGCATTGAACGCGGAATCGACAAGGCCGGAGACTTCGCCAGTCAGAAGGCTGGTGCACGCCACGATCAGCGTATCCGCAGGGTGAGTCGACACCTGCGCACGGGACTAGCCAAAGTAACTGGCAACCCGAGCGCACCCGACACATCACCCGGCGCAGCACCCGAGGGGTACTACCAGCCCCCTGCGGAGCCTGGGGTTGATCGACCGCACGCTCCGGGGAAGAACGAGGACGGCAAGAACGGCCGCGATCGCCCGTAGCACCGCAACGGCGACGGAGCTGACCCGGCAGGCTGGAGAATGAGCCGGGTCGGCGCTGTGGCCTTCTGGTCAGGCCCGTGGCCTCGTGCTCAGGAGCGTTTCAGGGTCAGGGCGACCCCGCCGTTGCCGGTGAGGCGGCCGTCGTCGACCAGGGCGACCCAGCCGCCGCGTTGCAGGACGAGCTCGATGAGTTCGTCGACGATGTCGTCGATCACGTCAGGATCGTTGATGACTTGGTCGAGGTCGCTTACCAGCTCGATGGTGTCGCCGTCTGCGCTGAGCCGTGCGGCCTGGAAGAGTCCCTGCTCGACGGCGAGCATCTCGGGGCGCTCGTGGCGGGCCGCCAGCCACGCCGCCGGGAGCCCGATGGCGGCGCGGTCGGCCCAGATGCGCTGCCCGAGCAGGGTGAGGGCCTCGTCCTGGCGGGACAGCAGGTAGGCGTGCAGCAACGGCCGGGTGCGTTCGGCGATCTGGGCGAGGGGCTCGGTGGCGACGTTGGCGCGCACGACACCGGCGCAGCGGTCCAGGTTGCGTGAGATGCGCTCGAACTCGCTGACGATGCGGTCGTGCCCGGCGAGGACGACGGGCGAGGGGTGCAGACGGCGGTAGGTGCCGAACGCGCTGTCCACGGTCCGTAGGAACGCCGCGGTGTCGTTCGCGGCCAGGGCCGGCCGCGAGGCCGACCGGCGAGGGTCCCGCTCGCTGCGAATCGGGAACTGGTGGGAGCGGACGGCTCTGAGCTCGTCCGAGCCTTCGAACAGGGTGGCTTGAGTGGACGTCAGGGACAACACCAGGTGGTGGGGGGTGCGGTGCAGGGCTTGGACGAGGTCACGGGTGGCGAAGGTGGGGTCCACCACCGTCCGGTCGAGGACCGGGACCGACAGATGAAGGGCGCACCCGGTGCTGCTGTGGGCGTACAGGGCCAGGGCCTGAGCCGTGGGACCATCCTTCGCCTCACGGACGAGGTGGTCCAGTCGCTCTAGCAGCCGGGCGGTGTCCCCGGCCCGCTGATCGCGCGACAGCCGGTCGACCGCCTCGGCGTGCAGCCGGTCCAGGGTGCTCGCGTCGCGTGGCGTCATGGTCGCGGCCGGTGTGGTGCTCAGCAGCAGCGACACGGCCGGGTAGCCACGGACAGCCTGCAGTTGCAGCACACGGTCCGCGTCAGGCGTGGTGATGGTTGTCATGGCAGTCCTCCTCACAAGAGGTTCGATCGAAAGAAGCGGGATGAGCTCCGCAGGGGATGCAGGCGGCGGCGGGACGGCCTTGAAGGGGGACGGTGGTCGCCCCGCCGCGTGTTCTGCGGACAGTGCGGTGCGCGGGTCAGAGCCGGGGAGCGGCCGGACGACGGCGCCGCCAGGCAGGCTCGACCTGGGCCTCTTCCTCGGCGGTGGCGACCCGGAAGGGCGGGTCGACCGGGGCGGGAAGGGCGTGGGTGCCCTGACCGCGGGTGCGCCACAGGCTCGCGGCGACCGCGCCACCGATCAGTAGGGCGATGACCGGCAGCGAGATCTCGGTGGGGATCTTGTAGACGTCGACCTGCAGGGCCATCTTGACGCCGACCCAGACGAGCACCAGCGCCAGGCCCAGCTTGAGGTAGACGAAGCGGTGCATGAGGTCAGCGAGCAGGAAGTACATCGCCCGCAGACCCAGCAGGGCGAACGCGTTGGCCGTGAAGACGAGGAACGGCTCGGACGTCACCGCGAAGATCGCCGGGATCGAGTCGACGGCGAAGATCACGTCGGTGACCTCGACCAGCACGAGCACCAGCAGCAGCGGGGTGGCCAGCAGGACGCCGTGGCGGCGGACGAGGAAGCGCTGGCCGTGGAAGGTGTCCGTCATGGGCACCACGCGGCGGAACCAGCCGACGACCCGGGACTTGGAGGGGTCGATGTGCGTGTTGCGGGTCCGGATCATCTGCACGCCGGTCCACAGCAGGAAGGCGGCGAAGACGTACAGGATCGCGGAGAAGCTGTCGATGATCGCGGCGCCCGCGGCGATGAACGCCCCGCGCAGCACGAGGGCCCCGACGACGCCGAGGAACAGGACGCGGTGCTGCAGCTCACGCGGCACAGCGAAGAACGAGAAGATGATCGCCCAGACGAAGACGTTGTCGACCGCCAACGACTTCTCGATCAGGTAACCGGCGAAGTACTGCTGGCCGAGCTCGGCGCCGTAGACCTGCCAGATCCCGACGCCGAAGCCGACGCCGATCGCGACCCACACCGCGGACCACGCGGCGGCCTCCCGCACGCCGATGACGTGAACCTTTCGGTGCGCGAACAGGTCGACGGCGAGCATCGCTACGATGCCGCCGAGCACGGCGAACCACAGCCACAGGGGGACATCCATCACAAGGAACCTTCCGGTCGATGCTGACCGAAGGTCTCCCCCGACCACACCAAGGCGGTCCACCGCGCCGAGCGCCGGGAGGCGCCGTACTGACGACACGATGAAGTGGGGTACTCCCCTTCACGAACAGGCACAGTGTGATGCCAGCAGGGCACTGATGTCAAGGGGCCGCGCAACGGTGACTCGATGTCGAGGCCCGTGGCCGGGCTATTCGCCATCGGAGCCGGTGCTGTACAAAGGGGCTGCAGCGCCACCGTGCCCGTCTGCTACCCGCAACGCGCGAGGAGCAAAGTCGTTGCCGCCGATCATCAAGGTGATCAGCTCGGGCCTCAGGGGGTTCTCCGGACAAGCGGGTCTCAGTGGACTCGCCTTGACGTCAAACCGTCTTCGACGCACACCTGCCGAGCAGCCCCATCCGTTGCGCTCGCCCTGCTTGTGGTCGCCCGCGCGGCCGAGCAAGCAACTGAGTAACTACGGCATCGCAATGTGGAGCACCATCAGCGGACAACCGCGAACTATCCGCGCAGGTCAAACAACATTTGTCCCAGGTTTCTCACCCTCCAGATCTCCTGGCACGGAAGAGGTCACTGGTTCAATCCCAGTATCGCCCACCAAGACGCGTCCTCACCCGAGCAGACGCGTGATGGCACAAACCTGAGGGATTCGATCAGCCGCACGGCCGGGTCGTGACGACGGGCTCTCGGCTCTCGGAGTTCTGACCTCGGCATGCCCCGCTTCCAGCACTTTCCTGTCCGCCGCCGGGCGACCGGCGTGACGTTCAAGGACGGCCCGCGTCAACCGAGCCAGCCCGTACTCGTACCCGGCGGCTCCCACGTTCGCACCGATCAGGAAGATGATCGCCTGTTGGGCGGAGACGGCGTCGGACAGCGCGGCTATGAAGGCACCCAGGTAGTAGGGGGCCTCCTTGACGATCTCCGTGGTGACGTAGCCGACACCTGCCGCAGTCCGACGTATTGCGGGCCGGGTGCTCCAACGCCGACTAAGGTCGAAGGCAGCTTTCGAGAAGGCGTTGGTGCTGGTACCTGTGCTCTCGAGCAGGTCGGCATTGGCACGCAGATTCGAGCGAAGGCCCAAGCCCCAGAAGGCGTAGCTGCACCCCAGACCCAGCAGCAGCCACGGGTTGGTTGCACCGGACAGCACGCCCGACGCGGCAAGCAACAGGCCCACAAAGGCGGACCACACATCCAGTGCATAGGTCGAGACGGCTGTGGCCGCCACGGTTGCCGCCCATGCGCTCGCGCGTCGCCGTGCCGTCGGCCGGTGCCGACTCTCTACATCGGTGCCGGTCGACAACTGTGGGGTCGCCAGCAAGGACACGTCGGCGCTCATGTGGATCCCAGCGGCCTGAATGGTCATGACCGCCTGCCTGATGATCTCTGGGTCAGCACTGGTCCGTTCCTCTCCGGGGCGAGGGCCGGTCAGGCGTCATGCTGACTCGTGCGCTCTACCGCTTCTAAGAACCAGAGCCACCGAGCGGTCGAGAGATACCTCGGACGGGACGGGAGCACCTCGGCGAGGCGCGGTCAGACCCATGAGGATCTCCTCGTGCCGGTGCCGTCAGCCACGCCACATCGTGGAGGCCTCGGCCATGCCCGGCCGGCACGACATCGGACCTCCCGGGGCGCCAGGCGACCTACCTGGGCTGCGGGGTAAAGGTCGCTGCCGCGACCTCGTGCACACCCTCGTCGTAGGAGCCCTCGGGTGCGGAGTAGAACAGGGCGTGGGCTGCTGCGACACCCGCCCCTGACCCCGCGAGCACGCTGGCGACGTGATGGAGATCCGCATCCAGGCCGGCGCCGTGTCGCTTCGGGACGAGGGGACGAGGACCGAGTGGAACCTTCCGGTCGGCGCGTTCCGACTGGCTCAGGTGCCAGTCACCCGCGAGCTGTACCGCGAGGTGATGGGTCGCGTTAACGAGGGGCCGGGCGGCCCTCAGTCACCTTTCTGTGACGTCTCCTGGCTCGACGCGTTGCGGTTCTGCAATGCGTTGTCCGAGCAGTCCGGGCTGTCGCCCTGCTATCGGATCGGTGACGACCCCGATGGCCTCGAGGCGGCCTGGAACATCGCTTCGGACGGCTACCGGCTCCCGTCGGAGGGCGAATGGGAGTACGCCTGCCGAGCGGGTTCAGAAGGCGTGCGGTACGGCGACCTTGATGCCATCGCGTGGCACGCGGGGAACTCGGAGGAAAGAGTCCACGACGTCGGGGGGAAGCTGCCGAATCGATGGGGCTTGCACGACATGATCGGCAATGCGTGGGAGTGGTGCTGGGATCTCTACGACCCGACGGTCTACGGTTCGTACCGGGTCTTCCGCGGGGGCGGCTGGCAGGATCTGCCCCGGTCGTGCCGGGCGTCGTGTCGGCGCAAGAGCCATCCGACGCTTCGCATCGACGACCTCGGATTCCGAGTGGCTCGAGCGGCTTGAGAGTGGGCGCCCTTACGCCCCTGCCTTGAACTGCTGCCACACCGCGGCCCATTCCGCGTCGACCTCCGGTGCCAGCTCCAGCAGCCGGATGCCGTCGGGCAGGCTCTCCTGCAGCACGACCGCACTCTCCAGCTCCGGCGGGACGTACTCCTGCGCCACCAGCTCGGCGGGCGTCAGCGAGTTCTGCGGCGGCTGGTACCCGGTGGCGCCGAAGTTCCCGATGGCCACCTCGGGGTCGAGCAGATGGTTGAGGAACTCGTGCGCCAGCACCGGGTTCTTGCCGGATCGCAGGATGCTGACCGCATCGTTGTCCACCCGGCCTTCGCCGACCCCGGGCGTCCAGTACCGGAAGACCCCCGGATCGGTCCCCTCCGGGGTGTAGTACTGGAAGTTGACGGCGTCACCGGACCATGCCAGCGACAGCCCGTGCTGGCCCTCGGGCAGCTCGCTGTAGTAGTTGATCGTCACCTTCGGCCGGGTCAGCCGGGTCATCTCCAGCAGGTCGGTCTGCGCCTGCGACAGTTGCTCCGGGGTCGCGTTGTTGACGTCGGTAATGCCTCGGCGCAGCAGCGCGAGGGCGATCGTCTCGCCGTAGTCGTCGAGCACCGTGGTCAGGCCGGAGTACTGCGGGTCCCAGAAGACGTCCCAGGGGTTCTCCCTGGCCCCGATGTCCTCGCTGACCAAGTCGGTGCGCCACGCGATACCCGTCGAATACACGGTGTAGGGCACCGTGTAGCGCCACTCGCCGTCATAGAAGGGATTGGTGAACTCCGGCCAGACGTTGCCGATGTTGGGCACGTAGTCGTGGTTGAGCGGTCGCAGCAGCCCGGTGGTGACCAGTTTCCCGATGACGTTGGGGACGATCATGAAGACGTCGAAGTCGACCTCACCGGAGCGAATCTTGCTCAGCGCCTCGGGGTAGTCGTTGAAGGTCGACAGTTCGACGGTGACACCGGAGTCGGCGAACTTCTCGGTGAAGGAGTCGATGGCCGCCGGATCCAGGAAGTCAGCGTAGTTGTAGATCTTCAAGGTGGCGTTCTGCTCGGGCTGCAGCCCCGACTCGATCGGCTGGTTGTCCTCGGCGATCGGCCAGGTCACGGGATCCTCGGGCGACGCCAGCTGCAGGCTCGCCGCTGCGGAGGACTCCTCCGTGCCGCCGCACGCCGACAGCGAGCCCGCCAGCAACGGCGAACCGATCGAGGCGACCCCCAGCCACTGGGTGAACGTCCGGCGCGAGACAGGCCGTCCCAGTGGGGTCGCTTCCGGCCGGAGGCGGCGGCGAGCTGGATTCGGTCGGGACATCGTCACTCCTCAGCGCTGGGGTGTCCAGACTGAACACCGAGTCAGCGACCTGGCAAGGGGTTGAGGTGAGACGAATCCAGATCGCAACATCCCCGACACAGCAAGATCAGGCTCAGGCCGCCGCGAGGCCTCGTCTGCCGCGCATCCGAGCCCGCCGGTGCAGCGCGCGGCGCGCCTGCTCCGGCGGCAGGGTCAGCAGATCGAGCACCGCGCGCTCGATGGCCTCGCGGGTGGCGGGCGCCCGGCCGCCGGGTGCCTCGGTGCCCTCGGCGTCCGAGCCGAGGGATGCCAGCACCGGCGCGATCGTGATGCCGTCTTCCCACAGGTCGATCACGCGGTGGTCGACGTAGGAGGTTCGGGCCACCGTCGGTGTGTTGCCCAGATACTCCGACACCTCGCGCATCGCCGCCGCGACCGCCCGGCGCTGCCGGGTGGTGTGGCCGCCTGATTCCTCGTCGTGGCCGGCCAGTGAGACCGCGGCCAGAACCGTGCCGTGCCACGTTCGGAAGTCCTTCGCCGACATGTCGTGGCCCACCACCTCGTGCAGGTAGGCGTTGACGTCGGTGCTGGTCACGTCGTGCCACTGCCCGTCCACGTCGCGCCAGGCCAATAGCTCCTCGTCCACCCCTTCGTCCTGCCCCCGCCGGCGGCGTTTGAGGGCTCGAAGCACCTCCGCGGCCTCGGCGTCGTCGATCACCAGCTGCCGGTGCTTGCCGGACTTGGCGATGTAGTCGAACTCCATCCCGGCTGCGGTGACCCGGACGTGCTCGCGGCGCAGCGTGGCCAGTCCGAACGAGCCGTTGTCCTGAGCGTAGGACTCACCGCCGACCCGGAACAGGCCGAGGTCGAGCAACCGGAAGGCTGTGGCCATCACGCGCCTGCGGCCCATCCCGCCCTCGGTCAGGTCCGTCGCCACCCGGCGCCGGGCCTCGGGCAGCCGGGCGGCGACCTCCAGCACGCGATCGTGCTTGCCGGCGTCGCGGTCGGCACGCCACTGCTCGTGGTATCGGTACTGTCGGCGACCCGCCTCGTCCGTACCGATCGCCTGCAGGTGGCCGTTGGGCCAGGGGCAGATCCAGACGTCGGTGTAGGCGGGCGGAATGGCGAGCCGCTTGCACCGCTCGACGACCTCGCGGTCGCTGATCCGGTCCCCCTGGGTGTCGTAGAAGACCCAGCCCCGCCCGGCCCGACGCCGGGTGAAGCCGGCCACGGACGGGCGGGAGCGACGCAGCCGCACCCTGCGAGGGGTGCCGGCTGAGGCAAGCGTGAGAGGGGCGGCCACAACAGACAAATGTGCGGGCAGACGAACGCGCCTGCCACTCGGGCCCGTGATGGCGGAGCACAGGCCCAGGCGCGATCAAGACCGGCTGGGCCAGCCTGGCGGAGACGGAGAACGAGGTCCTTCAGTCACCCTGAGGCGACCTCACGCACGGCGTCGACGACCTGCCGGCAGGACCACTCGAACAGTTCGGGTTCGATCGTCAGCGCCGGCTGCATCCGGTAGAGGTTCTTCGACGCCTCGCTGATCGCCAGCACGCCTCGCCGCAGCGCGCCGAGATGGACAGCGTGCTGGAACGGGGCGTCGGGGCCGATGGTCGCCTTGTCGGTGACGAACTCCAGGCACGCCCAGGCGCCGACTGCCCGGACGTCACCGACCTGCTCCACCTCATCGACCAGGGGACTCAACACGTCCAGCGCGATCTGCTGCAGCCGGGCGACGTTACCCAGGACATCCGTTTCTGTCAGAAGGTCCAGCCCGGCGAGTGCGCCCGCGCAGGCGGCCGGTTCCCAGGCATAGGTGCCACCGAGGTGGGCATGCGAGTCCGCCATCACCGCCTCGGTCCCGAGGATCGCCGCCAGCGGCTGGCCGCCCGCCGCGATGGCCTTGCCCAGCAAGAGGATGTCCGGGCGCAGTCCCCACAGGTCACCGGCGAACAGCGGCCCGCACCGGCCGAGCCCGCTCTGCACCTCGTCCAGCACCAGCAGCCAGCCGTGTTCGCGGCACAGCCGTGTCAGGCCGTCCCAGAACACCTGCGAGGGCGCCAGGATCCCGGCCTCTCCCGCCACCGGTTCGATGAGCACGCCCGCGATCTGCTCCGGCGACACCTGGTACTGCAGCAACCAGTCCTCGATGTAGTCGATGTACATCTGCTCGTCGTGCGGCCCCGGCCCGCGGTGGAACGGCGCCCGGAACCGGTTGGGATAGGGCGCGAACACGAAACCGCTGACGTATTGCGCCGATCCGGACGTGTTCTGTGCCATGTCGGTCGAGCTGGCGGCGGTCAGGTAGGTCGACTCCCCGTGGTACTGGCCGAGGAATCCCAGCATCATCGGTCGCCCCGTCGCCTCACGGGCCAGCTTGACGGCACCCTCGACCGCCTCGGTGCCGGTCACGGCGAACGCGACCCGGCTGATGTCACCCGGCGCCAGCGCCACCAGGCGCTCCGCCAGCTCGACCGCGCGCTCGGTGGCGAGGTACTGCGCGATCTCCATGCCGTAGCGGTCCCAGGCGTCGGTCACTGCCTCGCGCACGGTCGACGGCTGGGCACCGTAGGGCGCAGCACCCCATGCCGAGAGGTGGTCGGCGAAGACATTGCCGTCGACGTCCTCCAGCAGGTGCCCGTACTTGCGGCCCAGCACCACCGGGACGTTCTCGTGGCCGCGCAGCGGACCCTGCACCACGGCGTCGCGGCGCCGCAGCAGTCGTGCGCTGTTCGGTCCCGGCAGCTCGGTGGTCACTCGTGGCCAGGAGGCGGGCGCGCTCACACCTGCCTCGCCATTGCCTCGATGCCGCTGCCGGCGCCCTTCTCGCCCCGGGTGAAGTACCGATAGGCGAGCCAACCGAGCACGATCGCCAGCAGCGACGCGAGGAGCATCAGGGTGGCCACCGCGTTCAATGCCGGGGTCGGCGCCGCGCGGGCGGTGTTGTAGATCTTCATCGACGTCGTCTCCGTCGAGACGTCGGAGGACAGGAACCGGACGAGGACGAAGTTGTCGATGACATCGGCGAAGACCAGTACAGCACTGGCGAAGATCGCCGGCGACAGCATCGGCAGTAGCACCCGGCGCACCGCCCCGAGCGCGCTTGCGCCGAGGTCTCGGGCAGCCTCCTCGTAGTGCTTACCGATCGTCAGCAGCCGGCCGCGGATGATCACGACGGGGTAGGACAGCTGAAAGGTCACCAGCCCGATGACCTGTGCGGTGGTGCCGAGGTTCAGCGGTAGCACGGCCTGGGTGACGAGGAAGAGCAGCCCGACGGCCAGCACGATCTCCGGGATGACGAAGGCGAGCAGCATGACGAACGTCGCCCCGGTCGGGACCCGGCCGCGCCACCGGTCGACACCGAGCGCGAACGCGAGCCCGAGCGGCATCACCACCACGGTGGTCAGCACGCCGAGCAGCAGGGTGTGTCCGAGGGCTGCGGACAGCGACGGGTCGTTGAGCACCGAGCGCTGCGGGTCCGAGATGTACCACCGCAGCGAGAAGCCCTGCCAGGTGCTGCGCGAGCGCCCCTCGTTGAACGAGAACAGCACGGCGATGGCCACCGGCAGCAACGACCACACCAGGTAGGCGACGGTGGCGGCCGCCAGCAGGTACGGCGG
>CAZEYA010000139.1:0-10051 GCA_964516515.1 uncultured Kineosporiaceae bacterium | reverse complement strand
GACGGCGGGATGGACGTGGTCGCCGTCCAGGATGAGCTCGATGGTCACCCGCGGGTCGCCGAGCGCCGCGACGACGGGCCCGGGCGCGCGGTGCCCGATGCCGGGCATGGCGTTGAACGCGTGGGTCAGCAGCCGCGCTCCGGCGTTGAACGCCTCTCGGGTCTGCGCGTGATCTGCCTCGGTGTGGCCCACGGCCACCTGCACGCCGGCTGCGGTCAAGGTCGCGATGGCGTCGAGCGCGCCCGGCAGCTCCGGTGCCAGCGTGACTTGGCGCAGCGTTCCGCCGGCGGCCGCCAGTAACCCGGCCACCTCGGCCGCGGCAGGGGGGTGCAGCTGATCAGGGTGGTGGGCCCCGGCCCGTGAGGGTGCCAGCCACGGCCCCTCCAGGTGAGACCCGAGCACCAGCCGGTCGCGGCGGGTCAGGTCCAGGACCGATTCGAGGCCGCTGCGGAGCACCGGCAGTGGGTTGGCGACCAGGCTGATCACCGAGCGGGTGGTGCCGTGCCTCCGGTGTACGGCGAGGCCGGCCAACATGGCTGCCGCCCCGTCGTCGAAGGCGTGGCCGTCACCACCGTGGCAGTGCAGGTCGATGAATCCGGGTGTCAGTCGGGCCCCGGCGACGTCTATGACGTGACCGGCGGTCGGGGCGCGACCGGTGCCGCAGGCACGGATCACCTCACCCTCGACGAGCAGCCAGGCGTCCTCGCGCTGGCCGTCGGCGTCGAGCGCACGTGCCCCGTGGAAGACGACCGTCACGCGCCGATCATGCCGGGATGCAGTGCTGATCGACCTCCTGACTCCATGTGCATCGGCCGGCCCGTTCTGTGTACCCGCCTGTTCTGGGGGCGGCATCTGCGTGAACCGCCCGTGTCCATGCTCGTATCGCCATACTGTCGGCGGGCATCCCTAGGGTGCTGCTTGGCGGGGACCCGCTGACGAATGGGGGTGACGGCGCTCGTGGGGCAAGTCTTCGTAGAGGAGTGGGCCTCCTCGTATGGCTCGCCTTACCTCATCGTCCCTGACGACGACGCGACTGCGGCCGTCCTCATCGAGGACGGCCCTGAGTTCCGCGCCCACACTCCTGACGACGCCGCTGTCCTGACGCGGCCGCTGGCGTTCATCGACGGGGTCCGCCGCGGGGACGCCTCCCTGTACCAACAGGGCAGCGCCGGTCTCCTGGCCCGAGGGATCGCCGGTAGCCACGGGTGCGGTGCGGTCGTCATCGACCCGGGGCAGCGGCCGACGTTCGCACGGGAGCAGGTGACCCGCATGGTCATCTGGGGCTCCGGGCTGAAGGGGACGTTGCCGGCTCAGCCGGGAGGCTGGAGCTGGCAGGGCGGGTGCGTGGCCTCCGACGAGCTGGACGCGCCGCTGCAGGAACTGCAGCAGCAGATGCGGCAGGCGGAAGGGCGGCTCGCCGAGACCTTGTGTCAGGACGGGTACCTCACGATCGTGGACGGGCCCCTGAGCTACGTCCGGTCTCGCGACCTGCCGGTCGTCGGGTACGTCAAGACGCACAGCCGAGCCTTGCTCGCGGTAGAGCATCACGGGCGAGTCCCTCAGCTGTCGGCTGGGCAGCGCACCAGCTTGTTCACGCTGGGCGCGGACCGGTACTCGGCGTACCTGCGGCTCGCTCCGGTGAACGCGAGCTACGGCCCGTGGACCGGCATCGTCCGCATCGAGATCCCACAGTCGTCAGGATTGGAGGCAGCCGTGGCCGTCGCCGACGCGGTCGCAGCCGCGGTCCCCCGATTCGCAGGCATCGCCCACCGCGACCCGAGGGCGCCGCAGAACCTGCAGCCCGTCGGCGCGCTGGAGAAGCACCTACGGCACCTGCTCGGTGACGGCGGACTGGCCAAGCGTGCCGTGCGCGAGTCCGTCGCCGCCCTCACCGCCACGAGCGCCGCGGCGCCGACCTCATGACCGTCGCGCACCGACCAGCTCAGGAGCTCCCGTGACCGACAGCCCCACCACCGGCCCGGACGTGACCATCCTGAGCGACGACCCCGTCGGCCTCGTTGACGGGTCGCAGGAGGCGAACACCTCCCGGATGCACGTGGTGCTGGAGGAGGACGCGACCTTGCAGCTCGACGAGCTGGTCGTGATGAGCCAGAAGCTTCCCGACGGTAGCGAGCTCAAGCACTACGGCATCGTCGTTGAGGCCCGCGGCCACATCGAGGGCGCGGAGATCTCCTCCGACACACGACGCATCACCGGCACGATGACGATGCCGGGCTGTACAACCCGGACTGCGGAGCTGCAGGTGCTGCGGACCGTGCCGGAGAAGTGGCTGCCGCCGGCACCCGGCGCAGTGGTGCGGCCCGCTCGCGGGCAGGACCGCGAACGTGGTCTGTTCCTGGACCAGATGGACAAGCCGCTTGCTGTCGGGCACGACCAGTTCCTGCAGCCGGTGTACGCCGACTTCGCGTTCATGAACGGCGAGAAGGGCGGGCACCTGAGCATCTCCGGGATCAGTGGCGTCGCGACGAAGACGACCTACGCCGCCTTCATCCTGTACATGCTTATGGAGACCCAGCAGGGCCGTGAGCTGCTCGGCGCCCACGCCCCCGCGACGCGGGCGCTGGTGTTCAACGTCAAGGGTGAGGACCTGCTGCACCTGGACCGTCGCAACGGCAGGTTCGACGCAATGCCGGACGCCCGGGCCGGGTGGGCGGCGCTCGGCGTCCCGAACCCCGGCGCGTTCCACGACGTAGAGATCTATGCACCGCAGGCGGCAGGCAGCCGTCAGGGCAGCATCGTGCCGGACATGACGAGCCGGCCCGCGTCGGAGGTCACGACGTACGGGTGGCCGCCGGCGGACTTCATCCGTCAGGGGCTGCTTCGGTTCTGCTTCGCGGAGGACGTTGACGCCCGCGGGCAGGTCCCGTTCATCGAGCAGCGCGTTCGGCTGCAGTTGCTGCGTTGGGCGCACCCGTTGGAGAACGAGCCCGGCGCGGTCGTGCTGATCCCACCGATGCTGACGACGTCATCGGTGTTCTCCCGCGTCATGCAGGAGCACCGCCCGCAGCGGCCCGCGACCGACGGGTTCCCGCTTCGCTCCTTCAGCGACCTCGTGGAGTTCCTTGCCGACAAGGTCGGCAACGAGGACCCCGAGTGGGTCGCAGGGACTGCGTCGGGGACCTGCCAGGCGTTCCTGCGACGGCTGTACGCCGCGACCCCCCGCCTCGGTCACCTGATCGCGTGTGGTGTCTCCACCCCGGAGCTGAACAGGGCCGTCACCGTCGTGGACATCCACGGCCTTCACGACAGCGGCCAGCGGTTCGTTGTCGGGGCGTTGCTGTCGAAGGTCTTCGAGGACAAGCAGGGCAGCGGTCGCGAGCCGCTGCGGTTCATCGTGCTTGATGAGCTCAACAAGTACGCACCGCGGCAGGGGACCAGCCCGATCAAGGACGTCCTCATCGACATCGCGGCTCGGGGCCGCAGCCTCGGGGTCCTGCTCATCGGCGCGCAGCAGTCTGCGGGCGACGTCGACGGAAACATCATTCGCAACGCCGCCCT
The DNA here is from genome assembly GCA_964516515.1 of uncultured Kineosporiaceae bacterium. GTDB lineage: Bacteria > Actinomycetota > Actinomycetes > Actinomycetales > JBBAYJ01 > JANNOG01. The sequence goes on along the minus strand of CAZEYA010000139.1, from coordinate 6,532 downwards.
GAAGGTAGTCGGGCGGCTCGACGCCGGTGAGGCCGGGGACTATAAGTTCCTGTCCACTGAGCTGCGGGAACGCGCGAGTCGTTTCCTGCCCGGGACGATGATCTTGGACCAGCCGCTCATTCCGGCGCCGCTGCCGTTGCGGTTCCCGTTCCCCGCGTTCGCGACGAATGTCGCCGAAGGAGCGCCGTCGGCAGCCGAGACGCTCGTAGCCGGCGAAGCCCTGCTGGACCGTTTGTGAGGGTCCTTCACGTCAGCGACTGGCACCTGGGCCGGGAGACCGGCGGGCACTCGCGCGTCCCGGACCACGACGCCGTTCTGGCCGAGGTCGTCGGGCTGGTCCGGGAGCACAAGCCTGATCTTGTCCTGCACACCGGGGACCTGTTCGACGTCGCTCGCCCCGGCATCGACGACATGGAACGCGGAATCGCGGCGCTGCAGGAGCTCGCGGCGCTGACGCCGACCGTCGTCATCAGCGGCAACCACGACAGCCCCGCGCTGTTCAAGCTGTTCTCACGCATTCTCTCGACACCTGGCGCCGTATTCGGCACCGACGGGGCTCACGCCCCGCGCCTGACGTTTGTCGACAAGGCTCGCGGCGGAGCAGCGGGTGTGCTCACGTTCGAGGTCGTCACCTCGTCGGGACCGCAGCGGTTACGGATCTCGGCGCTGCCGTTCGTCCGTGACGGCCGCATCGTGGACACCATGGAGGACCCCGCCACCTGGCTGACGTTGTACGCCGAGCGGATCCAGACGATAGAGCGAGCCCTGGGCCTCGCACTGGCGGACGGGTACAACGTGAACACCGACGTCAACCTGTTCGCCGCGCACCTGCACGTAGCCGGCGCAACGTGGTCGCAGTCTGAGCGGGCGCTGCATGTCTCTGACACATACGCCAGCCATGTCGATACGATCCCGCCGGTCAGTTACGCCGCGTTCGGTCACATTCACAAGCCGCAGGCGCTGCCGGGCCTGGCGACTGGGGCGTATGCCGGCTCACCGCTACAGATGGACTTCGGTGAGGAAGGGGAGACCAAGCGTGTCGTGCTGGTCGACGCCGAACCGGGCCGCTCAGCGCGCATCCAGAGCATCGAGCTGACCGGCGGCCGTCAGCTTCGCTCCTACGACGGGCCCCTGGACGGGCTCAAGCGGCTCGCCCCGAGGTGGGGCAACGCCCTGACGAAGGTACTCATCCAGTCCGACACCGCCACCCCAGGTCTAGCTGAGCTGATCCGCCGGATGCTGCCTGGCGCGACACTGCTGACGGTCGACGAGTCCGCGGCCGACACCCGCCTGGCGGCGCTGTCCGACGATGAGCGCCCCACCGCCGGCAGTGAACCCACGGTCGCGGAGCTGTTCGAGGCGTTCCTGACCGCGCATGGGACCGAAGGAGTGCCCGCCGCCGCCGTCCAAGCCGCGTTCGGGCCGCTGCTCACCGCGGCGGAAGGGGAAGAGGAACTGCCCGCCGGGCAGGAGGCGCTGCTGGACCAGCTCAGCGCCCTTGCCGCACAGGTTGATTCCGTCGCCGACCCGACCATGGTGGCGACGCCGGGGGTGACCGCGTGAGGCCGGTCAAGCTGAGCGTCGCCGGGATGCGGTCCTACCGGGCGCGACGGACTCTGGACTTCACCGACCGGACCTTGATGGCGATCCTCGGGGACACCGGGTCAGGCAAGAGCTCGCTGCTCGAGGCCTTGTTCGGCGTGCTGTACGGCGGCAGCACCTGGGACGCCCGCGGTCTGGGTGCTCTGATAGCCGACGGCGTCCAGACGCTGCAGATCGAGCTGGAGTTCCAGGCCCGCGGCAACATCTACACGGTGTCGCGGTCAGCAAGTCGCAAGAACTACCCGCCGTCCAAGCACGTCTTCGACGGCCCCGGCGGCGAGCACCTGGACGGTGAGAGGGACGTCAACCGGCGCATCGTCGAACTCGTCGGGCTGACCGGCCAGGAGTTCCTGCGCGTCGTGATCCTCCCGCAAGGACGCTTCGGGCAACTGCTGCAAGGCACGTCGGGGGATCGGACCCCGATCCTGCGCGGCATCCTGGGCTTGGGGGTCCTGGACCGGGTTCGGGACGTCGCAGACCGGCAGGCGGGCATCCTCGGGGTCGCCCTGGAGCCGATCGTGGCTGCCCGAGCCCGGCTGTACCCGGACCCGCAGGCCATCGCCGATGCCGCCGACGCGCTGAGCGAGCAGCAGTCTCGCACCGTCGAGCGGCTTGCCGCCGCCGCGGAGGCCCTGCGGGCCCTCGACGCGGCAATCACGTCCGTCTCCGCCGCGGTGCCAGTCGTCAGCGCGGCGCTGGAGCTCGTCACGGCCACCGAACTGGCGCCTGTCCTGGCGACCCTCGCCGAAGCCGACGTGGCGGAGAAGGAGGCAACAGCCCAGGAACAGGGCCTCGCCGCAGAGATTGCCGAGCTCGAGAAGCGGGACGCGGCGCTGAAGGCTGACCTCGCTGCCGCTACGGCTGCCGGCATCACCCCCGCTTCGATCGCGACGATGTCCGCAGAGCTGACGTCGGTCGCGACGACGCTAGGCTCGCTCGCGCAGAAGTCGATCGACCAGGCCAAGGAGACGGCCGAGCTCGCGACCGTTGCGGCCCAGCTCGCCATCGACGCTGAAGCGGTCCGGACCAGCACGGAGACCGCCAAGTCCCGCAAGTTCGCCCTGGGCGACCGGGAGAGCGCCGCGGAGACCGTCGCAGAGCAGGCGCGCCGACAGAACGAGCGAATGGCCGCGATCGGTTTGGCCCTCGATGAGCTCGCTGCCCAGCAGCAGCGTCTGACCGCCGCCGTCAGGACGGTCCTGACCCGCGCGCAGACGATGCGCCAGGCCAGGTCGCAGGAGGCCATCGCGGCCGCTGCCCGGTCCACGGCCGCCGGCGAGCTCGGCATGCTGCGGGCCTCGAATGCGGCCGCGCACGTCGCGAGCCAGCATGCAGCAGGTCAGCCCTGCCCGGTGTGCGACCAGACGCTCCCAGCCAGCTTCAGCCCACCCGAGATCGTGGGTGAGCAGGTCTTGGCCGACGCGGTCGAGCTGGCCGAATCCCGTGCGAAGGAGGCCGCTGCCGAGGAGAGGTCTACCGAGCGGGCCATGGACGCAGAGCAGAATAAGCTGCTCAACGATGTGGCAACCGCGGCCACCGCGGCGACCGCGGTGACCCGGCTTCTGAGCCCGGTGCCCACTCCCGGTCCCGCAGGCGTCGAGGAGATCGTGGCCACGGTGGGCGCAACCGTCCAGAGCATTCTGGACCTACCCGCTGACCAGCCGACGACCGCGGAGCAGCTCACACACGACGTGGCCGCGCTGACTGGGTCGCTGCGCTCGCTCACGGGGGTTGACGCTGCCGAGCAGCTGGCGGCAGCACCAGCTGCCGCGCCTACCTTGGCGGAATCGGAAGCGGAGCGGGCCGGCGTCTTCGCCGCGCTCAGGGCGGACCGAGACGAGGTCCAGGCTCTGACAGCCATGTCGATGCGTCTCGAGGCCAGGCACGGTGCCGCCTGCGATGCGCTCGACCGGCGCCGGCGCGACCACGAGTTCGCGGCTGCGCGGACAGTGCAGGTCGCGCAGAATCTGGCCCGAGACATCCGCAGGCTCGACCCGCTGGTGTCCGAGCCGCTGGTGTCCGCCCTAGGCCTCACCGCCGCCGATCCGGGAGCTGCTCTGCTCGTCGCCGGGGAGCTTCCGGCCGACCTGGTGACAAACCTTCACGGTGAGCTGAGTAGGAGGCAGGCCGAGCTCGACCAGCTCAATGACCAGCGTGAGGCGGTCCTGGTTGAGCTGAGGAGGCTGGACGGGCGGCGCACGCAGCTGCAGCAGGACCGGATGGAGCTGGTCGACCGGCCGAGAGCCACCGCACGACGGACTGGGGAACGCGCCAACGGCTCTGCGGTGCGGCTCATGAGCTCGCTCTCGCAGTTGCACGAGAACTGGGGGAATCTGAGCCGCACCGCGCACGCGCCGCCGCTGCCGACCCTTTCCGCCGACTTCACCGCCACTGCCGACCTTGATGTGGGTGACGAGCAACTCAGCGCAGAGTTCGCCCATCTGGGGGCCCGCCTCGAGGTCGCGACCTCGAGCGCCGCCGAGGTCCTCGCTGCAGCGCGGGTTGCCGTACAGGTCGCGGACAGGAATGCGCAGGAGCAGCTCGCAGCGGCGGGTGCCACGACCTCTGACGACCTTGCCGAGCAACTGTCAGAGGCCAGGCACGAACTGCGCCACGCGATCGCGCGGCGCCAGCGAGCCACTGCGCAGGTCCCACTCGCGGAAGGCTTGGACATCGGCCTCAGCGAGCTGACCTTCCAGCTCAAGGTTCTTCGCCAGGTGAAGGACCTGCTCAGCCCGTCGAACTTCCCACAGTTCGTCGTGCAGCAACGGCAGGTGGCCCTGTTGCGGATTGCCAGTTCGCTGTTCGGGCAGCTCACCCGCGCCGGGTACGGCTTCGGTGAGGACTTCATGATCGTGGACCGGCGCACCGGCCAGCCCCGCCACCCGAAGACGCTATCTGGCGGCGAGACTTTCCTGGCCAGTCTGGCGCTGGCCCTCGCGCTGGTGGAGATCAGCAACCGTTCTGGCGGGCAGCTTGACTGCCTGTTCCTCGACGAAGGTTTCGGTTCCTTGGATTCAGCCATCCTGGGAGAAGCCCTGGACGTTCTGCGCCTGCAAGCGACCGGCGGGCGGCTCGTCGGCGTGATCAGCCACCTGCATGCGGTCGCTGCTGAACTCGACGACGTCTTGGTAGTCACCAAGGAGGTCGAAGGCAGCTCATTTCGGTGGCTCGACCCGCAGGAGCGAGACGCGTATCTGCTCGACGAAGCCGCTGCTGGCCTGCTGTCATAGGGCCGTTGGCGTAGGCGCCGTCCGGACCGGACGCCCAGCACCGGGGTGGCCTCGTTTTCCTCCGTCGCTCAAGCCTAGTTTTCGCCCGTCGTCGACAGGCGCGCTCATCGCCGGCAGCGTGGGCCGTTGGCCAGGGGTCGTCTCCGGCGGCTTACCCGGTATCAGGTGCGGCTCGTCGTCGTATTTGCGGGGGACCATCGGATCTGAGCTACAAAGCGACCTACTTGCCGGCCGTGGCGGCAGAATCGCTCGTGTCCGCAACCCAGCTCAGCGTCCGCGGGTTCCAGATGCCGGTGATCGAGCGCTTGTCGAGGGCCCGGTCGACGAGTAAGGCGACGAGGTCGGCAGCTGCCTCGGCGGTGAATGACTCGGCTACCGGGACACCCTTCGATGTCGTCGGGTAGGTGCGGGTCCAGTCGTTGGGGATCTCGAAATGCTCGATCGGCCCGAGGCCGCTGATGACCCGCTTGGCGGCGATGGCCTGGCGCAGCTCAGCGAGGTCGACGGTCTGGGTATGCGCCAGCACGACAAGGTCGACCAGATCCTTGACCCGGCTGCTGCGTATACCGCCGGGGTAGTTACTGTCCAATATCGCGCAGACCTTGTCGGCGATCTGGTCGGCCAACGGGTAGAGCCGATAGGGGTGCGTGATGAGTGGCCGGCGCAGGTGGAGCCGGTTGGCTGGCTCGACGATCTCAGGTGGTCCGGCGGGCGGCGGCCTCGCCGAGACCTGTCGCGGTCGAGCGGATGAGCCGGAAGGTGAGGTGGTCCCCTATCCCCGAGGTTGACGTCGACCAGCTGGACCAGAGCCTTCTCGGCTTCGGCGAGGTTGGCTGCGTGCTGTGGTGCCAGGTCCACGTCCTTGGTGGTGCGTGACCGCGGCATCCGGGCGAGCATGCTCATTCCGCCTCTGAGGAGCCACTCGGACTGCTCGCCGGCGGCGAACACGCGCGAGAGAAACCGGTCGAAGCGAGCCTGACGGGTCTGCGCGTCGACGGTTGCTGCGTTCACACGTGGCCCGGCCTCGCGGGCGGCCTGCTTCGCGGCGTCCTTGATAGCGAGTTCATCACAGCGCCAGTCGACGTAGCCGCCATCCTCAGCCATGGCCCCATCCTTCCGGAGCGGCCCCGGCGAGCTCGAACAGAGCGCTGGCGAGGGAAGCGCCGTTGCCCGAGGCGGCGTCCTTGCGCCGAGCGGCTAGCGGGTCGAGATAGCTGACGAGGCGGGCGGGTGAAACCAACTTTCCTGCTTGCACCGCATCGCGTACGACACCGGCGACCAGGGACAGGTCAATCCAGAGTGCCACGAGGTCGGCAATGGTCCGCTCGATGGTCAGCGCCGTTAGCCCGTTGACTCCGGTCACCTCGTCGCGGGTCAGCTGTCGGATACGTAAGCGCACACCGGGGAGCCGGGTGCCTTTGCGTCGGGGGACGATGAAGTCGAAACCGTCGAGGAAGAAGTCGCCGGCATCGTGCACGACGGCCGCGGTGATTCCAGCGACGACGATCGTCGAGATGCCGTCGCTGAGCCGAGGTGCCGTCGCGCCGCCCAGTGCCAGCCATGTTGCATAGATCGCTTCGTGGTCTTGGGGTGGCGCGCCCGGCAAGCGGTAGACGCCCTGCGTCACGCGTTCAATGGCCCCGGCCGAGGCCATCCGGGAGAGTTGCTTACGTTGCACACCGGCATCCTCGGCCTGG
>CAZEYA010000138.1:0-10067 GCA_964516515.1 uncultured Kineosporiaceae bacterium | reverse complement strand
ACCATCAGCCCGGGTCCCGCCGACACCCCCAGGCTGCGCCGCATCGTGGCGGCGGTGGCGGCCGAGCAGGGGCGTGACCCGGCCGAGGTGTGGGCCGGCTACTTGGCAGCTAACTCCCTGGGCAGGTTGCCGACCGTGGACGAGATCGCCTGGGCCGTCGAGGTGCTGCTCGCCCCAGAGGCGTCGGTCATGCACGGCAGCGTGTTGTCCCTCGACGCCGGCGGCCACCACGGCATCTGGTGACCCCCACCCCCGCCATTTGTCCACAAACGGCGCCCTTCACGTACCCCCAGGGCACCATTTGTCCACAAACGGCGGTCGGGTGGGGCTTGGCGGCTGAGAATCAGGGTCGGTAGCCGAGGCGGCGGGAGATCAGTCCGGCCGCCTCCAGCACCTGCGACACGGTCCGGCGCATCACCGGCGCGATCATGCGGGTCGAGGCCCCCACCACACTGACCGCGGCGGCTACCGCCCCGTCGGCACCACGGATGGGCGCGCCCACCGACACCACCCCCTTGTACCCCTCCTCCAGGTTGTCCCCCCAGCCGCGATCGCTGGTCCGCCGCAACTCCGCCAGCAGCCGGCTCCGATCGGTGATCGCCCGCGCGGTGACGGCGATCGGCGCCCAGTCACGCAGTCGCAGCTCCAGTTCCGGCGCGGGCAACGCCGCCAGCAGCACCTTCCCCGACGACGTGATGTGGGCCGGCACGCGATGGCCCACCCGCCGGAAGATGGGCATCAGGTGATAGCTCTCCAGCCGCTCTACATAGACCACCTCCAAGCCGTCGAGCACCGCGACGTGGACCATCTCGCCGGTGGTGTGGCGCAGATGCGTCAGCACCGGCAGCGCAGCCTGGTGCAGGTCGACGTGCTCGGTCACCCCGGTGCCAAGCTCGTAGACGGCAAGCCCCAGCCGGTAGCGGCCTGCGGCCGAGCGCTCCAGCAGCCGCTCCTCGGTCAGCGTTGTCACGATGCGATGCACGGTGCTCTTTCCGATGCCCAGGCGCCGAGAAAGCTCGGCGATGCCCAGTTCCTGACCCGCCTCGCCGAATGCGCGTAGCACCCGGGCGGCATTGCGCACGGACCCGAGAGTCGCGGAGTCACGCTGCTGCCCGGCCACAGCTGAGAGTACCGAGGCATTCCGCATGGCGGGACACAACCATTGTGATCGCGACCTTGGTCCCGTTGACTGACGCAAAGCCGTCGACGTCGACGTCGCGCAACCAGGAGGCGCCGGTGAGCACCATCGAGTGGTTCCATACCTACGACCCGCGTCGGGCCCCCGACATGGGAGGTAAGAACGCGAGCCTCGGCACCCTCACCCTGGCCGAGATGCCGGTGCCGCCCGGCTTCGCCATCCTCGCGTCGGCCTACCGCAAGGTCCTCGCAGACGGGGGGTTGGACACCGCACTGCACGACATCGTCTCGGTCGTCGACCCCCGTGACGCCGACCAAGTGGCCAACGCCGGTCGCCGGGCTCGCGAACTGGTCATCGGCGCCGAACTTCCGCAGTCGCTGAGCGACGACATCGTCGATGCCTACGAGGAACTCTCCCGACGCTGCGTCACGCCCGACATCGCGGTCGCCGTGCGGTCCTCGGCCACCTGCGAGGACCAGCCAGACGCCAGTTTCGCCGGCGGGCACGACACCTACCTCTGGATCCGGGGTGCCGCCGAAGTCATCGCGCATGTTCGTCGCTGCTGGTCGTCGCTGTACACCGACCGCGCAATCTGCTATCGGCGTGAGATGGGATACGTCGAGCTCGGCGCCGCGATGAGCGTCGGCGTCCAGAAGATGGTCCTGCCCCGTACCTCCGGTGTCGCGTTCACGCTGGACCCGAGCAACGGCGATCGCTCCCAGGTGGCCGTCGAAGCCAGTTGGGGGCTCGGGGAAGCCGTCGTCGCCGGAGCGGTGACCCCCGACAACTTCCTGGTCGACAAGGTGCTGCGCGAGGTCACACGCCGGACTGTCGCCACCAAGACGATCCAACACCGCGTCAGCGCCGACGGCATCCTCGAAGAGGTCGAGGTCGAGCCCGACCGGCGACAAGCGCCCAGTCTCACCGACGACGAACTGCGCACGGTGGCGGCCCTCGCGCTGCGTGCCGAGAAACACTACGGCTGCCCGCAGGACGTCGAATGGGCGCTGGACGATCACCTGCCACCCGGCGAGAACGTCCTCCTGCTGCAGAGCCGGCCCGAGACGGTTTGGAGCCGCAAACCCCGTGTCAGCAGCTACCACGCTGCCAGCCCGCTGAGCTATATGCACCGAATCACCGCCGCCCAGCCACTGTCCTAGTCAGCAGTCCCCGACACGAAGGCGAGTCGAGAAGATGGCAGATCGCTTCCCCAGCCCGTTCGACATGGAGACCCCACCCGGCGCGGAGGGCTGGGAACAGCTCTACGCGTACTCGTCGGTGTTCAGCGAGGATCGCCGCACGTACGAGGACGGCACGTTCTGGTTCATGGACGGGGTCCACACCCCGGAGGTGGTCCCGCCGTGGGACGCCACCATTCTCGAATTCGCTCTGATCGGGCTGTCGCAGTACAACACGCGGCACTACGTCATCCCGCCCGCCAAGGGTGTGGACGTCCGGTTCCTCAACGGGTACATGTATCTGTCCCCGGTGGGCGTGGCGGACCCAGCTGAGATCGAGGCCCGGGTCCCCGAATTCATGGAGCGGGCCGGCTTCTACTTCCAGAACTGGCAGCGGCTCTACGACGCTTGGCTGCCGAAGGTGCGGACCCTCATCGGCGAGCTCGAGGCGATCGAGTTCACGCCGCTGCCGGACCGCGAGGCCATGGCGGTGCTCACCGAGGGCCGCGGCACCGGCAGCGCGCTGGACCTGCTGAGTACCTACAACCGGCTCATCGACCTGACGATGAAGTTGTGGCACTACCACTTCGAGTTCCTCAACCTGGGCTACGCGGCGTATCTGGATTTCTTCGGCTTCTGCAAGGGATTGTTCCCGAGCATCCCCGACCAGGCGATCGCCAAGATGGTCGCCGGGATCCACGTGGACCTGTTCCAGCCGGACGAGGAACTGAAGAAGCTGGCGCTGCTCGCTCTCGAACTGGGCGTTGCCGACCATGTCAGTACCGGAACGGCCGCCGAGGCGGTCGCGTCACTGCGGGGCAGCGACGCGGGTGAGACGTGGCTGGCCGCCTGGGAGACCGCGAAGCAGCCCTGGTTCAACTTCTCCGCCGGTAGTGGCTTCTACCACTCCGACAAGGTGTGGCTGGAGAACCTGGACATCCCCATGGGTTTCATCCGTGGGTACATCGCGAAGGCCGCCCGAGACGAGTCCCTGGAACGTCCCATGGCCGCCGTCGCCGCCGAGCGCGACCGCATAGTCGCCGAGTACGCGGCGCTCATCGACGACCCCGAGAACAAGGCGATGTTCGAGGGCAAACTCGGCCTGGCCCGGACCGTCTTTCCCTACGTCGAGAATCACAACTTCTACGTCGAGCACTGGGGTCACTCGATCATCTGGCGGAAGATGCGCGATCTGGGTGGGCTGTTCGTCAAGGAGGGCTTCTTCGCCGACGCCGACGACATCTTCCTGCTGGGCCGCAACGAGGTGCCGGTGGCCCTGTTCGACATGTACCACGGCTGGGCCGTCGGGATCGAGTCGCGCGGGCCGTCGTACTGGCCCCGCGAGATCACCCGTCGCCACGGCATCATGAAGGCGCTGCGGAACTGGTCCCCGCCACCCGCCCTCGGAGTGCCACCCGAGGTCATCACCGAACCCTTCACGGTCATGCTGTGGGGTGTCACGTCCGAGAGCGTCAAGCAGTGGCTCGGCGGGTCGGACGACGACCCCAACCATCTGCATGGCTTCGCGGCCTCACCCGGTCTCGCCGAGGGCCCGGCGCGGGTCATCTTCTCCGCCGACGGCATCGCCGATCTGCTGGAGGGTGAGATCCTCGTCGCCCCCCTCACCGCACCGTCCTGGGCGCCGGTATTCGGCAAGATCGCAGCCACCGTCACCGATGTCGGCGGAATCATGAGCCACGCGGCCATCGTCTGCCGTGAGTACGGCCTCCCGGCTGTCACCGGCACCGCGTACGGCACCAAGAACATCAAGACCGGACAGCGCCTGCGCGTCGACGGCAACACCGGCGATGTGACCATTCTCGACTGAGCAAGCCATCACACAGGGAGACCGCCATGCTGACCGCCGAGCAGAATGACGAACTGACCGATCTGGCACCAGGGACCCCAATGGGTGGTCTGCTGCGCCGTTACTGGTATCCCGTCGCGTTCACCCGTGAACTCGAGGAATTCCCGGTCAGGCGCACCGAACTCCTCGGCGAGCAGTATGCGGTGTTCAAGACCGGGCGCGGCAATTACGGGATCGTGCCGGAGGCCTGCCCGCACCGGCGGGCCTCCCTGGCCTACGGTGTCGCCGAGGCCGATGGCATCCGCTGCCCCTATCACGGCTGGTTGTTCGGCATCGACGGGACGTGTTTGGAGCAGCCGGCCGAGAGTCCCGAGACCAACTTCCGGGAGCGGGTGCGGGTGAGGGCGGGCCGGGCCGAGGAGATGGGCGGGCTGGTCTGGGCCTACGTTGGGCCTGCACCCGCGCCGTTGCTGCCGCGCTTCGACGTATTCGTCATGCCGGGTGTGCGAGACATCGGCTGGGCCGACCTGCCGTGCAATTTCCTGCAGATCATGGAGAACGCGGTCGACCCGCATCATGTCGAGTTCCTGCACGGCCGCTACTTCCAGTTCATGGCCCGGCAGCGGGGATTCGATGCTCCCGCCTCATTCGGCAAGAAGCACGTCAAAGTGGGTTTCGACGCATTCGAGTGGGGCATTATCAAGCGCCGAGTGGTCGAAGGCGCCTCCGAGGAGGACGACGATTGGAAGGTCGGTCACCCGCTGGTCTTTCCCTACAACATGCGCGTGGGGGGCGCCTACGTGGAGCAGATGCAGATCCGGGTCCCGGTCAATCGCACAACGACCCGCTTCATGCTCTACACCACGCACGCGCCCCGCGGTATCGAGTTCCCCGACCAGCCGGTCATCCCCGACTACAAGATCCCGGTCTTCAATGCCGACGGCACCCACCGGACTGATTATGTCGAAGGCCAGGACATCATGGCCTGGGTGACACAGGGACCGATCACGGACCGCACCGTCGAGCATCTGGGCCGTTCGGATATCGGCGTCACCATGCTGCGGCGGATGTTCAAGGCGCAGATGGCCAAGGTCGCCGCGGGCGAGGATCCGCTGGGCGTCATCCGAACGCCACATGAGCGGATCGATCTGCCGTGTGAGAAGAACAAGTTCGACGCCGGCCCCCGGTTCGCGCTCGATTTCATCGACAAGGCGTCCATGCAATTCAGCCCGCAGGCCGACGCGCTGCGTAAGCTCCACATCACGGCGTGGGAGAACCTGGGGGTCGCCGCGACGTGAGCGACGCCCTCGCCCCGGACCTCACCCGAGGGTGGTTCCCCGCCGACGCCGCACGGCATGCGCGAGACGCCCCGAGATTCTGTCCGGGCTGCGCCGCCATGCTGCTGATCGGCTCGGGTGGACAGGGCATCGTCGTGGAATTCTGGCAGGGTAGCGACCGGGTGTTCGCCTGCTACTGCGGCCGCTGCGGCTGGTCCGGCGACATCTACCTGACCACACGGATATTCGGGCAGGAGCCGGACGAGGCGTGAGCGCAGACGTCGATCCGATCACCCTCGCCGCCGAGATCGGCCGGGCCCGGGCAGCAGGTCGCACCCTTCCCGTGCCGTTCTCGGCGCGGGACCCGCTGACACTGGCCGAGGCGTATGCGGTACAGCACGAGGTGACCGCCGCCCGGCTCGCGAGGGGCGAGCGGATCGTCGGCTGGAAGCTCGGCTACACCTCGGAGGTGATGCGCGAGCAGATGGGCATCGACGCTCCCAATTTCGGTCCGCTGACCGACGCCATGCTGCTGGCCAACGGCGCGGCAGTACCTGCGACCGCACTGCAGCCGCGGGTCGAACCCGAGATCGGCCTGCGTTTCGCCCGGCCGGTGCCGCTCGACGCGAGCATCCCCGAGATCCTCGACGCCTGCGACGGTGCCTACGCCTGCCTGGAGGTCGTCGACTCGGTCTGGCGCGACTACCGGTTCACCCTCGAGGACAACACCGCCGACGGTTCCTCCGCCGCGTGGGTGGTCGTCGGACCCGAACTGCCGCTGGACGACCTCGCGGGCATCGAAGTCGAGCTGTCGGTCGACGGCGCGAGCGTGGCGACGGGGCGCGGTGCCGATGCCGACGGCCATCCCGCGGCCGGCGCCGCCTGGCTGGCGCAACAACTCGCCACGCACGATCGGGCCATCGAGCCCGGCGACCTCGTCATCACCGGCGGCCTCACCCGCGCCGTCCCACTCCCAGCGGAGGGTTGGATCCGGGCGACCTTCCACGTCGCCGGCCATCTCCTCGCCAGTGTCGACGTCCGGCACCGCGGCTCGACCCCTCGGCCGATCAGATCTGGGCGATGACGGCCTTGGGCTCGGTGAAGAACTCGCGGCTGAAGCTGCCGCCCTCCCGCCCCACTCCGGAGTCACCGACCCCGCCGAACGGGGCGCGAAGGTCCCGGACGAAGAAGCAGTTCACCCACACCGTGCCGGCCCGCAGTCGGGCGGCGACCCGGTGGGCGCGTGACAGGTTCTCGGTGAACACCATGGCGGACAGGCCATAGCGAGAATCGTTGGCCAGCGCGATCGCCTCGTCCTCGGTGTCGAAGGCGTGCACGGTCACCACCGGCCCGAAGACCTCCTCCCGATACACGCGGGACGAGGGCGGCGGCTCCACGACGACGGTCGGCCGCACCACCCAGCCGTCCCCCAGCCCACCGGTGCGGACATCGGCACCGCTGCCCTCTAGCTCCTCGATGAACCCCCGAACCTTGGCGAAATGCTCGGCCGACGCCAACGGCCCCAACTGGGTCTCCGGCCGCTTCGGGTCACCGGCGCGCAGCGCCTCGGCCTTAGCGATGAACGCGGCCAAGAACTCCTCCAGGATGCCCCGCTGCACGAACAACCGGGATCCGGCCAGGCACACCTGACCGGCGTTGGTGAAGACCGCCTTGATCGACCAGTCGACGGCATTGCCGAGGTCGGCGTCGCCGAAGACCAGGTTGGCGCCCTTGCCGCCCAGTTCCAGACTGACCGGGACCAGGTTGGCCGACGCCGCCCGCGCGATCACCCGCCCCGTGCCCGACTCGCCGGTGAACGTGATCCGGTCCACGCCAGGATGCCCGGTCAGCGCCGAACCCACCGAATCCGGGCCGAAACCGTGGACGACGTTGAACACCCCCGGCGGGAACCCGGCCTCCCGCGCCAGCTGGGCCAGGCGCGTCCCGGACGCCGGCGTGTCCTCGGCCGGCTTCAGCACCACGGTGTTCCCCCACGCCAGCGCCGGAGCCACCTTCCACGATTCGAGCATCATGGGGAAGTTCCACGGCGCGATGGCCACCACCACTCCGGCCGGCTCGAACCGGGAGTACGCGTGGTGGCCGGAATCCATCGGCATCACCTCACCGGTGGCAAGCCGGGCGTGGTCGGCGAAGAACCGGAAGTTGTACGCGGTGCGAGGTGCGTCCTTGGCCAGCGCGTCGCTGATCGGCTTGCCCATGTCGCGGGTGTCGGCAAGCGCCAGCTCGTGGGCGTTGGCGTCGATCAGGTCGGCGAGCCGGTGCAGCAACCTGCCGCGCTCCGCGAACCCCAGCCGCGGCCACGGACCAGAATCGAAGGCCCGGCGCGCCGCCGCCACTGCGCGATCCGCCTCCTCGGCGTCACCGAGCGCCACGTCGGCATACGGCTGTTGCGTCCAGGGGTCGATGGTCGGGAAGCTCTTCCCCGACTGCGAGTCCACGTCCTGTCCGTCGATGACGTGCTGGATAAGGTCCATTGCTGCCTCTCAGGCATTGACCGGCTGCCGTGCCGCAGCCAGGCCGATGGCGATGTCGATGAGCATGTCCTCCTGGCCGCCGACGTAACCCAACTCCCCGGCACGTTGCAGGATCTCGTGCGCCGGTACCCCGTACCGCTCGGCCGCGTGCTCGGCATGCAGCAGGAAGCTCGAATACACCCCGGCCCAGCCCTGCACGATCGCGGTGCGGTCGGCCTTGGGCCAGCGCGGTAGGTACGGCCGGACGACCTCCTCCGCGGCCGCGAGCACCCCCCCGACGTCGACGCCGGTGGTGACGCCCAGGTGGTCGAACGTCGCGGCCAGCACCTCCGTCGGCGAGTTGCCCGCCCCGGCTCCCAACGCGCACAGCGACCCGTCGATCTGCCGGGCCCCGCCCTGGAACGCCAGCACCGAGTTGGCGACGCCGAGCGAGAGGTTCTGGTGGCCATGGAACCCGACCTGGGCCTGGGCGCCGATCTCGGCGTGCACCGCGGCGATCCGGTCGGTCGCATCGGCCAGCACGAGGGCCCCGGCGGAGTCCACGACGTAGACGCACTGAGCGCCCGCGTCGACCATGATGCGGGCCTGCACCGCCAGCACCGCGGGCGTGGTGCGGTGGCTCATCATGAGGAACCCGACGGTCTCCATGCCGAGCGAGCGGGCGATGCCGAAGTGCTGCACCGACACGTCCGCCTCGGTGCAGTGCGTCGCGATACGGGCGACCGAGGCGCCCGCCTCGCGCGCCGCCTTCAACTCGCGCAAGGTCCCGATCCCGGGTACGAGGAGGACGGCGATCGCCGCTCGTTTCGCCTCCTGTGCCGCGGCGGCGACAAGCTGCACCTCATCGGTGCCGGAGAAGCCGTAGTTGAACGACGACCCGCCCAGGCCATCCCCGTGGCTGACCTCGATGACTTCAACGCCCGCCTCGTCCAGGGCGTGCACCGTCGCCCGGACCTGAGACTCGGTGAACTGGTGGGACATCGCGTGGCTGCCGTCGCGCAGCGTCGTGTCGGTCAGCCGCACCGGTCGTTCGGTGCCACCGGCGCCGTTGTTGCTCGACTCACTCACACCGTCGCTCCTGCCCGCTCGGCGATCCGCCGGGCCATCAGACCGCCGACGCGCGCGGCGGCCGCGGTCATGATGTCGAGGTTCCCCGCGTACGCGGGAAGGTAGTCCCCCGCCCCGGTGACCTCGATGAACACCGCCACCCGGCCGTTGCCGCCCCACAGTGCGCGAGGCTCGTCGTACTGCGGCTCGGCCCGCAGCCGGTACCCCGGCACGTATTGCGCGACCTCGGCGACCCGGCGCTGGATCGAGGCGGTGATCGCGTCGGTGTCCGCGTCGGCCGGGATGGCGCAGAAGATCGTGTCCATCATCATCATCGGCGGCTCGACGGGGTTGAGCACGATGATCGCTTTGCCCCGTTCCGCGCCGCCGAGCTGACTGACGGCGCGGCCCGTGGTGTGGGTGAACTCGTCGATATTGGCCCGGGTGCCGGGACCGGCGGACTTCGAGGCGACCGACGCGACGATCTCGGCATAGGCCACCGGCACCACGGACGACACCGCATGGACGATCGGCACCGTCGCCTGCGCGCCGCAGCTGATCATGTTGACGTTGGGGGCGTCGAGGTGCGCCATCAGGTTGACCGGCGGGCAGACCAGCGGCCCGACCGCTGCCGGAGTCAGGTCGACGGCGGCGATCCCGGCGTCGGCCAGCCGGCGCGCCGCCCGGATGTGGGCCTTGGCGGACGTGGCGTCGAAGGCGATCGCGGGCAGCGGGTCTCGTTGCAGCAGCCAGTCGAGCCCGTCGGCCGAGGCCTCGACCCCCAGCGCCCTGGCCCTGGCGAGGCCCTCGGACTCGACGATGCCGACCATGTACGCCACCTCGATCTGGGGGTCGCGGCGCAGCTTCGCCAGCAGGTCGGTGCCGATGTTGCCGGGGCCGATGATCGCGGCGAGCGTGCTCATCGCTGACCACGCGTCATTGCGCACCCCAAACCGGCAGCTCGTCGGAGGTCGGCACATTGACTTCCGTCACTCGGTTGCGGTAGCTGACGCTGGCGGACTGCCCGCCCGGGCGGATCCGCACGATGACCTCCTCGACATTGTGGGGCTCGCCCGGGTCGTAGCCGTGCGCCCAGGTAGCGAAGGCGCGGATCGGCCCCGAATG